>NZ_JARAMP010000013.1:0-142379 GCF_028802875.1 Seohaeicola sp. 4SK31 | reverse complement strand
CAGGTCCGCATCGCCATCCTGAACGGCTACACCGCACTCGGCATACCCGTCACAGAGACCGTGGGATAAGTCTGTCCAGGGAAAGGGGAACTTCGGCGATCAGCCGATTTGTGCAACAGAGCCTTTGGCAACTGTAGATGCAATATCACGAAAGATTCAGGTTGAATCGTCGGCTCGCATCGCCGAAAGACAGAAGATACTTGCGCAACGCAATTCTGTGCTAAGGCCGCCCAAACCGGAGCTTACCTTACCGGATGAAGTTGCCAAATTTGTCAAAGGCATTTACTCAACTCCAAAATCAATCGTCGAATACGGTTCCGGGGGCTCCACCATCTTGGCCGCCGAGCAGTCGGGAACAACCGTGTTCTCGACAGAAAGCGACAGGGACTGGTGCAAGAAGATGGAGGATTGGTTCCACCACAACCCGCCAAAGGGCAAGGTATTCATGACCCACGTTGACATCGGCCAGACCAAGGAATGGGGTCATCCGGTGGATAACAGCAAGATCCTTCACTTCATCAACTACCCCATGTCGATCTGGCAGCACCCTGCCCTGATCCATCCCGATGTCGTGCTGATCGACGGACGGTTCCGAGTGGCCTGTTTCGTTGCAACCCTGATGCACATCAACCGACCCACCACAATCCTTTTCGATGATTACAGCGACCGGCCCCGCTACCATGTGGTCGAAGAGTTCTGCAAACCCACGCGCCATGTCGGGCGGATGGCAATCTTTGAGGCCGAGCCTGCCGTTTTAACAGCTTCTCAATGGCATCGCTTCGGAGCCTACTTCTTCAACCCCGAATAATAGCACCCCCCTTGCAACATGCCCCCCGATCCGACACATCTGGGGGCATGAGCCAGCCGCCCGACACTGCTCCTGACACCCCGGCGCATCCGCGTCTGCGCATCCGCATCGTCTTTGGCGAGGCCGAGATGATCGGCCCCGGCAAGGCCGAGTTGCTGGAACGGCTGGACCGGACCGGCTCCATCGCGGCGGCGGGGCGCGAGATGGGGATGAGCTACAAGCGCGCCTGGGAGTTGATCGGCACCCTGAACGCCATGTTCCGCGACCCGCTCGTCTCCAGCACGCGCGGCGGGACGGGCGGCGGCGGGGCGGTGCTGACACCCAACGGGCGGCGCGTGCTGGCGCTCTACCGCGCGTTCGAGGTCGAGGCCGCCGCGGCCGGTGCCGACAGGCTGCAGGACCTGCGCGCCCTGCTGTCGGAGGCCCCGGACAGGGATATTCCCGACGGAAAATAACGCTTGCCCCGGCCCGTCCCCTCCTGCGATATGTTTCACGGACCATATCAACCCGGAGCCCCTCATGCCCCTCGCCCGCCGCCCGGTTCTGGCCACGCTGATGGCCCTGACCCTCGCAGCCGCCCCCCTGCGCGCCGGGGCCGATGTGACCGTCTTCGCCGCCGCCAGCCTGACCACCGCGCTGGACCGCGTCGCCGCCGCCTGGACCGCACAGTCTGGCCAGACCGCCACCTTGTCCTATGCCGGATCATCCTCCCTCGCGCGCCAGATCCAGCAAGGCGCGCCCGCCGATATCTTCATCTCGGCCAGCACCGACTGGATCGAGGCGCTCGCAGCCTCGGGCGACCTGCAGCCCGGCACCCGCCGCGACATCCTCGGCAACAGGCTGGTGCTGATCGCCCACGGGCCGGACGCGCCCCCCGTGACCCTCGACGCGACCCTCGATCTGCCGGCGCTGCTGCGGGGCGGCCGGCTCGCCATGGCGCTGGTCGATGCCGTGCCCGCCGGCGTCTATGGCAAGGCGGCGCTGACCCATCTGGGGCTCTGGGATGCCGTCGCCCCCCAGGTCGCGCAGGCCGACAACGTGCGCGCCGCCCTTGCTTTCGTGGCCAGGGCCGAGGCCCCCTTGGGGATCGTCTATGCCACCGATGCGGCGGCCGAGGACAGGGTGACGGTCATCGGCACCTTCCCGGCGGACAGCCACGCACCGATCACCTATCCCGCAGCGATCACCGCGCAAAGCGACAGCCCCCAGGCCCATGCCTTCCTCGCCTTCCTCGCCTCGGACAGCGCCCGCGCGATCTGGCAGGATCACGGCTTCACCGTGCTTGACTGACCCGGATGACTGAGGCAGGCACGCGGAATGATTGATGCCCTGACCAACTGGCTGGGACCGGCAGAATGGCAAGCCGTCCGGCTCAGCCTGTCGGTCTCGTTCTGGGCCACGCTGGCCAGCCTGCCCTTGGGCATTTTCATCGCCTATGCACTGGCGCGCTGGTCGTTTCCGGGCAAGCAGATCCTGAACGGGATCGTGCATCTGCCGCTGATCCTGCCACCGGTGGTGACTGGGTATCTGCTGCTCATCACCTTCGGACGACGCGGGATGGTGGGTCAGTTTCTGGATCAATGGTTCGGCATCGTGCTGTCCTTCCGCTGGACCGGGGCCGCCCTTGCCGCCGCGATCATGGCCTTTCCCCTGATGGTGCGCGCCATCCGTCTGGCGATCGAGGCGGTGGACCCCAAGCTGGAAGCCGCCGCCAGCACGCTGGGCGCGTCGCGGCTGTGGGTCTTTGCCACCGTCACCCTGCCCCTGATCCTGCCGGGGATCGTGGCGGGGGCGATCCTCGCCTTTGCCAAGGCGATGGGGGAATTCGGGGCCACCATCACCTTCGTGTCCAACATCCCCGGCGAGACGCAGACCATTCCCTCCGCCATCTACGCCTTTCTGCAGGTGCCGGGCGGCGAGGACGCGGCCAGCCGTCTGGTCCTCATCGCCGTGGCCATCGCCATGGCCGCGCTGCTGCTGTCCGAGGTGGTGGGCCGTCGCGTCGCCCGCATGGTGGCCGGATCATGACGCTGTCTGTCGCCATCCGCCACGGCTTTCCCGGCTTCGATCTGGATGTCAGCTTCGAGGCCCCTGCCGGCGTGACGGTGCTGTTCGGCCCGTCTGGGTCAGGCAAGACCACGCTGATCAATGCCATGGCGGGTCTGTTGCGCCCCCGCATGGGACGCATCGCCGTGGACGACTGGGTGCTGCTGGACACGCAAGCGCACCGCATCCTGCCGCCACACCGCCGCAGGCTGGGCTATATCTTTCAGGAAGGCCGGTTGTTTCCCCATCTGACCGTCCGGCAGAACCTGCATTACGGCCGCTGGTTCGCCCCCCGCGATGCGCGCCACGAAAACCCCGCCCGCGTGATCGAGATGCTGGGCATCGGCCATCTGCTGGACCGCCGCCCCGGTGCGCTGTCGGGGGGCGAGAAACAGCGCGTCGCCATCGGCCGCGCCCTGCTGGCCGCGCCGAAACTGATCCTCGCCGATGAACCGCTGGCCGCGCTGGACGAGGCGCGCAAGGCCGAGATCCTGCCCTATTTCGAACGCCTGCGCGACGAGGTGGCGGTGCCCATCCTCTATGTCAGCCATGCCCTGCCCGAAGTGGCGCGGCTGGCCACCACCGTCGTGGCGCTCCGTCAGGGGCGCGTGGTCGCCACGGGCCCCGCAGCACAGGTCCTGGGCGATACGGCGGCGGTCGGCGCGCGGGCCGCAGCCTCGACCCTCACCGCCCGCGTCGTCACGCATCACGCCGACGGGCTGACCGAACTCATCACCGCCGCAGGTCCCCTCTGGCTGCCACGGGTCGAGGATGCGCCCGGAACCACCCTGCGTGTCCGCATCCTCGCCCACGAGGTGATCCTGTCCCGCGCCCGGCCCGAGGGTCTCTCTGCGCTGAACATCCTGCCGGGCACCATCACCCGCATCCATCAGGGCGAAGGACCGGGCGCGGTGGTCCATCTCGCCATCGGCTCCGAGGATATCCTGATCCGCATCACCCGCCGCGCCTGCGCCACGCTGGACCTCAAACCCGGCGACAGCGCCCATGCCATCCTCAAGTCCATGTCCGTGGCCCGCGACCGCATCTGGACCGCCACCGGCCCGGACCTCTGATCCGCCCGCCCACGACCACGCAGCCCCAAGGCGAATGCGCCACAGTCACCCGCGCAAGGCGGGCCGCTGTCACCCTGGCTCTGGATATGCCCGCACCTATGCGCTATTTTCAACCAACCCGCGCGACCCGCCCTGCCATGATCACCACCAAGGATTTCCGGATGTGACCGTCCAGAACATCAAACAGCTGCCGCTCCGGCTCCAGACAGCGCATAAAAGCGATGTCCGGACCCAGTTTGCTGCGCTCTGCTACCGGGTGGTCAAGGACAAGACACAGATCCTGCTCGTCACCAGCCGCGGCTCGGGCCGCTGGATCGTGCCCAAGGGCTGGCCGATGGACGGCGTCACCCCCGCCCGCGCCGCCATGACCGAAGCCTGGGAGGAAGCGGGCGTCGAGGGGCAGTCCATAGACGTCTGCCTCGGCATGTTCTCCTACTCCAAGATGCTCGGCCCCGATGCGCTGCTGCCCTGCGTCGCGATGGTCTATCCCGTGCGGGTGCGCGAACTGGCCGCCGACTACCCCGAATCCGGGATGCGCCAACGCAAATGGTTCAGCCAGAAGAAGGCCGCCAAGGCGATACAGGAACCCGAACTGGCCCAGATCATCAAAAGCTTCGACCCCCGCAAGCTCAAGCGCTGACTTGAATTCACCCGCCAAGCCGTTATCTGTTCACCACACGATCCCGGCGCCTCGGCCTGCCGGCCCCCGGCACACAGGGGCACAGGGCCGCGCCTTCACCGCAGAGCAGGCCAGATGATCCAGTTCTCGCTCAGATGCAGCAATGACCACCGCTTCGACAGCTGGTTTCAGTCCTCGGATGCCTATGACAAGCTGGAACGCGCGGGCATGGTCACCTGCGTGATCTGCGGCGTCACCTCGGTGTCCAAGGCCGTGATGGCCCCCCGCGTGCGCCCCGCACGCGACGCGGCCCCGGTCCCGGTCCCTGCGGCCCCGACCGTCCCGGCAAACGCCGCGCCCGCCACCCCCGCCGCACAGGCGCTGGCCGCGCTCAAGAACCATATCGAAACCCATTCCGACTATGTCGGACAGGATTTCGCGCGCGAAGCCCGCGCCATCCATGACGGAACCGCCCCCGACCGCGCCATCTATGGCGAGGCCCGCCCCGAAGACGCCCGCCGCCTGATCGAGGACGGGGTGCCCATCGCGCCGCTGCCCTTCATCCCGCGCCGCAAGACCAACTGAACCAAGGAAGGCGCTCCCGCACATGCATATCGTCATCACCGGCGCAAGCCGCGGCATCGGCGCCGCCCTGCGCGCGCAGTATCTGGCACAGGGACATCAGGTCACCGGCACATCGCGCAGCGGCGACAAGGATCTGATCCAGCTCGACGTGACCGACCCCGCCGCCCATGCGCGTCTGGCCCAAACAATCAAGGATCAGCCCGTCGATCTTCTGATCTGCAACGCGGGCATCTATGCCGACAAGGGCCAGAGCCTTGATGACGGCTATCCGGCCGCCCTCTGGGCCGACACCTTCGCCACCAATGTCACCGGCGTCTTTCTCGCGGTGCAGGCCCTCTTGCCGAATCTGGCCCGCGCGCAAATGCCCAAGATCGCCATCATCTCCTCGCAGATGGCCAGCGACACCCGCGCGCCGGGGGGCAGCTATATCTACCGCGCCTCCAAGGCCGCCGCCCTGAACCTTGGCCGCAACCTCTCCGCCGATCTGGCCCCGCGCGGCATCGCCGTGGGCATCTACCACCCCGGATGGGTGCAGACCGACATGGGCGGCGCGGGTGCCGACATCACCGTGGATCAATCCGCCACCGGGCTGGCGGCGCGCTTCGACGCCCTTGGTCTGGACACCACAGGCTGCTTCGAAACATGGGACGGACGCGCCCATCCGCGACATGGCAGACGCTGCGGCGCATCCGGCCACCCAAGAGCAAATCGAAGTCATGGATCTTCTTTGACACGCCCGAGCAAGGCATCGCCATCACGGTCGATGACATCCTGATCCTTCAGGAGGAATACGAGGCGTTCTCTAAGCAGATTGGAACCGGCCTCCCGCGCAAATATGCGGCACCTAAATACGATTGGGACGCCATGTATGTCGCCCTGATCAAAAGAATTCACCTCGAAGGCTTGCCAGCGACCAAGACGGCGCTACTCAAGGAAATGCAAGACTGGTTCAGCAGAAATTCGGAGGACGGTGAGTTTCCAGATGAAAGAACGATGCGCGCTCGAATTTATCCAGTTTTTGAAGCTATAATGAACACGGACCAAGCGTCCTGAAAAAGCCCAAGGGAACAATTAATGCCGAACGACAAATCACTTTTGCAAAGCGGGCACCTTGCCATTGGACTGGTGAACTCCGTCCCGACCTTTGCCCAATTCAAAGAAACGAAAGACGAAGCGCGCGTGGCCGGCGCGCGCTGGCTCGAAATTGCGAATCACGGCGACGGCCATGCTGAAGCCTTCGTGGTGGAAGCCGAACCCCTCGAGCCTGCCACCACCCAGCCCATGCCGGCAGGCAACCGAAACTGACGGCTTAGCCGCCGCCATCAATGACCCGCAGGCGCGGCTTCAGCCGCGCCGCGACACTATCCACCCCGGCCCGCAACGGCGAGTCCATCAGATGCGCATAGCGCTGCGTCGTGCGCGTGTTGCTGTGGCCCAGGAGCCCCCCGATCATTTCGAGGGAAGATCCATCCGACACCAGCAAAGAGGCGAAGGTGTGCCGCAGATCGTGGAGACGCAGTCCCTCGAGCCCGGCAAGCTTTCTGATCTGATCCCAGCCCCTCTCGATGTTCCTGACCGGAGCACTGCCGTCCAGAAGCGGAAATAGCCATGGACACCCCTCGGGAACCTCCGCCCGGCGCCGCCTGATGATCGAAGCCACCTCCTGCGATATCGGAACCCGATGGATCCGTCTCTGCTTCGTCGTCGCCGCCTGCTTTGTCCAAAACAGATGGTCGAGACTGAAATCGTCAAAGCGCGCGTTACACACCTCGCCCTTGCGCGCGCCAGTCAAAATCAGCATCCGAACCAGATCAGCTGCCAGCGGATCATCGGCCACGTCGAGCGCACCCACCAATGCGGTGACCTCGTGCAGCGACAAAAATCGGTCCCGCTGCGTTTCCTCGCGTCGCCGATAATTCAAAGCGGGATTATCCGGCCGCATCCCGACATCGACCGCCAGAGAAAACATCTTTCGGAGCACTTCACCGCACCTGTTCGCACGTGTGGGTGTAGGCCTTTTGCCCACGCCTTCCGGCCATTTGCGTCGGCTCAGAGCGCCAGAAGCCACCTCCGTCAGCAGCTGGTCTATATCCCGCGCCGTGATGCTTTTCACGAGGCGACCCTTCCACCGCGCGAGCACAAAGGTCGCGAGCATAGACCTCTGATCCTTGGCATTTCGCGCCGACACCTTCGGCAGGTGTTCAGTCTGATAGAGATCGACCAAAGCCGAAATGGTCGCCGACCCGTAAGCCGACTTCCGCTCGTCCATGGGATCCGAGCCGGCATCAACTTGACGGCGCAGCTCAGCCGCCCGCGCCCGAGCCGCCGTAACAGACCACTCAGGCCACCGCCCGATGGTATAGCGCCGAAGCCGACCGCTGGTCCGGTAATTCAGGGCAAAAGCCTTATTGCCCGAGCGGTAAACCACCAAGGCAAAGCCAATGACCATGTCATCGAAAATCTGGAAATCACGATCTTTTGCCGTTTCCTTTTTAACGACACTTTCACTCAATCGAATCCGTTTTGGCATCCTCATCGCCTCCGAAACACCCCGGAGCAGTCCTGCGTTTTTCGAGGCGCACGTCAAGCCACATCAACACCTGCATCAACATCACATCAACCATTTACCGCCGTTTTGACCACCTCAAACGCAATTCAGCGCCGCCGCACGCCGCCGCAAAAACGCGATTGCGGAAGCAAAAACAGGGCATTAGAGGAAAAACCGCGCAAAGTCAGGACGTTGCAAAAATGCCATTGATCAGGTTCACATCCAGATCAATCGCCAGATCGCCGTCACTGTCCAGATACAGCGTGCCGAAACGGTTCTCGTCATTCCATGCGCTGACAAGCGAGGCATCAGGACGGATGCCCGCGAAATAGGTCGTGAACTGGATCGACGAACAATCCTTCCCCGCCTCGCACCCATAGAAAAAGACAGTATAGGCTTGCCCGTCGATCCGGCCCTCGATCATCGGATCACCCACCGAATCCACATCCAGCATGGCCGAGCCATAGCCCTGCGCGATATTCAGGATCGCCGCCGGGTCGGACCCGTCCAGCAGATCGGTCGCGGATTGCGCCATGGCCGAAACAGGCAGGGCCAGCCCCGCCACAAGAGTCAGGACCAGATGGACCGGTCTGTGCGCCAAAATCATGTGATCCTCCTTGATCGCGCGCGCCCCGGCACGGACGCGCTTTGGCGGACAGTAACGACAGCCCGGCGCGACGCGCAAGATACCGTCGCATGACAGCCCCGCCCGCATATTGATATTGCGCGCATCACGGCGACAGATTAAACGCGAGCGCAGCTTGCGACCAAGGACAGATCATGCCCGTTCTCGTGATGAAATTCGGCGGCACGTCCGTCGCCAACCTCGACCGGATCAAGCGCGCCGCCAAGCGGGTGGGCGTTGAAGTGGCCAAGGGCTATGACGTCATCGTCATCGTCTCGGCCATGTCGGGCAAGACCAACGAGCTTGTGGGATGGGTGCAGGACATCTCGCCCTTCTACGACGCGCGCGAATATGACGCCGTGGTCTCCTCGGGCGAGAATGTGACCGCCGGTCTGATGGCGCTGACCTTGCAGGAAATGGATATCCCCGCCCGCAGCTGGCAGGGCTGGCAGGTGCCGCTTATCACCACCTCCGCCCATTCCGCCGCCCGGATCGAGGAAATTCCCGCCGACAACATCAATGCCAAATTCGCCGAAGGCATGAAGGTCGCGGTTGTGGCGGGTTTTCAGGGCATCTCGCCCGAAGGCCGGATCACCACGCTGGGCCGTGGCGGCTCGGACACCACCGCCGTGGCCTTTGCCGCCGCCTTTGGTGCGGAACGCTGCGACATCTATACCGATGTGGACGGCGTCTATACGACAGACCCCCGCGTCAGCCCCAAGGCCCGCAAGCTGGATAAGATCGCCTTCGAGGAGATGCTGGAACTCGCCAGCCTCGGCGCGAAGGTGCTGCAAACCCGCTCGGTCGAACTGGCCATGCGCTACAACGTCAAGCTGCGCGTGCTCAGCTCGTTCGAGGAACCCACAGACACCGCAGGCACGCTGGTCTGCGACGAGGAGCTTATCATGGAATCCAAAGCCGTCTCCGGTATCGCCTTCTCGCGTGACGAGGCCAAGATGACCCTCGTCACCATCGAGGACCGCCCCGGCATCGCCGCCGCCATCTTCGGCCCCCTCGCCGATGCGGGCGTCAATGTGGACATGATCGTGCAGAACGTGTCCGAGACGAATTATCAGGGCCATGCCGGTGGCGTCACCGACATGACCTTCTCCTGCCCCATCGACCAGATGAAACGCGCCGAAAAGGCACTGGTCGAGGCGCGCGAAGCCGGGCTGATCAAATTCGACCGGCTCGAAGCCGATACCAATGTGGCCAAGGTCTCGGTCGTGGGCATCGGGATGCGCAGCCATGCCGGTGTGGCCGCGCGCATGTTCAAGACGCTCTCGGATGAGGGGATCAACATCAAGGTCATTGCAACCTCCGAGATAAAGATTTCCGTCCTCATCGACAGGAAATACATGGAACTTGCCGTGCAGGCGCTGCATGATGCCTTCGAGTTGGAGAAATCGGCCTGACAGCAGGCGATCGGTGGCCCCGCCCCGGCTGCCGGTCTGACCGGCAGGCCGGCTTGGACCAGCGGATCACAGGACGGGGAACAAGGCAGGCCATATGCCCGAACAGACCGAATCCGAAAGCCGCAAGCTGCTGCGCCGGTTGCGCGACGCCATGGCCGAGGACAGCGCGGGTCAGGCCCGGCTGGACAAGATCACGCATCTGACCGCCGATTCGATGGGCACCGAAGTCTGCTCCATCTACCTTTTCCGCGACCCCGAAACCCTTGAACTCTGCGCGACCGAGGGCCTCAAGGCAGAAGCCGTCCACCAGACGCGCATGAAACTGGGCGAAGGTCTCGTCGGCCGCGTCGCCCGCTCCGGCAGCATCATCAACACCGCCAACGCCCCGCAGGAAAAGGGCTTCCGCTTCATGCCCGAAACCGGGGAAGAGATCTATTCCTCCTTCCTCGGCGTCCCCATCCAGCGACTTGGTGAAAAACTGGGCGTTCTGGTCGTCCAGTCGAAAGAAGCCCGCGAATTTTCCGGCGACGAGGTCTACGCCCTCGAAGTCGTCGCCATGGTCCTTGCCGAAATGACCGAACTCGGCGCCTTTCAGGGCGAAGGCGCCGCCCTCTCCGCCCGCCACCAGCAATCCGTCCTGATCCGCGGCACCACAGCGCAGGAAGGTGCCGCCGAAGGCCATGTCTGGCTGCACGAACCCCGCGTCGTCGTGACCAACCCGATCTCCGAGGACCCGCACAAGGAACTGGAACGCCTGCACGAGGCCGTGGGCCAGTTGCGCCTGAGCGTCGATGAACTGCTGGCCACCACCAATGGCGACAAGGACCAGACCGAAGTGCTGGAGGCCTACCGCATGTTCGCCCATTCCAAGGGCTGGATGCGCCGGATGGAGGAGGACATCGCCCGCGGCCTGACCGCCGAAGCCGCGGTGGAAAAGGAACAGTCCAACGCCCGCAACCGGATGGAGCAGGTCACCGACGCCTACCTGCGCGACCGCCTTCACGATCTGGACGACCTCTCGAACCGCCTGCTGCGCATCCTGACCGGACAGGGCAAGGAAACAGGGGCGGAAATGCCCACCGATCCCATTCTCGTGGCCCGCAACATCGGCCCCGCCGAACTGCTGGACTATGGTCGCAGCCTGCGCGGCATCGTGCTGGAAGAAGGCTCCGTCGGCTCTCATGCCGCCATCGTCGCCCGCGCATTGGCGATCCCTCTGGTGATCCGCGCCGGCCGCATCACGACCGAGGCGTTGAACGGCAACCTCATCATGGTGGACGGCGATCAGGGCACCGTCCACCTGCGCCCCGACGACACCGTCGCCTCCGCCTTCCGCGACAAGATCGCGATGCAGGCCCAGGCACAGGAACGCTACACCTCGATCCGCGACAAACCCGCCGAAACCCTCTGCGGACGCCGCATCGGATTGCACATGAACGCCGGTCTCATGGCCGACCTGCCCAGCCTTGCCGGATCAGGCGCCGAAGGCGTGGGCCTGTTCCGCACCGAACTGCAATTTCTGGTCCGCAACCAGATGCCGAAACGCTCGGAACTCTCGGCGCTCTATGCCCGCGTCCTCGATGCCGCCCAAGGCAAGCGCGTGGTCTTTCGCACGCTCGACATCGGCTCCGACAAGGTGCTGCCCTACATGAAGCCCAATGACGAGCCGAACCCCGCCCTGGGCTGGCGCGCCATCCGCGTGGGCCTCGACAAACCGGGCGTCATGCGGATGCAGTTGCAGGCCCTGATCCGCGCCGCCCATGGCCGCCCGCTGACCATCATGTTCCCCTTTGTCGCGCAATACGGCGAATACCTCGCCGCCAAGGCCGAGATGGACAAGGCGATGGAACGCGAACGCATCCTCGGCCACCCCCTGCCCGCCTCATTGGAAGTGGGCGCCATGCTGGAAACCCCCAGCCTCGCCTTCGCGCCTGAGCAGTTTTATGAGGAGGTGCAATTCCTCTCCATCGGCGGCAACGACCTCAAACAATTCTTCTTCGCCGCAGATCGTGAGAATGAACGCGTCCGCCGCCGCTATGACACGCTCAATCTCAGCTTCCTGACATTCCTCGAAAACATCGTGGAACGCTGCGCCGCGACCGGCACCCCGCTCAGCTTCTGCGGCGAAGACGCGGGCCGCCCCGTCGAGGCGGCGTGTCTGGCCGCCATCGGCCTCGACATGCTCTCGATGCGCCCCGCCTCCATCGGTCCGGTTAAATCCATCCTGCGCCGCACCAACCTCGCGGAACTGCGCGACGTCATCTACGACGCCCGCGACCGTGGCGAGGAAACCGCCCGCCCCGCCGTGATGGAATATCTGGCCCGGCAGGGCTGATCCCCGCGCGGTCTCAAGTGAACCGTAGGGTGCGTGCTTGCACGCACCGCTTTGCGCGCCGCGACGGGTGGGTGGTGCGTGAGATCACGCACCCTACAGGTACTGCCTTGCCGCCATTGGCCGCGACATGCTCTCGATACGCCCCGCCTCCATCGGCCCGGTCAAATCCATCCTGCGCCGCACCAACCTCGCAGAACTGCGCGACGTCATCTACGACGCCCGCCCCGCCGTGATGGAGCATCTAACCCGGCAGGGCTAATCCCCGCGCGGTTTCAAGCGAACCGTAGGGTGCGTGCTTGCACGCACCGCTTTGCGCGCCGCGACGGGTGGCTGGTGCGAGAGATCACGCACCCTGCCTTGCCGCCATCGGCCTCGACATGCTCTCGATGCGCCCCGCCTCCATCGGTCCGGTCAAATCCATCCTGCGCCGCACCAACCTCGCGGAACTGCGCGACGTCATCCGCGCCGCCCGCCCCACCGTGATGGATCATCTAACCCGGCAGGGCTGATCCCCGCGCGGTTTCAAGCGAACCGTAGGGTGTGTGCTTGCACGCACCGCTTTGCGCGCCGCGACGGGTGAGTGGTGCATGAGATCACGCACCCTGCCTTGCCGCCACTGGCCGCGACATGCTCTCGATGCGCCCCGCCTTCATCGCCCCCTCACATCCAACCTGCGCCGCACCACCCTCGCGGAACTGCGCGACGTCATCCGCGCCGCCCGCCCCGCCGTGATGGATCATCTAACCCGGCAGGGCTGATCCCCGCGCGGTTTCAAGCGAACCGTAGGGTGCGTGCTTGCACGCACCGCTTTGCGCGCCGCGACGGCATGTCCAGCGCCACAAGAAAAGGGGGCCACCACATGGCAGCCCCCCGTCATTGCGATGTGAAAACCATCACGACGGTTTAGTCGGTGGTGGTGCTTTCTTCCTCGTTGGTATCTGTCTCCAGCGTGTCATCGGCTTCGGTTTCATCCGTTGCCGGTGCATCGGTCGCAGGAGCATCCGTTGCCGGTGCATCGGTCGCAGGAGCATCCGTTGCCGGTGCATCGGTTGCAGGCGCGTCTGTCGCAGGCGCATCGGTTGCAGGTGCATCCGTCGCCGGCGCGTCGGTTGCCGGAGCGTCAGTGACAGGAGCATCCGTCGCGGGCGCATCCGTTGCGGCTGCATCAGGCGTCTCGTCCATCAGCGTCGAAAGCTGAGTCTCGGGCGGCAACGGTTCCTTGTCGGTGCCGTCATATTCCGGCATCGCCTCCAGCTCTTCGCGCGTCAGGCTGACCGAGATCACCTCATCCGCCGCGTTATAGGACAGCTCGCTCAGCGGAAGGGCCACGTCATATTGGCCGATCCCAAGGAAACCGCCGATACCGACGACGGCTTCACCTTCGCTCATCCCCTGCACGACATCCGTGATGGCGCCGATCGATTCACCATTGGCATCCTTCACATCGGTGCCGTTCAGGTCTCCCACGGTCATCTCCGACAGGCTTTGCGGTGCCATGGAATCGGCATCCGTCATCCCGTCGGTTGCCACAGGTGCAGTGCCGTCAGCGGGCGCCGTCGTGCCGCTACCGGTTTGCGCCACAACGGACGTGGCCAGCAGCAGACTCAGGGCGGTGGTCGTCATCAAATTCTTCAGTGTCATGTCATCACCTCTTGGTTGCATGAAGTGACTGGACAACCGGAGGCGAGGGTCATCGGTTCCGTCAGGATAGACCGTTCCACCACCCGCATGAGCGGTGTATCAAACCCTTGCAACAGCCCGGCGGGGGCTCTTACAACAGGCAGATCACGGCCTTACTACCTGAAAGTATAGGATATTTACCTCGGCCATCACCGGCCGGGGACAGCCCGCCCCCTGCGCGCGCCCCTGCCGGGCAGCCCTGCGCACTGGCGACAAAGCGCCGAAGCATAGCTCATGTTTGGGCAAGTTCGCGCGCATCCGCAAACCCTCCCGCGCGCCGTCATCCCAATCCGCACCCGTCACGACAGCGTTCATTTGCCGGTAACCAAGGTAAACAGATGCTGAAGGCGGATCGCCAAGCCATTGAAATGAAAGGAAGCGAAAAATGTCCCATCATGGGACAGACGCCAGCCCCCCGCATCCACCTTGTGCAAAACCGCGCCGTGGTGCATGAGCAGGCAATACCCAGACAGTCGAGGGCAAGGTCATGGATTACGGAAAACAGGGCGCAAACAAGTCGGCCAAAAACATGCCGCGCCACAAGGAACACAACGAAAAGGGCACCGACAAGAACCCCTATGGCAAGACGGGTCCCAAGGCCGAACTGGTCGCCCGGATGAAGGCCGCCGCCGAAGCCAAGAAGAAGGGCTGACCCGCCTTCAGAACCGGACCCGCGCAGCCTGATCGGCCAGCGCCGACAGCACGCTCATCGCCGCCAGCGCCGAGGTGCGGGGATGGCCCGGCAAGGTCCGGCCGGTGATCACAAAGGACATCTCTCCGAAATCGCCCGCAGCCGTGATCCGGTGGATATTCCCCCGCGCCGCCGGGTCCGCGATCAGCCGCACCTGCGTGCCCTCGAACCCCAGCCCCGCCAAGGCGACTGCCGCCGCAACATTGGCGTTCTTGGGATACAGCAGCGCCGCCTGCCGGGCGTCCCCCTCGAAATGCACGGCCTCATGCTCCAGCGGCGCTGACAGGTCCAGCACATCCTCGGCCCGCGACCCGGCCCAGCCTGCGGGGGGCTTGCGCCCCTCATAGGTCACTTGGGTAAGCCCCCCCATCCGCGCCGCGCGCAGCGCGTCCAGCCCGCCGATGGCGCCGCTGCACAGGATCAAACGGGTATCGCCATCGCGGGCAGCGGTGGTCAGCTCTGTCTCCAGCGCCGCGTCGGCCAGCGCCCCCAGCGAGACCGTGACCAGCGGCACCCCGGCCCGCAGCACCTGTGCCCCATGCTGCGCCAGCCCGGCATGCCCGGCACAATCCACCATGATGTCGGGCAGATCGCCATCAAGGCCCTCGACGCATCTGATATCACCCAAGGCCGCCCGCGCCGCCGCCGCGCGCCCTGGTCGGATCAGCGCGAGCGCCAGCACCGCATCTATCGCCCCCATCCCCCGCGCCACATATTGCGCGATGGCCCCGTGCCCGATCAGCCCGACCCGCAGCACGCAGGTTCAGCCTTCAGCCGGGCGGGTGTAGTCCTCATCGCTTACCTGCTCCAGCCATGTGACGGCGGAGCCGTCCAGCGCCTCCTGCATGGCCAGATGGGTCATGGCATTGGCAGGGGCGGCCCCATGCCAGTGTTTCTCTCCGGGGGCGAACCAGACGGTGTCGCCGGGACGGATCACGCGAACAGGGCCGCCCCAGCTTTGCGCCAGCCCCAGCCCGGACATGACCAGAAGGGTCTGTCCCAAGGGATGCGTATGCCATGCCGTGCGCGCGCCGGGTGCAAAGGTGACGCGGACAGCCCGCAACCGCGCCGGATCAGGGGCGGTGATGACAGGCTCCATCGCCACATCGCCGGTGAAGTATTCCGCCTCGCCCCGCCCTGTGGGCCGGGTTCCGTTTGCCGTGATCTCCATCCTTCGCTCCTCCTGCTGCCTGCCGCCACTGTTCCGCAGAGGCGCGCGCAGGGCAAGCGCCGATAAGGTCAGCCGCGCCGCGCCGGCAAACGGGTCACCTTGTCGCGCAACCGCTGGGCCAGTTCCGCCTGCGGCACATCCCCGTCAATCGCCAGCTTGCGCAGACCGAAATGCACATGGGCGATTTCCTGATAATAGCTTGTATAGGCGTAGTTCGTGGCGGCCCCTGCCACCGCGCCCAGCAAGGGCACGGTCTGCGCGGCCAGCTTCTGCCCCATCACCGTGGCCAGACGCGGAGCCACGCGGGCGATCAGCCCATGCAGCACAGGCCCCGTCACCGTCAGCCGCGTCGAGATAAAGGCCAGATCCGCCCCGTCATCGCGGGCCAAGGGTCCGGCTGCGGCAAAAACCTCGATACAATCGAATTGCACATTGGCGGCCGCAGGGTCGAAGCCGTGTTCCGCGGCCACGCCTTGAATCGACCGCAGCAGGATCGTCGTGGTGATCGGCAGTTCCGCCATGGCCGAAGGCAATCCGCCAAAACCGCCCGCGGCCCCCATCGCCGTGGTGACTGCCGTGTTCATCCAGCCGGGTTGATCGCCGACCAAGCCGCGCGAGCTTTGCGCGGCGCGCATTGCCCAGTGCAGCGCGGCCTCGGTCCCCTCGCCCAGCCGGTCGCGCACCGAGGCAGGCAAGCGGTCCAGAAGCGATTCCGCGCGTCCGCCGATCAGGTTCAGCACCTGAATCCCCATGCCGCCCGCCGCCGCATAGCGTTGCGCCAGCCGGTCCAGTTCCGCCTCGACATCGACGGGGATCAGGGTGTTCGTGGTCATCGGCTTCTCCATGCTTTGCTATTGCATAGATTGGATACCACGGGCTGCCATTCAAGCGGCAAGGTGCAGGTCAATCCGTCCAGCGCACCACGCGGCCGGTGATCCCCTGCCATGCGCCGTCCACCAGTTCATGGCCCAGAACGCGGTCCGGGTTGGTGGGCGGAGGCATCTCGACGCCGTCCAGCTTCCAGAAATCGAAGCGGTTGTAATAGGGCGCGTCGCCCACCAGCATCACCCGCTGCCAGCCGGCGTCGCGCGCCCGCTCCAGACTGTGCTGGATCAGCAGCGCCCCCAACCCCTCGCCCTGCCGGGTAGGATGCACGGCCACGGGCCCCAAGAGCAGCGCGGGCACATCGCCCACGCGGACGGGCCAATAGCGGATCGCCCCAGCCAGAATACCTTCACGGTCCCGCGCCACCAGCGAGAGGCCCGGCACGGGGGGGATATTGTCGCGCAGACGGTAGGAGGACAGCGCCTCGCGCCCCGGCGCGAAACACAGGTCATAGAGCGCCTCGACCTCCCACCAATCGGCGGCGGTTTCCTCGGACAATTGGAACACCTTCGCCAGTCCTCGCGCGTCAAATCAAGTTTCAGGTGGAAACGCCCCTAGCATGGCGCTAGGTCAGGCACAAACCACAAGCGCCTGTGGCGTGACAGAAACGAGGGACCTGATGTTCTACCAGCCCAAGGATGGCCACGGCCTGCCGCACAACCCGTTCAACGCCATCGTGACACCGCGCCCGATCGGGTGGATCTCGTCGCGGGGCAAGGACGGGGTGGACAATCTGGCCCCCTATTCCTTTTTCAACGCGGTGGCCTATACCCCGCCGCAGGTCATGTTCGCCTCGACCGGGACCAAGGCCGACCGGGATGGGACCAAGGATTCGGTCGCCAATATCATCGAGACTGGCGTGTTCTGCGTGAACATCGTGGAATTCGCCATGCGCGATGCCATGAACGCCTCGTCCAAGACGCTGCCTGCGGCCCAGTCCGAGTTCGATCATGCCGGACTGACGCGGGTGGAGTGTGAAACCATTGCCTGCGCCCGGGTGGCGGGTGCGCCTGCGGCGCTGGAATGTCGCCTGACCCAGATCGTTCAGCTGGAGGGCGAGGGCAACAGCCTTGTTCTGGGCGAGGTGACGGGCGTGCACATGCGCGACGATTGTCTTGTCGACGGGGTGTTCGATGTGACCACCTTCCGCCCGCTGTCGCGGCTGGGATACCGCGATTACGCGGTGATCACCGAACTTTTCGCCCTGACGCGGCCCGACGACTGATCACGGGCGCAATCACCGCTTGCAGCCTGTGCCGTCTGGACTAACCTGCGGGCGACAAAGGGCAATCACAGGGCGACCACCCCATGCAGACGAAGATCGGGATCATCGGGGGCTCTGGCCTCTATCAGCTGGACAGTTTGCAGAACCCGGAATGGGTGAGCGTCAGCACGCCCTGGGGTGAGCCGTCAGACCAGATCCTGACAGGCGTGCTGGATGGCGTGCCGATGGCGTTCCTGCCGCGTCACGGGCGCGGGCATGTGCATGCGCCCTCGGACGTGCCCTACCGCGCCAATATCGACGCGCTGAAACGGCTGGGCGTGACCGATGTGATCAGCGTCAGCGCCTGCGGCTCCTTCCGCGAGGAGATGGCTCCGGGCGATTTCGTGATCGTGGATCAGTTCATCGACCGCACAAGGGGGCGCGCCTCCAGCTTTTTCGGATCGGGTTGCGTGGCGCATGTAAGCCTTGCCCATCCCACTTGTCCGCGACTGTCGGCCGCTTGCGCGCAAGCGGCCCGCGACGCTGGGGTGACTGTGCATGAGGGTGGCACCTATCTGGCGATGGAAGGGCCGCAGTTCTCGACATTAGCCGAATCGCGGCTGTACCGCGAGGTCTGGGGCTGCGACGTGATCGGCATGACCAACATGCCCGAGGCAAAACTGGCCCGTGAGGCGGAGCTTTGCTATGCCAGCGTGGCCATGGTCACGGATTACGATTGCTGGCACCCGGATCATGATCAGGTGGATGTGGCGCAGGTCATCGCCACGCTGGGCGGCAATGCTGCCCATGCCCGCGCTTTGGTGGCGGGGCTGCCTGCCTTGGTTGGGGCGGACCGCGCGCCCTGCCCGCATGGCTGCGACCGCGCGCTGGAGCACGCGATCATGACGGCCCCGGACAAGCGTGACCCCGCGCTGATTGCGCGGCTTGATGCCGTGGCGGGGCGTGTGCTTTAGATGGTGGTCGCACTGTGGAACCGAAAAAGTCTGTCAACTTTTTCTGAGATTGCTTAGAGACCACGTTCGCGCAACACGGAGCCATCATGAAAACCGTCAAGGATTACATCCGCACCATCGTCGATTTCCCGCATGAGGGCATCCTGTTCCGCGACGTGACCACGCTCTTTGCCGATCCGCGCGGGTTCCGCATGGCCGTGGACCAGATGCTGCACCCCTATGCCGGGCAGCGCATCGACGTGGTCGTGGGTCTGGAAGCAAGGGGCTTCATTCTGGGCGGGGCCATCGCGCATCAACTGGGCACGGGCTTTGTGCCGATCCGCAAGAAGGGCAAGCTGCCGGGCACCACGATCAGCCAAGATTACAAGCTGGAATATGGCGAGGCGATTGTCGAGATCCATGACGACGCCATCCGCGCCGGACAAACGGTTCTGGTCGTGGATGATCTGCTGGCCACCGGTGGCACCGCCGAGGCGGGTATCCGGCTGGTCGAGCGGCTGGGCGGGGTGATCGCGGGCTGCGCCTTCATCATCGACCTGCCCGATCTGGGCGGGCGCAAGCGGCTTGAGGCGATGGGGATGGAGGTGCACGCCCTGTGCGCCTTCGAAGGGCTGTGACCCGGGGCTGAGGGTGATGGGGGGCTGTCTGCCCCCCCGCCGTTCAGCTGTGCTGAACGTCTCCCCCCGAGGATGTATGCAGCAAGAAGAAACTCAGGCGCGGCGCAGCACCGCGCCGGGGTTGAGGATACCCGACGGGTCCAGGGTCGCCTTGATGGCGCGCATCATCTCGAGCTTGACCGGATCGCCATAGCGTTCCAGATCGTCGATCTTGAGCCGCCCGATCCCGTGTTCGGCGCTGACCGAGCCGCCCATCTCATACACCAGATCGTGCAGCACATGTTTCACATGATCGCGGACATCCAGATGGTCGGCGCGCGATTTTCCGGGCAAGGGAAAGACGTTGTAATGCAGGTTGCCATCGCCCAGATGACCGAAGCAATTGATGCGGAAATCACCAATCCCGGCGATCAGACCATCGGCGCGGCGGATGAATTCGGCCACCAGCCCAAGAGGCAGCGAGATATCGTGACTTGAGACGGCGCCGACGCGGCGGTTCGCCTCGGGGATCTGTTCGCGCACTTCCCAGAACTGATGCCTCTGCGTTTCGGATTGGGCGATCATGCCGTCACTGACCAGACCGGCTTCTGCCCCGCGTTCGAACAGGGTTTCGAGTGCCGTGGCGGGATCGAGGCCATGGGCAAGCCCCACGTCGATCAGCACGAACCAGTCGGGGGTCTCGGCGAAGGGTTGGCGGATATCGGGCAGGGTCTCGGTCAGGAAATGCAGGCCATTGGCATGCATCAACTCGAAGGCGCTGACCCCCTCGCCCATCAGGTCGCGCGCCATGGACAACAGCGTCAGGGCGGCGGCGGGGCTTTCGACCACCATCAGCGCCGTTCCCTCGCCCGCGGGACGCGGCACCAGTTTGAGGCTGGCCGCCGTGATCACGCCCAGCGTGCCCTCGGACCCGATCATCAGATGGCGCAGGTCATAGCCGGTATTGTCCTTGCGCAGGCGCGACAGGCCGTTCCAGATGCGGCCATCGGCCAGCACCACCTCGACCCCCAGACAGAGGTCGCGCGCATTGCCATAGCGCAGCACATTGACGCCGCCCGCATTGGTGGCAAGGTTGCCGCCGATCCGGGCCGAGCCCTTGGCCGCGATGCTGAGCGGGAAAAGCCGGTCCACCGCCGTCGCCGCATCGTGGATATCCGACAGGATAGCCCCTGCCTCGACCACCATCACGTTCTCTTCGGGGTAAACCGCGCGGATCGCCGTCATCCGCTCCAGCGACAGGAGCAGCGGCGCGGGCCCGTCGGGCATGATCTGCCCGCCGACCAACCCGGTGCCCCCGCCATAGGGCAGAACACCGACGCGGGCGGCGGTGCAGGCGCGCAGCACGGCAGCGACTTGTTCCACCGTTTCAGGCGCGACGATCAGCCCGGCATGGCCAGCCCAGCGGCCGCGCGGTTCTTCCAGATAGGCGGGTGTCACCTCGCGGAAGGCGCGGTCGGGCAGATGATCGCGCAAGGCGCGGGCGAGGTCGGGTGTGGCGGGGTTCAGCGTCATGAACAAGGTTCTATCACGCCGCCCGCCGCCGTCCAGAGCGACTAGTCCGCGTCCTGCAAAAGCTGCGGGCGAAGCACAACAATCGTGGGCTGGCGCGGCAGGTTGGCCAGGGACAGCTCGAGGCTGCTCTCGCCTGCGTCGATCACGGCGAACTGCGTTCTCATCCCGTCCACAAAGGCGCGCAGCGTGCCATCGCCGAACCAGTGCATCGGGATCACCACCGAGGAGCTTAGCCGTCCCACCACCCGCATCATCGTCGGCAGGTCCAGCGTCAGGCCGCCGTCCACCGGCGCCATGACCACGTCGAGCCGACCGATGGCGGCATATTGTTCGGGGCTGGGTTCCTGATGCAGATGGCCCAGATGCCCGATGCACAGGCCCGCCACTTCAAAAATGAAGATGGAATTGCCCCGAGCCTCGACCCCGCGGAAGGACCTGATGTCGGTGGGCACGTTGCGCACCAGCATCTCGCCCAGATCCAGATAATGATCGACCCCTTCCCCGAAGACCTCACCCCAGCCGCGCAGGACATGGGGAATGGCCGGGTCTGGTGCCGATGTCCAATGGGTCGAATGGGCGTGGTTCATCGTCACGATATCGGGGATCAGATCGACATTGCCGATGAAGCCCGTGAAATCCGTGACCGCGTTCAGCCCGCCCGTGGTCTGGATCAGGAACGAGGCATGGTCGATGTAATTGATCCGCACGGTATCGGCGGGCAGCGGGTCGCGGAAGCTGGCCTGATGCAGGTATTCCAGACCGGGGGCGGCATCAGCGACCGCGATACAATGGCTGGGGATGCGATCCTGCGCCTGCGCGGGGGCGGCGATGAGCGAGACTGCAAGGGCAAGAACGGGCATGTGACGGATCATGGCAGGTCCTCCTGGTGATCAGGATAGCGCGGCCGCGTCGCCTGTCACCTCACCTTGCCGTTTCTTCTTGCCAAAAATATCCGAAAACCACACCGCGCCCCTTGTGATGCCGCCGGATTGGGCAGAGCGTCAGCCCACGTCGGTGCGACCGCGGCGGTCCATCCGCAGCGCGGAGTAGAGGACATGGGTGCGCCAGCGCCCGCCGATTTGCAGATAGCTTTGCGCCACGCCCTCGTATTTGAAGCCGCATTTTTCCAGCAGGCCGCGCGAGGGGGCGTTTTCGGGCAGGCAGGCCGCTTCGATCCGGCTGAGGTCAAGGCGGTGGAAGGCGTGATGCACCATCGCCTCGATCGCCTCGCGCATATAGCCCTGCCGGGCATGGCTTTCGCCGATCCAGTAGCCCAGCGTGCCGGCCTGTGCGGGGCCGCGGCGGATGTTGTCCAGCGTGATCGCGCCCAGAAGCGAACTGTCCTCGCGCCGGATCAGGAAAAGCGGCAGGGCCGAGCCGTTGCTGATCGAGCGCTGCGCCCAGTAGACGCGGTTGGTAAAGGCCTTGCGCGACAGATGGTCGGGGGCCCATGTCGGCTCCCACCGGGTCAGGAAACCTTCGCTGTCGCGGCGCAGGCTGGCCCAATCGCGGAAATCGGCATGAGCGGGCGGGCGCAGGGTCAGCCGCTCGGTTTCGATACGGACTTTCCGTCGGCCCAGCAGCATCAGGCCACGCGCCTGTCCTGAAGAGTCTGCCAGTCGGGGGCGGTCGAGATCGGGCCATAGAGCGCCAGCGCAGAGGGGGCATTGGCGATCATATGGGCGGCCATGGCGCGGACATCCTCGACCGTGACGGCGTCGATATGGTCCACCACCTCGGACAGGGGCGGGATGCGGCCCCAGACCTGCATCTGGCGCGCCAGACGTTCGGCCCGGTTCGACGGGCTTTCCAGCCCCATCAGAAGCCCGGCTTTCATCTGGGCGCGGGCGCGGGCGACTTCGGCCTCGGTCATGTCGTCAGCGGCGCGTTTCATCTCGTCCAGCGTGATCGTGGTCAGATCGCCCAGATCCTCGGCCGAAGTGCCGGCATAGATCGTCATCATGCCCGTATCGGCATGCGCCCCCGCCTGCGCGAAGATCGTGTAGCACAGGCCACGTTTTTCACGCACCTCCTGAAACAGGCGGCTCGACATGCCGCCGCCCAGGGCAGAGGCATAGATCTGCGCCGTATAAATCGCGGGATCAGTGTAATCGGGGCTTTCGAACGCCAGCGCGAAATGCGCCTGTTCCAACTGCTTCTCGACACGGTGTTCGCCACCCACGAAATGCGCGGGTGTCGGGTGATGCAGCCTGCCCTTGGGCAGATGGCCAAAGATCGCCTCGGCCTCGGCCACGATCTTGTCGTGATCCACCGCGCCTGCCGCGGACAGGATCATGTTCGCGGGGCTGTAATGTTCGGCCACGAAGCCTTGCAGGTCGGCGCGGTTGAAGGCGCGGATACGCTCGGTCGCACCAAGGATGGTGCGGCCAAGGGGTTGATCGGGATAGGACTTCTCCTGCAGCCAGTCGAAGATCACGTCATCGGGCGTATCCAGCGCCTGCCCGATTTCCTGCAGGATCACGCCGCGTTCCACCTCGATCTCGCCGGGGTCGAACACCGGATTCAACACGATATCGGACACCACATCCAGCGCCAGCGGCACATCGGCCTCAAGCACGCGGGCGTAATAGGCGGTCGCCTCGCGCGAGGTATAGGCGTTGATGTAGCCGCCCACATCCTCGATCACCTCGGCGATTTCCAGCGCCGAGCGGCGCTTTGTGCCCTTGAAGGCCATATGTTCCAGAAAATGGGCGATGCCGTTCTGTTCGGGGCGTTCATGCCGCCCGCCGGACAGCACCCAGATGCCGATGGCGGCGGATTGCAGCCCGTCCATCCGTTCTGTGACGATACGCAGGCCGTTTTCAAGAGTATGGGTACGGACGGTCAATTGGAGATACGCTCTCTGATCAGGGATTCGATGGCGGCAAGGTCGTTGCCAATCCGGGTGACACGCTCGGGCCGGTCGTAGAGATCGGCCATGCGTGGCGGCAAGGGCGGGCGCACAGCCGTCGCCGCCTCGACCGCATCGGGGAATTTCGCGGGATGGGCGGTGGCCAGCGTGATCATGGGCACAGAAGAATCACGCAAAGCCTCGGCCACATGCACGCCGACGGCCGTGTGGGGGCAGAGCAATTCACCCGTAGTTTTCAGGGTGCGGCCTATTGTGGCGCTGGTCTCATCCTCGCCACAGCGCCCCGAGTCGAACGCCTCGCGCAGGGCTTGCATCGCGCCTTGGGAGACGGTGAAGCCACCTGCCTTCAGTTCGTCCATCAGTTGGGCCACGGCGGCACCATCCTGGTTATAGGCGTAGAACAGCGCGCGTTCGAAATTCGAGCTGACCTGAATATCCATCGAGGGGCTGATCGAGGGGATCACCCCGTCGGGGCGGTATTCGCCCCCCGACAGGCAGCGGTGCAGGATGTCGTTATGGTTGGTGGCCACGACCAGCCGGTCGATGGGCAGGCCCATGCGCTTGGCGATGTAGCCCGCGAAGATATCCCCGAAATTTCCCGTGGGCACGGTGAAGCTGACCTTGCGGTCAGGCGCGCCAAGGCTGACGGCGGAGGTGAAGTAATAGACCACCTGCGCCAGCACACGCGCCCAGTTGATCGAGTTGACGCCGGCAAGGCGCACCCCGTCGCGGAAGGCGAAATCGTTGAACATATCCTTCACACGCGCCTGCGCATCGTCAAAATGGCCGTCGATGGCGAGGGCATGGACATTCGCCTCAACCGGCGTGGTCATCTGGCGGCGCTGCACTTCGGAGACGCGTCCGTGGGGGTAGAGGATGAACACATCCACGGCGTCCAGCCCCCGGAACGCCTCGATCGCCGCCGAGCCGGTATCGCCACTGGTGGCCCCAACGATGGTCACGCGGTCGCCAGAGCGACCCAAGGCCGCCTGAAACAGCTGACCGATCAGCTGCATGGCGAAATCCTTGAAGGCCAGCGTGGGGCCGTGGAACAGTTCGAGCAAATGATGGTTGCTATCCAGTTGCACCAAGGGCGCGCGGGCGGCGTGGCCGAAGCCTGCATAGGCGCGGGCGATGATGCCTTCGAATTCGGTATCGGTGAAAGTGTCGCCGATATAGGGGCGCATGATGCGGAAGGCGGCGTCCTCATAGGACAGGCCAGCCAGCGCGCGGATATCGGCCGTGCTCATGACCGGAATGGATTGCGGGAGGTAAAGCCCCCCATCGCGGGCAAGGCCGGTCAGCATCGCCTGCTCGAAGGTCAGAACGGGCGCGGTGCCACGGGTCGAGATATACTGCACTGTTTCAGCCTTTCGCGGGTTTGCGGATGCGCCACAGGAAGAAGCCGGTCATCACCACCCAGACGATGGCCAGACCGAACCACGTGACGGCATAGCCCAGATGATCGTTCGGGATGCCCGACGTGTCCACCGGCAGGGGCGACAGGGCGCTGTCCGGCAGCGACGTGGCGCGGGCAACGACCAAAACGGGTTCGGTGCCCAGATGGTCCGCCATGCGCGGCAGATCACGGGCGAACCAGATATCGGCCCCCAGATCGGGTGCGGGGGTGTAGCTGTCCACCTCATCCGGCCAGTGCAGATTGCCCTGCACGGTGACCGGGTCTGCCGTATTGGCAGGGGTGGGAGACTGGATCGGCAGGAAGCCCAGATCGACCATGATGCGACGCCCCTCGACGTCCATCGGGCGGATGATGCGATAGCCCGCGCCAACCTGCTTCTGGCTGACCAGCACCCGGATTGCAGGGTCCTGCAACTGTCCGGTGACCGAGACCGGCAGGTAGCGGTCGGCCTGCGGGTCGGGCTGCACGGGCAAGGCCACGGGGGCGGCGGTGATGCGCGCGTCGATATCGGCAAGGATCGCCTCTTTCCACTCAAGGCGGTGAATCTGCCAGATGCCAAGGCCCACCAGCACGACAGTGCCGAGCAGTCCGAAGATCAGGGGAAGAAGAAGACGCATCGTATGGGCAAGCCCTTTGAACGTGGAAAGCGCGCGGGAGCCGCGCGCTTTGCTTTCTTTCGGTTTGTCAGCCGGATTTCAACCGCTAAAGCGCAGCGGGCCACCGGCCAGCGGGATCAGCCGCCCCAGACATAGACGGCCGCGAACAGGAACAGCCAGACCACATCCACGAAGTGCCAGTACCAGGCTGCTGCCTCGAAGCCGACGTGTTTTTCCTGACTGAAATGGCCGCGCTGCAGGCGGATCAGGCAGACGAACAGGAAGATCGTGCCGATGATCACATGAAAGCCGTGGAAGCCCGTCGCCATGAAGAAGTTCGCGCCATAGATGTTGCCGGCAAAGCCAAAGGCCGCGTGGCTGTATTCATAGGCCTGGAAGCCGGTGAAGATCACGCCCAGGGCGATCGCGATGATCAGGCCCCATTTCATGTCCTCGCGGTTGTTCTCATGCACCAGCGCATGGTGCGCCCATGTGGCGGCGGCACCCGAGCACAGCAGGATCAGCGTGTTGATCAGCGGCAGATGCCAAGGGTCGAAGGTCTCGATCCCGGCGGGCGGCCAGACGCCATCCACGGCGGGGCTGAGCGGGCCCATCGGATACATGGCATGCTTGAAGAAGCTCCAGAACCAGGCCGCGAAGAACATCACTTCGGACATGATGAACAGGATGAAGCCATAGCGCAGGCCGATCCGCACCACGGGGGTGTGATCGCCTACCTGGCTTTCCGCTACGACATCGGCCCACCAGCCGAACATGACGTAGAGAACGCCGACAAGACCGGCAAGGAACATCCAGGGCATCCCCTGGGACATCCACAGCACCGCCCCGTAGAGCATGACAAAGGCCGCAACTGCACCCATGAAGGGCCAAAGTGACGGGGCCAGAATGTGGTAATCGTGATTTTTCTCGTGCGCCATCTTGTTTCCCTCGTTGGAAGGCTTCTTAGTTCAGGGTGGTATCCGCGTCCGTGGCGGCGGCGTCAAGCGCTGCCTGCTCCTCGGGCAATTCGGTTTCGTAGAAAGTGTAGGACAGTGTGATCTGTTTGACGTGCTGCCCGTCCCGATCCGTCACGATCTCGGGATCGACGTAGAAGGTCACCGGCATCATGACCCGCTCGCCGGGTTGCAGCACCTGCTGTTCAAAGCAGAAACACTGGATCTTGCTGAAAAAGCCGCCCGCTTCATAGGGGGTGACATTGTAGGTCGCGGTGCCCGCGATGACACGGTCAGTGGGGTTATAAGCCTCATAGAAGGCCAGACCCGTTTCGCCGATGCGTATCTCCATCTGGCGTTCGACCGGCTTGAATTCCCACTGCATGTCGCGGTCCTTCGAAGCGTCGAAGCGCACGATGATGGTCTGCTCCAGCACGTCTTGCGGCGCGACCTCGGACACGCTGGTGGTGCCGCCAAAGCCAGTGACGCGGCAAAACCAGTCATAGAAGGGCACCGAAGCCCATGCGAGGCTGCCCATCACGACCACAAGGCCAAGCGTCTGGGCCACAGTTTTGGATTTGGGGGACAGTGCCATGTCAGTCTCCTTGAACCGCAGTGCCGCCGGTCGCCATTTCCGGGCGTGACACATGATCAAAGGCCTGCATCGGATCGCCGCTGGTCACCTTGACCACGGTCAGGCCGAAAACGATGGCAATGAAGGCCAGCAGAACCAGTGCCAGACCGATGTTTCGTCCGGCGCGGCGGCGATGCAACTCATGGGTGGCGCGAAAGCTCATCCCCAGCCTCCCAGGCCATAGGGACGCAGCGCGGCTTCCAGCAGGATCGCGCCGAAATGCAGGAAGAGATACAGCAGCGACAGACCGAAGAAAGACTTCTCGACCTTGTACTTGTCGGCCTGCGACACGTCCTCGTCACGCCGCCAGATGCGCCATGCGCCCAGCAGGAACAGTCCGTTCAGCACCAGCGACACCGCCAGATAGACCGGGCCACCGATGGAGGTGAACGCCGTGCCCACGGCAAGCGGCGCCAGCAGGACAGTATAGGCGAGGATATGGTTGCGGGTCACGCGGCGGCCATGGGTGACCGTCAGCATCGGCACGCCCGCCTTTTCGTAATCCGCGTTCATGAAAAGCGCCAGCGCCCAGAAATGCGGCGGGGTCCACATGAAGATCAAGAGGAACATCAGCACGGATTCAAGGCCGATCCCGCCGGTCGCCACCGCCCAGCCGATCATCGGGGGGAAAGCCCCCGCCGCACCGCCGATGACGATGTTCTGCGGGGTCCAGCGCTTCAGCCACATCGTGTAGACGACGGCATAGAAGAGGATCGTGAAGGCCAGCAAGCCGGCGGCCACCAGGTTGGAGGCCAGCGCCAGCATCACCACGGCAAAGCCGGACAGGGCCACGCCGACGGCCAGCGCCTCACCGGGGGCGACCTTGCCCGCAGGCACGGGCCGCTTGGCGGTGCGCTTCATCACCGCGTCGATATCGGCATCCCACCACATGTTCAACGCGCCCGAGGCCCCTGCCCCCACCGCGATGAACAGGATCGAGGCAAAACCGATCATTGGATGCACACCGACCGGAGCGGCCAACAGGCCAACGAGTGCGGTGAACACGACAAGCGACATCACCCGCGGCTTCAGCAGCGCGACATAGTCGCCGAAGCTGGCCTCAGTCTCGAGAGTGTGGGTGTTGATGCTTGCGTCGGTCATGTCTTTTCCCGTTTCGGGTCAACTCTGGCAAAGGAGCCATATGGCCCCTTGCGGTCCTGAGGGCGGGAATATCCCGCCCTTCGGGTCTGCGTCACTCGGCCGCCAGTTGCGAAACCTGAACCTCGCGCGGGGTGCCGCCATATTCCTCGATCGCGCCGTCAAGCCAGGCCTCATAAGCCTCTTCGCTGACCACTTTCACGGTGATCGGCATATAGGCATGGTCCTTGCCGCACAGTTCCGAACACTGCCCGAAATAGACGCCTTCCTTCTCGGCCGAGAACCAGAGCTGTGCCAGACGACCAGGGATGCCGTCCTGCTTCACGCCGAAGGCGGGGATCGTCCAGCTGTGGATCACGTCAGCGGCCGTCACCTGCATCACCACGGTCTTGCCCACGGGCACGACGACGGCGGTATCGGTGGCCAGCAGGTATTCATCCTGGCTGTAGCCATATTCTTCAAGCTGGTCGCGGCTCAGCATGAAGCTTTCAAAGCCGAACTCGTGGTCGGTGTATTCATAGCCCCAGTACCACTGATAGCCGGTCACCTTGATATTGATGTCGCCGACAGGGATCTCCTGCTGCTTGAACAGGATCGGCAGCGAGAAGGCACCGATGAAGATCAGAATCACGATCGGCACCACGGTCCAGGCAACCTCGATGGGCGAGTTATGGGTGAAGGTGCCGGGCACCGGGTTGGCCTTGCGGTTGTAGCGCATGATCACGATGGCCAGCAGGGCGCAGACAAAGAGCGTGATCGCGGTGATGATCACCAGCACCATGCCGTCCAGCCATTGCAGGTCGCGGGCCAGTTCGGTTGCTGCCGGCTGGAAGCCGATGCCACCCGGTTTCGGCGCGCCGATGATCTGCAAGGCCTCCTGCGCGCTGGCGGGAACGGCAAGAAAGGCGGGGAAAAGCGCCAGCAGGCTTGTAAGTTGTCGCATGGGTCACCCTGATCGGTTGCGGTATTTCTGGGTCGTCATCGGTCTTCTGCGGTGTATGCCATAGAATCCCGTTGTTTTGTCGTCGCGTGAAACCATATTCTGACAGACAAAACAATAATGACCCTTGCGGCAAACAGACGCGAATTTGATTTAGATCAACCGCGCGCGCTGCGAAAGACCAGAAAGCCCCCAATGTCAGATCGTGATTTCCGCCCTCTTGAAGACCTTATGTCCCTCGACACCGCCCTTGCCCTGCTGCGC
This sequence comes from Seohaeicola sp. 4SK31, assembly GCF_028802875.1. Taxonomy (NCBI): domain Bacteria; kingdom Pseudomonadati; phylum Pseudomonadota; class Alphaproteobacteria; order Rhodobacterales; family Roseobacteraceae; genus Seohaeicola; species Seohaeicola sp. 4SK31. Next base: position 112,814 of record NZ_JARAMP010000013.1, on the reverse strand, counting down.
GAAGCGACAGCGGGTGCCGATGACGGCGAGCTTTTCTTTGAGCGGCGCCGCTCGGAATCGCTTGTATTCGATGATGGGCGCATCAAGACCGCCAGCTATGACGCCTCGGAGGGATTCGGTCTGCGCGCCGTGCGCGGCGAGGTGACGGGATACGCCCATTCCTCGGAAATTTCCGAAGCGGCGTTGCGCCGTGCGATGGGAACGGCACGTCTGGCCGTGGGCGATGGTGGCGGCACATGGGCCGAGGCCCCGCGCGCCACCAATCGCCGTCTTTATACGGACGCGGATCCCATTGCAGGTATCAGCTTTCCGGTGAAGCTTGAGACTCTGCGCGAGATCGACGCCTTCGCCCGCAGCCTTGATCCCCGCGTGGTGCAGGTCAGCGCGACCATCGCCGCCTCGATCCAGGAGGTCGAGATCCTGCGCCCGGATGGGGTGCATCTGCGCGACATCCGCCCCATGACGCGGGTCAACGTGAGCGTCATCGTGGATCAGGATGGCCGCCGCGAAAGCGGCACGGCGGGTGGCGGCGGGCGCGTGGGACTGGACGGTTTGCTGGACCCTGCCGACTGGCAGGCCAAAACGCGTGAGGCGCTGCGGATCGCCACCGTGAACCTGGACGCCGTGCCGGCGCCTGCAGGCGTCATGGACGTGGTGCTTGGCCCCGGCTGGCCCGGTATCCTGCTGCACGAGGCGATCGGGCACGGGCTTGAGGGCGACTTCAACCGCAAGGGAACGTCCGCCTTTGCCGGCCTCATGGGCCAGCGCATCGCCGCGGCAGGTGTGACCGTGCTGGATGACGGCACCATCCCGGACCGGCGCGGGTCGATCAGCATTGATGACGAGGGCACGCCTTCGGGCAAGAACGTGCTGATCGAGGACGGTATTCTGGTCGGCTACATGCAGGACCGCCAGAACGCGCGGCTGATGGGGGTGGCGCCCACGGGCAACGGGCGGCGTGAAAGCTATGCCCATGCACCGATGCCGCGCATGACCAACACCTATATGCTGGGTGGCGACAGCGATCCCGCCGATATCGTCGCGGATCTCAAGGACGGGATCTATGCGGTGGGATTCGGTGGCGGGCAGGTCGATATCACCAACGGCAAGTTCGTCTTCAGCTGCACCGAGGCCTATCGCGTGCAGAACGGCAAGATCGGCGCACCGGTCAAGGGTGCCACGCTGATCGGAGACGGGGCGACTGCGCTGCAGAAGATCCGCGCCATCGGCAACGATATGCGGCTTGATCCCGGCATGGGAAATTGCGGCAAGGCGGGCCAATGGGTGCCCGTCGGCGTGGGCCAGCCGACGCTGATGATCGGCGGGCTGACCGTGGGCGGTTCGGCCACCTGACCCTGCTTTTTCCTCTTTCCCCGAATACGCATCCAGCACGGCCTGCCCAAGGGTGGGCCGTTTCCTTTTTGCGGTTTACCGGGAGTTAACCACCCATGGGCTACACCTGATTCTGCAAGCAGACGGAGTTGTGATGACCTGGGAACCCCATTCTTCCACTCACCCCCCACTCCCACCCACCACGGAAGAGGACCGGGTGTCATGGCTTCGTCTCTTGCGCTCGTCGCGTGTCGGGCCGGCTACGTTCCATCGGCTGATGGCTGAACACGGCAATGCCGCCGCCGCGCTGGAGGCTTTGCCCGATGTGGCCCGTGCCGCAGGTGTCGAAGACTATTCCCCCTGCTCCGCCGGAGTCGCACTGGCCGAACTGAGGGCCGCGCAGGCTGCCGGGGCAAGGATGATCTGCGTGGGCGAGGCGGACTATCCTTTGCCCTTGCAGGACATCGCGGATGCGCCACCGATCCTGTGGGTCATCGGCGATCCCACCATCCTCTCGCGGCCGATGGTGGCGCTGGTCGGTGCACGCAATGCCTCGTCGCTGGGCACACGCATGGCGCGCGCGCTGGCGCGCGATCTGGGCGAGGCAGGGTTCGTCATCGTGTCGGGACTGGCCCGCGGGATCGACACGGCTGCCCATGCCGCCACGCTGGATACCGGCACGCTGGCCGTGCTGGCAGGGGGCGTCGATGTGCTCTACCCGGCGGAAAACGCGGCCCTGGCCCATGACATCGCAGAGCGCGGCCTGCGGATATCAGAACAACCAATGGGCCTTGTCCCGCAGGCCCGCCATTTCCCGCGTCGCAACCGGATCATCTCGGGGCTGGCACAGGCCGTGCTGGTGATCGAGGCGGCGACAAAATCAGGCAGCCTGATCACCGCTCGCTGCGCGCTGGATCAGGGGCGCGACGTGATGGCGGTGCCGGGGCATCCCTTTGATGCGCGCTCGTCGGGCTGCAACATGCTGATCCGCGACGGGGCCCGGCTGGTGCGCCAAGCCGCTGACGTGATCGAAGGGCTGACACCGCCCGCCCCTGTCCGCATCGCCCGCGACACCGTGGCCCCTGCGGACAGCCTGCCCTCGGCAAAGCCGACCGACAGCCGTTCGCTGCGCGAAACATCGGCCCTGCATGGCCTGATCCTTGACCGTCTTGGCTCCTCGCCACTGGCAGAGGATCAGCTGATCCGCGATCTGGAAAGTCCCGCCCATCAGGTCGCCCCGGCGCTTGTCACGCTGGAACTGGAAGGGCGCATCCAGCGCCAGCCCGGCGGGCTACTGTCGCGCGTCCAATAGCGGCAAAGCTCGGCCAAACCTGCCCCTTGGCGTCACGGTGCCGCATCGCCGAAGCCCCGGCACACCACCCTGAGCCTTGCGTGCAAACCTGCTGCCGGAACTGGCCTGCTTGACCCGCAGACCGTGGGCCCTGCCCGCGCCGCCGCATTGACAAAGCCCCCTTTCACCCCACATGGTCCGCCGCCATGGTCACCCGGCATCCGTCCGGACGCGGCCCGTGAGCGAGTCGAAAGGAAGTCTGATGCCCGTTGTTGTTGTGGAATCCCCGGCCAAGGCCAAGACAATCAACAAGTATCTGGGCTCCGATTACACGGTTCTGGCCTCTTATGGACATGTGCGCGATCTGCCCGCCAAGGATGGGTCCGTCGATACCGACAACGGCTTTGACATGACATGGGAGGTCGGCGTCGACAGCCGCAAGCATGTGAAAGCCATCGCCGACGCGCTGGCCAAGGACAACGCCTTGATCCTTGCGACCGACCCCGACCGCGAGGGTGAGGCGATCAGCTGGCATCTTGAGGAGACCCTGCGCCAGCGCAAGGCCATCAAGAAGGACACGCCGGTCAGCCGCGTGGTCTTCAACGCCATCACCAAAGCCGCCGTGACCGAAGCGATGAAACACCCCCGGCAAGTCGATGCCCCGCTGGTCGAGGCTTATCTGGCCCGCCGCGCGCTGGACTATCTGGTGGGATTCAACCTGTCGCCCGTACTGTGGCGCAAGCTGCCCGGATCGCGCAGCGCGGGCCGCGTGCAATCGGTCTGCCTGCGGCTGATCGTCGAGCGTGAGATGGAGATCGAGGCGTTCCGCGCCCGCGAATACTGGTCGGTTACGGCCCGTCTCGTCACCCCGCGCGGTCAGGAGTTCGAGGCACGTCTGACGCAACTGGCGGGCAAGAAGCTGGACCGCTACGATCTTGAGAACGCGACGCAGGCCGAAATGGCCGTGCAGGCCGTCACCTCGCGCGATCTGACCGTCATATCCGTCGAGGCGAAACCGGCCAGCCGGAATCCTGCGGCCCCGTTCATGACCTCGACCCTGCAACAGGAGGCCAGCCGAAAATACGGCATGGGCGCGCGGCAATGCATGAACGCGGCGCAGCGTCTCTATGAGGCGGGACACATCACCTATATGCGGACCGACGGGATCGACATGGCGCCCGAAGCGGTCATGGCCGCGCGCGACGCGATCAAGGACCGCTACGGTGCCGAATATGTCCCGGCCAGCCCGCGCATGTACAAGAACAAGGCCAAGAACGCGCAGGAGGCGCATGAATGCATCCGCCCGACCGAGATGTCGCGCGATGCCGAAAGCCTGCGGATCTCGGATGCCGATCAGCGCAAGCTTTACGATCTGATCTGGAAGCGCACGATCGCCTGCCAGATGGAGGCCGCCCGGTTCGAGCGCACGACGGTCGATATCGGCAGCCGCGATGGTCAGGTGGAACTGCGCGCCACGGGTCAGGTGGTGCTGTTTGACGGATTTCTGAAGGTTTATGAGGAAGGCCGCGACGATGTCGCCGATGAGGACGAGCGCCGCCTTCCCCAGATCATGCAGGGCGAAAAGGTCGACAAGCGCGAGATCACGCCCGAGCAGCATTTCACGCAACCCCCGCCGCGCTATACCGAGGCGACTCTGGTCAAGCGGATGGAAGAACTGGGCATCGGCCGCCCCTCGACCTATGCCAGCGTGATCACCACGATTCAGGACCGCGACTATGTGCGCAAGGACAAGAACCGCCTGTTCCCCGAGGATAAGGGGCGGATCGTCACCGTCTTCCTGATGAACTTCTTCCGCAAATATGTGGAATACGACTTTACTGCCGATCTGGAAAACCAGCTTGACGAAGTCAGCGCCGGCGACATGGACTACAAGGATGTGCTGGCCCGGTTCTGGCGCGATTTTTCAGCCGCCATTGCCGAGACATCCGAGTTGCGCATCACCGAAGTGCTGGATGTGCTGGACGAGGCACTGGCACCGCAGCTTTATCCGCCGCGCGCCGATGGCTCGGACCCGCGCAGCTGCCCGCTCTGCGGGACGGGGCAACTGCATCTGAAAACCTCCAAGACCGGGGGGTTTGTCGGCTGCGGCAACTATCCCGAATGCCGCTATACACGCCCCTTGAACGGCGATGCCGAGGCGCAGGGCGACCGTATTCTGGGCGTGGATCAGGGCGACGAGATCAGCCTGCGCTCGGGTCGCTTCGGCCCATACGTCCAGCGCGGCGAGGCCACGCCCGAAAACAAGAAACCGCCCCGCGCCAGCCTGCCCAAGGGCTGGTCTCCGGATGACATGGACCTCGACAAGGCATTGATGCTGCTGAACCTGCCGCGCGAGATCGGGCCGCATCCCGAAGACGGCGTGATGGTCGAGGCCGGGATTGGCCGCTACGGACCCTATATCAAGCACGGCGCGGTCTATGCCAATATCAAGGAGGTGGATGACGTCTTCACCATCGGCATGAACCGCGCGGTCGAGGAACTGGCCGCCAAGGCATCACGCACGCCGGGGGCCGGCCGCACCGCCGCCAAACCGCTGGCCGAACTGGGTGAGCACCCGACCGAGGGCGGTCCGGTGCAGGTTCTGGACGGTCGTTATGGCCCCTATATCAAATGGGCCAAGATCAACGCGACCCTGCCCAAGGACACGGATCCCGCTGCGCTGACCATGGATGAGGCCGTGGCGATCATCGCGGAGAAAGCCGCGAAATCCGGCGGCAAGAAGGCTGCTGCCAAAAAGCCGGCGGCCAAGGCTAAACCTGCGGCGAAATCTGCCGCTGCGAAGAAACCGGCCACCAAGAAAGCGCCTGCCAAGACAGCAGCGAAGAAGGCCCCCGCCAAGAAAACAGGCACCTGATCCGGCGCCGGTCCGGGGCCCTCTGCGGCGCGGCAATTGATTGACTCTTGCCATCACCAGCGGCAAACAAGGCCGCAACGAGGACGCGAGGAGAGATCCATGAAGAAAGTCTACAACTCGGCTGCCGAGGCGCTGGATGGGCTGCTGTTCGACGGCATGTTCATCGCGGCGGGCGGCTTTGGCCTGTGCGGCATCCCCGAACTGCTGATCGCTGCGATCCGCGACAATGGCGTCAAGAACCTGACCGTGGCCTCGAACAATGCGGGCGTGGATGGGTTCGGTCTGGGTCTGCTGCTGGAAAGCCGCCAGATCAAGAAGATGCTGTCCTCCTATGTGGGCGAGAACGCGGAATTCATGCGCCAGTATCTGTCGGGCGAGCTGGAGCTGGAGTTCAACCCGCAGGGCACTCTGGCCGAGCGTATGCGCGCCGGTGGTGCGGGTATTCCCGGTTTCTACACCAAGACCGGCGTGGGCACCGTGATTGCCGAGGGCAAGGAACTGAAGGATTTCGACGGCGAGACCTATGTGCTGGAACGCGGAATCTTCGCCGATCTGGCCATCGTCAAGGCGTGGAAGGCCGATGCGACCGGCAATCTGGTGTTCCGCAAGACCGCGCGCAACTTCAACCCGCCCGCCGCCATGTGCGGCAAGGTCTGCGTGGTCGAGGTCGAAGAGATCGTGCCCACCGGCAGCATCGACCCGGATCACATCCACCTGCCCGGCATCTATGTGCATCGCATCATTCAGGGGCAGCACGAGAAACGCATCGAACAGCGCACGGTTCGCAAAAGGGAGACCGCATAATGCCTTGGGACCGCAACCAGATGGCCGCGCGCGCGGCACAGGAACTGCAGGACGGCTGGTATGTGAACCTTGGCATCGGGATTCCGACGCTGGTCAGCAACTACATTCCCGAAGGCGTCGAAGTGACCCTGCAATCAGAAAACGGCATGCTGGGCATGGGTCCCTTCCCCTTTGAGGGCGAAGAGGATGCGGACCTGATCAACGCGGGCAAGCAGACCATCACCGAACTGCCGCAGACGGCCTTCTTCGACAGCGCCATGTCCTTTGGCATGATCCGCGGCGGCAAGATCGCCATGGCGATCCTGGGCGCGATGGAAGTGTCGGAAACCGGCGATCTGGCGAACTGGATGATCCCCGGCAAGCTGGTCAAGGGCATGGGCGGCGCGATGGATCTGGTCGCGGGTGTCAAGCGCGTGGTCGTCGTGATGGATCACACCAACAAGGCAGGCGAAAGCAAGGTGCTGCCGGAATGCACCTTGCCGCTGACCGGCAAGGCCGTAGTCAACCGCATCATCACGAATCTGGGTGTTCTGGACGTGGTGGACGGTGGCCTGAAAATCGTCGAGACCGCCGATGGCGTGTCTGAGGCCGAACTGCGCGCGGCAACCTTGGCCAAAATCGTCAACTGAATCCGCGCCACATCAAGACCATAAAAGGCCCGCCCCATGGCTGCGGGCCTTTTGCGTTTCTTCTTGCTGCAAATATCCAATCGCCACGGATGCGTCAGGCGCAAGGCGGGCAGATGTCATCCCTCGCCCAGATTGAACACGCAGCCATCCGAGATCAACATGGGTGGCGTCTTGCAAAGATTGCGCGCCACGGCGAATGCGGCCAATACCTTGGGGACATAATCGCGCGTTTCGGCATAGGGCGGCACGCCGCCATGCCGCTTCACGGCATTCTCGCCCGCATTATACCCGGCCAGCGCAAGGATCGGGTCGCCTCCGAACTCGGCCAGCAGCCAATCCAGATAGGCCACCCCGCCCTTGATGTTCTGTCCGGCATTCAGGCTGTCCGCCACACCGAACCGATCCGCCGTGGCCGGAATCAGCTGCATCAGCCCGACGGCCCCGGCCGAACTGACCGCATCCACCCTCCCGCTGGATTCCACCGCGATCACCGCCAGCACCAGCGCGGGCGACACCCGCGTGCCGACGGTGTTCAGCAACAATTCGGCCCGATGCGTCCGCGCGATCCCCAACAGGTCTGACAGGCGCGGTGCCGCGATCTGCTGTCCTGCGCCCGCATTCGCGATGTGGATCAGCGCAGGCTCCAACCGACCCGGTCCACTGTCCTCCAGCAAGGGCGAGATCGTCTCCCAGAACCAGTTATAGCGGCCGATGGCCTCTCCTGCATCGGGCACAGGGGCATCGGGGGTGGCAGGGCGCACCACGGCCACTGGCTGCGGCTCGATCTGAACGGTGATGCGCGGTGCTGTGCTGCCCGGAGCAGGCGGCTTGACGCGCTTGAACGTGAAATCCGAGAAGCCGGGCCGCTCCTGCGCCGCCAGTTGCGGCCCCCAGAACAGGCCGGAGAGAAGAATCACCCCCATGCCGAAGGCCCGCCCAAGGGCGTTTCGGCGTCGAATCGCCGATCGATCCGTTCTCTGGGACCGCTTCATTGCCGATATGCCTGCCTGTATCGTGGTGATCACGCTCGATTGTTACCAAGAAGCATCGCAGAAAAACCGATTCAAGACCAGCCTCTCGTGCGAATCGCGCACACGCATGAGGCGAGGCCGCCGCAATCGAGCCTGGCAAGATCCCTGAAATCATATCAAAAGATAGTTTTTTACATAACAATAACAGGCACTTAATCCAATTTTAGGAGGTCAAGGCAGAAAAAGATAAAACGCACGAATCTGGCCAAACTGTTGCCCCAATCCGCTGGCTATATCTGCTCATACCGAAACGGAGACGGGCCAAGAGAGAGACAGCCCAGACAGTCACCGGCGCGGTTGTGCAACTGAGCAACTGATCCTTTGGAGGGACACAAAATGGTTAAATTCTTCAAGAACTTCAGCAAAGACGAATCCGGTGCCGTGACCGTTGACTGGGTTGTGCTGACCGCAGCCGTCGTAGGCCTGGCCATCGCGGCCTACTCCTCGATCGAGTCGGGGGCGAGTGATCTGACCTCACGTACCAACGATTTTATGGGCACTCAGGCACCGGGCAACATGTAATTACAATTCGACTCGCGTCATTGGCCGCCCCCGCCATGCCGGGTGCGGCCTTTTGTTTCACGATATTTATGGACCCGCTCCGGCACGGTCTTCCTGTTGTTTCACTTGCCGGAGGGAGACGAGAAAATGATAGTTTCGACACTCCGCGCCTGGTTCTCGCGATTTGGCCACGCAAACGAAGGCGCAGTTACAGTTGACTGGGTAGTATTGACTGCACTGGTCGTAGGCTTGTGTGGAGCAGGCTACACCGCGATGCGAGACGGGGCGACGGGACTTGCGGACAATACAAGCAGCTTTATGACCACATTCCTTGACTGAGGTGGTTGCTGCATTGTTGGCCTGACATCAGGCCAATGGACGGGCGCACGAGACGTCGCTCCGCCCCTAAAAGACGTGACGCAGCCAACCTGCGCGACACGCCAAATCCCAAGGGCTTCCCTCATTTGGCCATATTCCAGAACTACTCTGACGGGCAGACGCAGATCATTTTCCGGCATCCAGGATGCCCGTGAACAGGATACAGGAAAGGTTACACGATGCGTGCAGTTTTTGGCCTTGTGCTGATCGCCGGTCTCGGACTGGCTGGTTTTGCCGTGATGATGGCAAAAAAACAGTTTGACGCCTACCAGATGCAGCTGGCCCAGGCCCAGAGCATGCAGAGCCAGATCATTCCCACGGTCGAGGTTCTTGTCGCGCAAAAGACCCTGAACTATGGCGATCCGCTGGCGCCCGAGGATCTGCGTGCGGTCAAGTGGCCGTCGGACGCGATCCCTGAAGGCAGCTTCCTGGCGCTGTCCGAAATCTTCCCCGAGAATGCCAGCAACCCGACCCGCTATGTCCTGCGCACCATCGAAAAGGACGAGGCAATCATGGCCAGCAAGATCAGCCTGCCCGGCGAGGATGCGGGGCTGAATTCGCGGATCGAGCGCGGCATGCGTGCCTTTGCGATCAAGGTCGACGTGGCCTCGGGTGTGTCCGGCTTTCTGCGTCCGGGTGACCGGGTCGACATCTACTGGACAGGCTCGGTGGATCAGGACATCGGCGGCGGCAGCCGTGGCGAGATCACAAAGCTGATCGAGGCGAATGTCCGCCTGATCGCCGTGGACCAGAGCGCCAATGGCGAAAGCGCGGAAGCCGCGATCGCCCGCACGGTGACTGTCGCCGCCCGTCCCGATCAGGTGGCCGGTCTGGCGCAGGCACAGTCCACGGGCCGTCTGTCGCTGTCGCTTGTGGGCGCAAACGACGACACCATCGCCGAGGCCATCGAGGTGGATCAGCGCCGCCTGCTTGGACTTGTGAGCGCACCGATCGCAGAGGCCGTCGTAGTCGAGCAGGAGCAGGTTTGCACCACACGGGTCCGTCGCGGCGCGGAAGTGGTCGAACTGCAGATCCCCTGCACGAACTGACAAAGGCCGGGCCGATCCACCGCACATGCGGCTCTTATATAAGGCAACACAGCTAAAGGGGGCGGGTTCCGGACAGGGCCCGCCCCTTTCGCATGGGCCTGCCCCGCTCTAGACCATGTTTTTTCGCGTCTGTTGCTGTTTATCCACATAAGCCAGACGGCTGAACCTATTGATTCTTGCAATAAATATGGAAATCAACCATTCTGCTGCGAAAGGTGGGCACCAAAGACCCGCGATTTGAGGCGTGATCGGAAAGGCAGGTCACATGAAAACGGACAGATTTATCGGGGCCGCCCTGGTGGGGTTGGTCCTGGGGTTCGGCCAGATTGCGGTCGCGCCCAAGGTGCAGGCGGAAACAGTGCGCGTCCTTCAGGAAGGCCGCTCGGCCAGTCTTGCCGTGCCCATGAACCGCGCCGTCGTGGTGGAAAGCGAGGTTCCCTTCGCCGAACTCTCGATCGCAAACCCTGCAATTGCGGATATTTCCTCGCTTTCAGAGCGCACCATCTATGTGCTGGGCAAATCGCCCGGCACCACGACCCTGACGCTTCTGGATGCCAGCGGACAGTTGATCACCAATATCGACGTGCGTGTGGCCGCGGATGTAAGTGAATTCAAGGAACGTCTGGGACAGATCCTGCCTGGCGAAAAGATCGAAGTGCGCACGGCCAATGACGGCATCGTCCTGTCAGGCACGGTGTCCAGCGCGCAAAAACTGCAGCGGGCGCTGGATCTTGCTGAACGCTATGCGCCCGAGCGCGTCTCGAACCTGATGACGGTGGGCGGCGTGCAGCAGGTGATGCTCAAGGTCCGTTTCGCGGAAATGCAGCGCAGCGTCTCGAAATCGCTGAGCGCATCGCTGGCGCTGAACGGGAGCGCCTTCAGCAACGATCTGGGCCTGTCGGGCGGCAGCAACACGCTCAACAACCTGGGTGCTCAAACGAACGCATTGGGTGGCGGCATTCCTCCGGTCAACACCAACAACGGCGCGATGCTGCTGGGCTTTGGCGCCGGTGCGGTCGAGGTGGGAATTCTTCTGGAAGCCCTGGAAACCAAGGGCGTCGTGAGGACGCTGGCGGAACCCAACCTGGTCGCCTTGTCCGGTCAGGAAGCGAAGTTCCTGGCGGGCGGCGAATATCCTGTGCCGATCTCGCAAGAGGGTGGCACCATCACCGTCGAGTTCAAACCCTTCGGGATCGAGTTGAACTTCGTGCCGCGCGTGGTCGACGGCGACCTGATCAACCTCGAGATGATGGCCGCTGTCTCGTCGCTTGACCCGTCAAACGGTATCGAGCTGAACGCCTTCCGCATCGACGCATTCCAGCGCCGCGAAACATCGACCACGGTCGAACTGCGCGATGGCGAAAGTTTTGCCGTCGCCGGTTTGTTGCAGGACGACTTCCGCGACACCGCCGGACAGGTGCCATGGCTGGGTGACATCCCGGTTCTGGGGGCCCTGTTCCGCAGCGCCGATTTCCGCCGTGCGCAGTCCGAACTGGTCATCATTGTGACGGCCCATCTGGTCACCCCCACGCGCGGCGAGGCCCTAGCCCTGCCGACCGACCGGATCCGCCCTCCGACCGAGCGTGACCTGTTCCTGTTCGGCCGTGTGGCGCGCGAGGGGCAGCCCGCCCTGCGTGGTGCTGCAGGAGAGGTTGCCAAACAGGATTTCAACGGCTCTTATGGCTATGTGATGGACTGATCGGATGCAACGGAACATGTACAAGACCCTCGCACTCATCAGCGTGTTGGCAGCAAGTGCCTGTTCCAGCGTTGATCCGATCTACCGCAACTTCAACAGCGAAGCAGGCGGCACCATAGACAGCGGCTCGTTCGGCAACGCGACGATGAACAACACGATGGCGATGACGAACCGTCAGGGCTTCCTGATCGACATGTCGCGCCGCTTCTCGCAGGAAGTCTCTCCAGTCGTGAACTTTGCGTTCAACTCGGCCGTTCTGGACGCCGGGGCGCAAGATACGCTGCGCGAGCAGGCCAACTGGATCCGCCAGTTCCCGGAAGTGCGCTTCCGCGTCTATGGGCATACCGATCTGGTGGGCTCGGATGCCTATAACAAGAACCTTGGGCTGCGCCGCGCGCAGGCGGTGGTCGCGTTCCTGGCGGCGCAGGGCATCAGCCGATCCCGGTTGGAGGCACTTGTGTCCTTTGGCGAACGTCAGCCGTTGATCGTGACCGAGGGCCGCGAGCGCCGCAACCGCCGGACGGTGACCGAAGTTTCCGGAGTGGTGGAGAAGCGCGCGGGCGAACTGGACGGAAAATACGCCCAGATCATTTATCGCGAATATGTCAACAGCGCGATGCCGGCCAGCACGTTGACCGGCTTCTCGACAGGGCCGTCTGCCGCAGAGTAAAGCGCAGAGTTTCGGGCCCGATCGCCGGTCTGTCAGGGATGGCGTCGGGCGAAGGGCCTGCTTTACAGCGGTTTTCTGCACCATTCAGGGCTGCGCCCTTGCGTCAGCGGCATGGCCCTTTCGGGCCATAGGCAGGTGTTGGACGCCCCTGCCCCGCCGCCTTTCAGGCCGCTTTGATCGTCCGATGAAACCGTACAATTACGATCTTTTGGCCCTAATGTTGCCCATATTTTCCGCGACCTTCACCTCAATGGGATAGCTTTGTCCGGCACATGCCGGGCACGGGTGGTCGGACGCCGGAACAGGAATGGACCCATCAGAGGTTCAGAGTGTGCCTGCCTTGCCAGACGACGGCCCCCGAGGTCAAAGGACATGAGGCAAGATGAGTAGCAGTGTGCATCACTCTCCGGAACCTGCGCCGATCGTGGCTTGCACGATCAGTCGCGACGTTCAGAATTTCGATCTGCTGATCGAGGACATGGAAGCGGTTCTGGGTGAGACCTGGGGTGATCTGGGCTTTGGCGAGGCGCTGGCCTTCTTTGCGCAACCGGACGCCGACGCGCTAGAATTCGTGGCCATCGCAATGGATCAGGAGGATGAGGACAACCTTGTCCTTCTGGGCGAAATCATTCATCAGGCCCGCAGCCGCAACATTCGCGTCATCCTGATCGCCGAGGATGTCAGCCCTGCGTCCCTGCACCAGTTGCTGCGGCAGGGTGCCGATGAATTTGTCCCCTACCCCTTGCCGGAAAACGAGCTTGAGGCCGCGATCCAGCGCATCAGGCAGCCCGAACCCGCACCCGTCATGTCCGCCCCGGCGACGGAGGCGGGGCCGACAACGCGCAAATCGGCGCATGATCGCGAAGGTGTGGTCATGGCTGTGCAAGGTCTGGCCGGCGGCGTGGGTGCCACGACATTCGCCGTGAATCTGGCTTGGGAACTGTGCAACGTCGCCAAGAAGGGCAAGCCCGACCCGCGCGTCTGCATCCTTGATCTGGACCTGCAATACGGTTCCATCTCGACCTTTCTGGACCTGCCCCGCCGCGAAGCCGTGTTCGAACTTCTGTCGGATACCGAATCCATGGATGGCGACAGCTTTACCGCGGCGCTGATCCCGTTCGAGGAGAAGCTGAATGTCCTCACATCACCTGCGGACATGTTGCCGCTGGATCTTGTGACGTCCGAGGACATCAACCGGATCATCGCCATGGCACGCCAGCATTTCGATTACGTGGTGATCGACATGCCGCGCACGCTGGTGCAATGGACCGAAGCGGTTCTGAACGGCGCACATATCTATTTCGCGCTGCTGGAACTGGACATGCGGTCTGCCCAGAACGCGCTGCGCCTGAAACGGGCCTTGCAGGCCGAGGATCTGCCATTCCAGAAACTGCGTTTCGCGCTGAATCGCTCGCCCGGCTTCACGGATCTGAGCGGCAAGAGTCGGGTCAAGCGGATGGCGGAAAGCCTTGGAATCTCGATCGACCTGCTGCTGCCCGATGGTGGCAAGGCCGTCACGCAGGGGGCCGATCACGGGCTGCCGCTGGCGCTGAGCGCGGCCAAGAACCCGTTGCGCAAGGAAATCGCGAAACTGGCGCTTTCGCTGCATCAGCTTGGTCAGAGCGACGTGGAAGCGGCCTGAACCGCATATTGGGGGACCCTGAATGTTTTCGCGTTACAAGAAGCCCGGCGGCACGGAACAACCGTCCAAGACAGCAAATCCGGCGGTCAAACCGTTGGTGCAACCCGCCACGCGTCCGGTCGAGGCCGTCAACCCATCGATGCGCCGGGCCCAGGCCATTGCTCCGGCGCAGACCGTCGCGATGGACCGGGACCGCAAACGCCGCGAGCGTCTGGGCGAGATCAAGCTGGAGCTGCACCGGTCGTTGCTGGACAACCTGAACCTCAGCGCGCTGGACACCGCCACTGAAAGTGACCTGCGCGCCGAGATCACCTCGATCGCTTCAGAAGTGCTTGAGGAAAAGGGTATCGTGCTGAACCGCGAGGATCGCACGCAACTGACGCAGGAACTGTATGACGAGGTCAAGGGTCTTGGCCCGCTTGAGACATTGCTCAAGGATGACAGCGTCAACGATATTCTGGTGAACGGCCCGCAGCGGATCTTTGTGGAACGCGGCGGCAAACTGGAACTGACCGACATCACTTTCAAGGATGAGAAGCACCTGTTGCGGATCATCGACAAGATCGTGTCGGCCGTGGGCCGGCGCGTGGACGAATCCAACCCCTATGTCGACGCCCGCCTCGCGGATGGTTCGCGTTTCAACGCGATGGTGCCACCCGTCGCGGTTGACGGAAGCCTTGTCTCGATCCGTAAGTTCAAGAAGGAAAAGCTGGGGATCGACGATCTGGTGCGTTTCGGTGCCTTTTCCGAAGAGATGGCCGCCTATCTTCAGGCGGCCGTGGCCACGCGCCTGAACATCATCGTCTCGGGAGGAACGGGTTCGGGTAAGACCACCACATTGAACGCACTGTCGTCCTTCATCGACAACTCGGAACGCATCCTGACCATCGAGGACACGGCGGAACTTCAGCTTCAGCAGATCCATGTCGGCCGGATGGAAAGCCGCCCCCCCAACGTCGAGGGCAAGGGCGCCGTGACCCAGCGCGATTGCTTGCGCAACGCCCTGCGGATGCGGCCTGACCGGATCATCGTCGGCGAAACACGCGGCGAAGAAGTGATCGACATGTTGCAGGCCATGAACACCGGCCATGACGGGTCGATGACCACGATCCACGCCAACTCGGCCCGCGACGGGGTCAGCCGTCTTGAGAACATGATCGCCATGGCGGGCATCGAAATGCCCATCAAGGCCGTGCGCAGCCAGATCGCAAGCGCCGTCAACCTGATCGTGCAGGCCAACCGTTTGCAGGATGGCAGCCGCCGCATGACGTCGATCACCGAAATCACGGGGATGGAGGGCGAGGTGATCTCGATGCAGGAGGTCTTCAAGTTCCAGCGCGTCGGCCTGACCCCCGACAACAAGATCATCGGCCATTTCACCGCGACCGGCGTGCGCAGCCACTTCTCGGAACGCTTCCGCCTGTGGGGCTATGACCTGCCAGCGTCAATCTTCGAACCCATCGCAGCGGAGTAAAGCCCATGGCCATCAGCATCGAACCACTTATCTACGGGCTGATCTTCTTCGGCGTTCTCGTGCTGGTCGAAGGGCTGTATCTGACCGTTTTCGGCAAGTCGATCAGCCTCAACAACCGCGTGAACCGGCGTCTGGAGATGCTGGAAAAAGGGACGCGCCGGGAAGAGGTGATGGAAACGCTGCGCAAGGAAATGCGCCAGCACATGAACTCTCGCTCGATCCCGCTCTATTCGATGCTGGCTGACCGGGCGCAGAAAGCGGCCATCGCCTTTACCCCCGCACAGTTGATCATGATCATGGTCGGCGTCAGCGTCATGGCCTTTCTCGGCCTGACAATCGGCACCGAGGCTGAACCACCGATCCGCGCGGTTCTGTCTGTCGGCATGGGCGTGGGCGGGGTCTATTTCTGGGTCAACTCCAAGGCCAACAAGCGGATCGCGATGATCGAGGAACAATTGCCCGACGCGGTCGAACTCATGGTGCGGTCGCTGCGCGTGGGTCATCCCTTCTCATCGGCGATCCAGATCGTCGCCAAGGAAGTCGCCGACCCGTTGGCGACCGAGTTCGGCATCATTGCGGATGAATCCGCCTATGGGCGCGATATCGGCGAGGCGCTCAAGGACATGGCCGAACGTCTGGACATGCAGGATTTGCGCTTTCTGGCCGTTGCCGTGACCATCCAGCAGCAGTCTGGCGGCAACCTTGCCGAGATCCTGGCGGGCCTGTCCCGCGTGATCCGCGCCCGTTTCCGCCTGTTCCGCCGCGTCAAGGCCATCACGGCCGAAGCGCAATGGTCAGGCAAGTTCCTGTCGGGGTTTCCGGTATTCGCGCTGATCGCGATCAATGTGATGGACCCGAACTATTACGACGACGTGCTGGACCATCCGTGGTTCATCCCCGCCTGTATTGCCGTGGGTCTGTTTCTGGCAGCGAACCTGATCGTCATGCGCATGCTGGTCAACATCAAGGTCTGAGGAGACACCACGATGGAGTTCATCAACGACCTGATGGAACAGCATTTCGGCCCGATGGGGCCGTTCATCCTGCTGGGCGGGCTTGGCCTTCTGCTGATCCTGGCCACGATCCCGATGATGCTGAACCAGCGCAAGGACCCGCTGGAAAAGCTGCGCGAGACCGCCGCCTCGGGCCGCAATGCCGGCACCCCCGGCAAGACGCTGCGTACCGCCAAAGGCAATGACAAGCTGCAAAAATATTCGACCTTCCTGGAGCCACAGAACGAGGAAGAATACTCTGCCGTTCGCAAAAAATTGATGCAAGCAGGCTATCGAAGCAAGGAAGCTGTGCGTGCGTTCCATTTTGCGCAATTTGCTCTCGGAATCCTGTTCCTGATCGGCGGTGTGATCTACTATCTTCTCAAGATGGCGGGCCTGCCAGACACCACCACGCAGGACACGATGCTGTATATCCTCGGGCCGGGCGTCGTGGGCTATATGCTGCCGAAATACTGGGTCACCAAACGCCAGCAACAGCGTCAGGAAGAGATCACCTCGGGCTTTCCGGACGCTCTTGATATGATGCTGGTCTGCGTCGAGGCGGGACAGTCACTGGACCAGTCGATCATCCGCGTCGCCCGCGAGCTGCGCGCCTCCTATCCTTCACTGTCGGACGAGTTCGAGATCGTCAGCTATGAGATCAAGGCCGGCAAGGACAAGCCCACGGTTCTGGCCGACATGGGCGAACGCTGCGGAGTGGCCGATATTTCCAGTTTCGTGACGGTGCTGGTGCAATCCGCGACATTCGGCACCTCGATCGCGGATGCGTTGCGGGTCTATGCCGAGGAGATGCGTGACAAACGCGTGATGCGTGCCGAAGAAAAGGCAAACAAGTTGCCTACCAAGATGACACTTGTCACTATGATGCTGACCGTGCCGCCGCTGCTGATCATTCTGGTCGGACCTTCGGTGGTGGGGATCCAGAATCTGGGGAACATGTAAGCACATCATGGGACGACGCCGTCGCGGGCTCCAACCCGCTTTTGCTCTGGGGATCATCCTGACCCTGGCCGCCTGTTCCGCAGGCGGCCTTGGCGCATCTCGTGACGGTCCCTATGCCCCCGGCATCCAACCCGGCGGCGATGCCGTGGACGGTCTGCTGGTCGGCCATCGCCTGATGGAAGCAGGCGAATTCGAACTGGCGCTGAAGGCCTATACGCGCGCCGCCTATGAGGACGGCCTGACAGTCGATGTCCTGTCCGCCCTTGGCAGCGCCAATCTGGGACTGGGCCGTCTGGGGCAGGCCGAAACACTGCTGCGACGCGCCATCGCCACGGATGAGGCGATCCCCGAGACATGGAACAATCTGGGCGTTGTGCTGATGGAACGCGGCGAGACGGCCGAGGCCGAGCAGATCTTTCGACGGGCCTACGCGCTGGACAATGGCGAAAGTGACTCAATCCGCGACAATCTGCGCTTGGCCCTCGCAAAAATCGAAAATCCCGACTATGATATCGTTGAGCAAGACTTCAAAATGATGCGACGTGGAAGTAGCGATTATCTTCTGCGGCGCATACCATAAGACGGCAGAGCAGCAAAAAGGACGCAAAACATGCGCCACCCCATTATCGTGACCCTGTGTCTGACAGGGGCTTTTGGACTGGCCGGGTGCCAGAATGCAGGCGGAAACGAAGTCGATCGGGCCATGCAGGCCGTCAATGTCGTGGATGAGAGCAATCTTGGCGACATCATGTTGACCGTGGCCGACCCTAACGAGGCGGTGGTCTATTTCACACGCACAGCCGCTGAACAACCGGACCGGATCGACGTTCAGCGCGGTCTGGCCGTGTCTTTGGTGCGTGCCCAGCGCCCGGTCGAGGCGGCGTCGGCTTGGCGCACGGTCGTCAAGCACCCCGAGGCCACGCATGAGGACAAGGTGGAACTGGCCGATGCGTTGATCCGTGCCGGGGACTGGGAGGGCGCGCGCGAGGCGCTGAACACGGTGCCGCCCACCTATGAGACATTCAAACGCTACCGGCTTGAGGCGATGGTGGCTGACGCCAACAAGGACTGGAAGCGTGCAGACAGCTTTTACGAAATCGCGATGGGTCTGACCACACGGCCTGCCGGCGTGATGAACAACTGGGGATATTCCAAGCTGACTCGCGGCGCCTATGCCGATGCAGAGCGTTTGTTTGCCGATGCGATCCGTCAGGACAACAAGCTGTTCACCGCCAAGAACAACCTTGTTCTGGCACGCGCCGCGCAACGCAATTACAGCCTGCCCGTGGTGCCGATGACCCAGCTTGAACGGGCGCAACTGCTGCACACCGCCGGTCTGAGCGCTGTCAAGCAGGGCGACATTGAAACCGCCAAGGGATTGCTGCGCGACGCGGTCGAGACGCATCCGCAGCATTTCGACGAAGCGGTGCGCAGTCTTGCGGCGCTTGAAAACAACGTGCGTGGCTGATCCGGTCGCGCACGATGCTGCAATCCACCGCCGGTGACCTGTCCCAGATGACCCCGCTTTTCGCGCTGCCGGCGACGGCGGCTTTCTGGTTCTTTCTGGCAAGCCTGCCCGTCTGCTTCTGGGTGGTGCTGAGCGACCTTCGCGCAATGCGTATTCCCAACCTGTCGGTTCTGGCGCTTGTCGCGGTCTTTCTGCTGGTGGGTATCCTTGTCCTGCCCGTGTCGGTGCTGCTGGGACAACTGCTCAACCTGATCGTGGTTCTGCTTTTGGGGATCGTTCTGAATGCGGCGGGAGCCTTTGGCGCCGGGGATGCCAAATTCGCTGCCGCTGCCGCCCCTTTCGTGATGCTGGCCGATGTTGGTTTCGTTCTGATGCTGCTGGCATTGACGCTGCTGGCAGGTTTCCTGACTCATCGTCTCGTCGCGCGCACAAGGCTGAGGGATCTTGCCCCCGGCTGGGAAAGCTGGCAGCGCAAGAAGGATTTCCCGATGGGTCTGTCGCTGGGCAGCGCCCTGTCGATCTATCTGGGGCTTGCAGCAGTTTACGGCAGCTGAGCATCGCAGGTGCAGGACATCTGGTCCGTCCGGCGCAATTGATGACGATTCCCCTGCAATTCCATCATTTTGCCATTTTATAGCGGCAGGTCTGGGCCAAGCAGATCGGCACCGGACAGGTATAACGGACAGGCACGCCCATGAACATGATCACCTCTTCTGCACAGACCCGCGTTGTCGCCCCTCCCCCTCCGTCGAGCATCTCGGATATGCGCCTTCCGGTGGTGATGATGCGCGACATCCTTCTCAAGACGATGTTTCGCAAGAACGTGACCAATGTCACCGATGTGGCCGAGGCGATCTGCCTGCCGCGTCAGGTGACACAGGAACTGATCGACATGTCCCGCGAACAGCGCCTGCTGGAGGCGACAGGCACGCTGAACGCCAATGCCGGCAATGAGATGGGCTATCAACTGACCGACGCGGGCAAGGCCCGCGCGCTGGACGCGCTGTCGCAGTCCGAGTATTTCGGCGCGATGCCGGTGCCGCTGTCGGTCTATCGTGAACAGGTCAAGCGTCAATCCATCCGCGACATCCAGATCACCCGCGCGCAACTGACCACGGCGATGGGTCATCTGATCCTGCCCGAGGACCTTTTGTCCAACCTTGGCCCTGCGGTCAGTTCGGGACGTTCGATCCTGATGTATGGCCCGCCGGGCAACGGCAAATCCTCGATCTCGAACGGAATCCGCGATGCGATGGGGGACAAGATCTATGTGCCCCGCGCCATCGAATATGCCGGTCAGGTCATCACCGTCTATGACCCGATCGTCCATTCTTCGGCCGAGGTCGAGGTGGACGACCCCAACTCCCTGCGCCGTCGGCGGACCTTTGACACCCGATACGTGCGCTGCGAACGCCCGAGCGTGATCACCGGGGGCGAACTCAGCCTGTCCATGCTGGATCTTGTCTATAACCCGACCGCGCGCACCTATCAGGCACCGCTCCAGCTCAAGGCGACCGGCGGGATCTTCATCGTCGACGACCTTGGCCGTCAGGCCGAACCGCCGCAGGCGCTGGTCAACCGCTGGATCGTGCCGCTGGAGGAAAGCAAGGACATCCTTGCCCTTCAATCGGGCGAGAAATTCGAAGTGCCCTTCGACACGCTGGTCGTGTTCTCGACCAACTTCCACCCGAACGAGATTTTCGACCAGGCGGCGCTGCGGCGCATCTTCTACAAGATCAAGATCGACGGCCCCAATCAGGAGAATTTCCTGAAGATCTTCGCTCTGGTTGCGCGCAAGAAGGGGATGCCACTGGACGAGGCGACTTTGGTCCACCTGCTGAAGGTGAAATATCCGACCATCAACAATGTCTATGCCAACTATCAGCCGGTGTTCCTGATCGACCAGATGATATCGATCTGCCGGTTCGAAGGGATTCCGAACCAGATGAGCCCGGAACTGATCGACCGGGCCTGGGCCAACATGTTCGTCAGGGACGAGAAGATCGTCAAGTAATCGGTCAGCACGCGCCCGCATAGGTGAATGCGGCGCGCCTCAGATGGCGCTGGAGAAAAGCTGCGCGGCAACCAGAACCACCAGCGCGCCGGCCGTGATCTCGATCAGAGACAAGGCGCGCGCGGTGGCCGGGCCTGCTGCGATCTGCGCCAGCGCGCTTTCACGTGCGGTCACCGACAGCACCGCGACAAGCACGGTGACGCTGGCCGTTCCCAGCCCCATGACGAAGGCCCCCGCGATCCCGGCCGCGTCGATCCCCATGCGCCATGTCAGGATCAACAGGAACAGTGCCCCCGTGCAGGGCCGGACCGCGACCGCCCCGATCAACACCAGCGCATCGCGCAACGAACGGACTTCAGCCGCCTCTTCGAGGCTGGGGCCATGCTTGTGGCCACAACTGGCGCAGGTGTCCGTATCATGGGTGTGGTCGTGGTCATGGGCGTGATCATGGTGATGCGCGTGCCCATGCCCTGCGGCCTTGTCACGCTGTCGCCAGAGTTTCCGGGCCCCGCGCAGCAGCAGCCAGAGGCCAACCAACCCGATCAGCACATAGCTGAGCGGTGCCAACCAGAGTTCGGTCGCATCCACCATCCGTTCGCGCGACCAGTCCAGCAGAAACACGCCACCATAGACCAGAGCCACGGCCGTGGCCGCCTGTGCAAGACTTGAGACCACCGCCAGGCCCGCCAATCGTACCATCGGCACACGGCGGCCCAGCCCGTAACCACCAATAAGAACCTTGCCATGCCCCGGCCCTGCCGCATGGAAAAACCCGTATGCGAAGCAAAAGCCCAGAAGCCCGGCCAAGGCCGCCGCATCCCCGGCTTTCAGGCGGCGCAACAGACCCGCCATGGCGTTCTGCGCGTCCTGTTGGCCACTGGCCGCCCAGCGCTCCAGTAGTGTCATGCCGCCAAAGCCCCAAAGCCAGACCGCGATCAGCGCGAGCAGAGCCAGCGCCATCAGCGCCACCGGCGCGCGCATCAGCCGTTGCATGCCACCTCGACCGTGTCGGCAAAGGCCTCGCCCACCTCGGGATATTCGTCGTCCGGCATGGCGGGGTTCTTGTAAAGCGCCTCCTCGACCATCGTATAGGCGCGGTCCAGATCGGCTGGCTGGATCGACAGGGTGCATCCTTCGGGCACCGTCACCCCGCCGTTCAGATCATAGGCGGTATAGAAGGTCGGATCATAGGCCTTGACGATCACCTCGCCCTCCTGCGGGGCGAAGGCGCGGAAATGGCGCGTCACGATGCGCCCCGCAACGACATCCGTGCCGCGCCCTTCGGGCCGGCCCAAGGCGATCGGCGCGTCATTGGCGGTCAGATAAAGATCCCCCAGATACCCTTCGATCCATTGCAGGTCGAAGCCATCCAGTTTGGCCAGTTCGTCCGCGCTCAATACCCCATCGCCATCAGGGTCCAGACCCATGTCTTCCAGCAGCAGAAGCGAATAGAAATCATCATAGCTCCAGCTGACCTCGACGCCGACAAGACGCCCTGTGTCATCGGCTACAAGTTTGAGACCGGTTTCCACAAAGACATGCGGATGGGCAAACGCCACAGGCGCGCCCAGCAGTATCGCAACAGCGGCAGAGATCAGACGGGAACGGATCATGTCACCGTCTTACGCCACCCCATGCGGCCACGCAACGCACGCGCCGTGGGCCTTGGCTGAATTCCGCGTGACCCGCTTGGCATCACGCAATCCGCTGATCGGGATGCAGCGCCGTTCCCAGAATGTGATCGGCCTTGTGGATCACATGCCCTGCCCCGCCCACGATCAGGGGATCGGGCGCATGGACAAGGGACTGGTCCTTGTCGGGATAGTCCAGCGCATTCAGGAAATGCAGCATGCAGTTCAGCCGCGCGCGTTTCTTGTCGTTGGACTTCACCACCGTCCAGGGCGCATCGGCCGTGTCCGTGTAGAAGAACATCGCCTCTTTCGCCTCGGTATAGTCGTCCCATTTATCAAGGCTTGCCTTGTCGATCGGGGACAGCTTCCAGCGTTTCAGCGGGTCGGTGTCACGGCTTGCGAAACGGGCGCGCTGCTCGTCCTGCGTGACCGAGAACCAGTATTTGAAAAGGCGGATGCCGGACCGGACCAGCATGCGTTCCAGTTCCGGTGTCTGACGCATGAACTCAAGGTATTCGGTGGGCTGGCAGAAACCCATGACCCGCTCGACCCCGGCGCGGTTATACCAGCTGCGATCATAGAAGACGATCTCGCCTGCTGTCGGCAGATGCTGGATGTAGCGCTGAAAATACCATTGCCCGCGCTCGACATCGCTGGGCTTGTTCAGCGCCACCACACGCGCCGCGCGCGGGTTGAGATGTTCGGTGAAACGCTTGATCGTGCCACCTTTTCCCGCTGCATCGCGCCCTTCGAAAAGCAGCACGAACTTCTGCCCTGTCTCTTGTGTCCAGAGTTGCACCTTCAGAAGCTCGGCCTGCAACCGCGCCTTCTGAGCCTCATAGCTGCGCCGCGACATCTGTGTGGCATAGGGATATTCCCCGCTTTCAAAGGCATGACGCACCTGATCGGCCGAGGGGGCGGGTATCGGCAGCTTTCTGCGCCGCGGTCGTGGCAGCGGTGCGGGCGACGTGGCAATGGGCATAGTTTCGGCAGGCAAGGTCTCGGCCGACACGGGGGCCGCGGATAGAGGTTTGGCAGCAGGCGGCATGACACGCTCCTTTTGTTGGACTGTTACAATTCTATCCCAGAACGGGGCAGCGGGCCTTGATCCGCATCAACCCCGGACGGCCCGCGCGCCCTGACGCAACGAAACGAAAGCTGTTGTTGCGCCACGTGCCTGCACAGGCTCCAATACCCTCACCCAAGGAGGAGAGACCCATGACCCCGCTCAAAACCGCAGCGCTCGCGCTAGGGCTGCTTGCCAGCCCTCTTGTTTCAGGTCCAGTATCCGCGCAAATGACAACCCATAATCCCATCGACCAGACCCGCCCCGACGCCCCCGCCCTCGCCCCTTTCGGCGATCAGGTGATCGGCGTGCGCACGCTGAGTTTCACCCATCTCGATCAGATCGACATTCTGGGCGTGACCGATGCCGCCAGCCCCACCTATGACCGCCCGCTGACGGTCGAGGTCTGGTATCCCGCCGCCGCCGCGACGACACCCAGCACGACCTATGACACGGTGATCCGCGACGGGCGCACCGCAGCAACTCTGTCAGGCCGCGCCGCGCGCGATGCCGCTCCGGCAACCGGTGCAACCTATCCCCTGATCCTGATCAGCCACGGATATCCCGGCAACCGTTTCCTGATGTCCCATCTGGGGGAAAACCTTGCCTCCAAGGGCTATGTCGTGGCCTCGATCGACCATACAGACAGCACATATTCCGATCAGGCGGCGTTCGGATCGACCCTGCTGCACCGCCCGCGCGACCAGCGTTTCGTGCTGGACCAGATGGCGGACCTGTCCGCCACCGCCCCGGAACTGGCTGCGATCATCGACGCCTCCAGCACCGGGGTCATCGGCTATTCCATGGGGGGCTACGGCGCGCTGATCTTTGGCGGCGCAGGCGTCACGCAGGCGGCGGTCGAGTTGCCATGGGGCACGCCCAAGGGCCTGCTGGCCGCGAACCTGGCCGGGTCGGACAGCCACGAGGCGATTGTGGATGATCGCGTCAAGGCCGTGATCGCCATCGGTCCATGGGGCCGCCAGCACGGGTTCTGGGACGAGGCGGGGCTGGCCAATCTGCGCAAGCCCACGATGATCATGGCAGGGTCCGTGGATGATGTGTCGATCTATCCGGCCATGCGCCAGATCTTTGAACAGGCGACCGGCACCACCCGGCACCTGCTGACGTTCGAGAATGCAAATCACAACGCTGCGGCCCCGATGCCCGCGCCTGTGGAAAGCTGGCAAGCGGTCGAGACCTTGGATTTCATCCCCTTCGATCACTATGCAGATCCGGTCTGGGATACGCTGCGGATGAACAACATCGCCCAGCATTTCGCGACGGCCTTCATGGACCTGCACCTGAAAGGTGATAGCGAGAAGGCCGCCTACCTTGATCTGGTCCCCAATGCCGCCGATGGCGTGGTGGCGTTGAACGAGGATGGGACGGAAAAGCCCGAGCACAGCTATTGGCGCGGCTTTGCCCCGCGCACGGCAGCGGGCCTGCGATTCGAGACCTTGCAGCCTGAATGATCACGCCACGGGCCGTGCTTTCGGGGTGCGGCCCGTCACAAACCGGGGATGCCCCATGCAAAGCCACCATTTCAGCCTGCACGGCCAGCCCTACCACTATCTGGAATGGGGGCCGGCGGGCGCCCCCATCCTGTTGATGCTGCACGGCTTTCCCGAATATTCCGGCGCATGGGCGGAACTGGCCGAACGGCTATGCGACCGTTATCGCTGCATCGCGCCGGATCAGCGCGGCTATGGCCAAAGCTGGGCCCCCGCTGATGTGGCGCAATATGCCACCGGAAAGCTGGTGGGCGACATGGTCGCGCTGATCGACCATCTGGGCGGTGGGCCCGTCACCGTTCTGGGCCATGACTGGGGCGCGTCCGTCGCCTATGTGCTGGCAGCGCGGCAGCCCGAACGGGTGGATCGCCTCATCATCCTGAATGGCGTGCATCCCGTCCCCTTCCAGCGCGAGATGGCAAAAGGCGGCGCGCAATCTGAGGCCTCGCAATACATCCTCTGGCTGCGCCGCGCGGGTTCCGAGGAAAAGCTGGCCGAAAACGGCTTTGCCAAGCTGATGGATCTGTTTTCCGCAAAGATGGACCTGTCATGGATGACGCCTGACAAACTGGCGGCCTACAAGACTGAATGGGGGCGACCAGGGCGGATGCGCGGGATGGTGAACTGGTATCGCGCGTCACCCCTGCAAGTCGCCGCGCCCGGCCAGCCCATCATCGACCTGCCCGCCCTGCCGCGCGCGGCGCTGACGGTGCATCAGCCGCATCTTCTGATCTGGGGCACGCATGATACCGCATTGTTGACCGATTGCCTTGACGGGCTTGACGAACTGGCCCCCGACCTGACGATTCACCGGATCGACGGGGCCGATCATTGGATATGCCATCAAGAACCCGACGCGGTCGCGGCGCTCATCCTTGACTGGATGGCGTGAGGCAACCGCTGGCTTTTGGATATTTGAGGCAAGAAGAAACAGGCGCCACCTGTCCCTTCAACGTTCCACACCTAGGCATGACACCCGGCGCGGCTTTCACCGCCTGTCGGGCCAAGACCGCTTTCCCCTGCCGCCGCCTTCTGACATAGTGTCCGCCAACCCACAAAAACAAAGCAGCAGCATGGCCAACGATCTTCTGACCGGAACCGCCCCCGACGATTACAACGCCTCCTCGATCGAAGTCCTTGAAGGGCTGGAACCCGTCCGCAAACGCCCCGGCATGTATATCGGCGGCACGGACGAGCGTGCGTTGCATCATCTGGTGGCAGAGGTTCTGGACAACTCGATGGACGAGGCGGTGGCGGGCCATGCCAACCGCATCGAGGTGGAACTGCACGAGGATTTCGCCGTCACCATCCGCGACAACGGGCGCGGGATTCCCATCGACCCGCACCCGAAGTTTCCCGACAAGAGCGCGCTGGAGGTGATCCTGTGCACCTTGCACGCTGGCGGCAAGTTTTCCGGCAAGGCCTATCAGACATCGGGCGGGTTGCACGGTGTGGGGGCCTCCGTCGTGAACGCGCTGTCCGACAGCATGGTGGTGCAGGTCGCGCGGAACAAGGAGCTTTATGAACAGCGGTTCTCGCGCGGGATTCCGCTGGGACCGATCCAGAAGGTGGGAGCCGCCCCCAACCGGCGCGGCACCATGGTGACCTTCCACGCGGACGAGCAGATCTTCGGGCATCACCGCTTCAAACCGGCGCGGTTGTTCAAATCCATTCGCTCAAAGGCCTATCTGTTTTCGGGTGTCGAGATCCGCTGGAAATCCGCCATTGATGACGGGGAAACCCCGCAGGAGGCTGTGTTCCATTTTCCCGGTGGTCTGTCCGACTACCTGAACGAAACCTTGGGCAAGGCCGCGACCTATGCCGACCGTCCCTTTGCGGGCACTGTCGAATTCGGCGAGAAGTTCAACGTCCCCGGCAAGGTGGAATGGGCGATCAACTGGACGCCCTCGCGCGATGGGTTCATCCAGTCCTATTGCAACACCGTGCCCACGCCCGAGGGCGGCACCCATGAAGCGGGTTTCTGGGCGGCGATCCTCAAGGGCATCCGCGCCTACGGCGATCTGGTAAACAACCGCAAGGCCAAGGAAATCACCCGCGAGGATCTGGTGACCGGCGGCTGCGCGTTGGTCAGCTGTTTCATCAGCGAGCCGGAATTCGTCGGTCAGACCAAGGACCGCCTTGCCACGATGGAAGCCGCGCGTCTGGTGGAAAACTCGGTGCGCGACCATTTCGACAACTGGCTGGCGGCAGATACGAAATCCGCAGGCGCGATCCTTGATTTTCTGGTGCTGCGCGCGGAAGAACGCCTGCGCCGCCGTCAGGAAAAGGAAACCCAGCGCAAGACCGCGACCAAGAAACTGCGTCTGCCCGGCAAGCTGGTGGATTGCACATCGGCCACGCGCGAGGGGACCGAACTGTTCATCGTCGAGGGCGACTCGGCGGGCGGATCGGCCAAGATGGCGCGTGACCGCAAAACCCAGGCCCTGCTGCCGCTGCGGGGCAAGATCCTGAACGTGCTGGGTGCGGCCTCGGGCAAGCTGGGATCGAACCAGGAGATCAGCGATCTGACGCAGGCGCTTGGCGTCAGCCTTGGCTCCAAGTTCAACATCGACGACCTGCGTTATGACAAGGTCATCATCATGACCGATGCCGATGTGGACGGCGCGCATATCGCGGCGCTGCTGATGACGTTCTTTTTCACGCAGATGCGACCGATGATCGACAAGGGGCATCTCTATCTTGCCTGCCCGCCGCTGTTCCGCCTGACCCAAGGGGCCAAGCGCGTCTATTGCATCGACGAGGCGGAAAAGGCGGTCTGGCTGGAAAAGGGTCTGGGTGGCAAGGGCAAGATCGACGTCAGCCGCTTCAAGGGTCTGGGAGAGATGGACGCCAAGGACCTGAAGGAAACGACGATGGACCCGGCCAGCCGCAAGCTGATCCGCGTGACGATCGACGAGGACGAACCGGGCGAAACCGGCGATCTGGTTGAACGGCTGATGGGCAAGAAACCCGAACTGCGGTTCCAGTATATCTCGGAAAATGCGCGGTTCGTGGAGGAACTGGACGTCTAACGTCCAGCCCCCCCTTCCCAAAGCGCGCAGTTGCCCTAACCTCAGGCTATGCGCCGTTTGATCCTTTCTCTTGCCCTGATCCTTGCCGCCCTGCCCCTGCGGGCGCAGGACACGGATCTGGAACTGGTGCTGATGGCCGATGCGTCGGGCTCCATCGACCCGGAGGAACTGCTGTTGCAGCGGCGTGGCTATGCGCAGGCCATCACAGACCCTGATGTGATCGCAGCCATCCAGAACACCGCTTATGGCAGTATCGCTGTGACCTATGTCGAATGGGCGGCCAATCAGGCGGTCATTGTGGACTGGACGCGCATCGACGGTCCCGAGGCGGCGGCCATCTTTGCGGCGCAACTGGATAACCCGGTGCGCCGTGCACTGGGGCGCAATGCCATCGGATCAGCGTTGCTGCGCGGCAAGCAGCTGATCGAGGAAAATGACATAGAAGGCTGGCGCCGCGTGATCGACTTTTCCGGCGACAGCGTGAACAACTGGTCGGGCCCCTCGATCGCCGAGGCCCGCGCGCTGGTTTTGGCCGCGGGGATCACCATCAATGGTCTGCCCCTGATGCTGACCGATGACATGGGTCGCGGCGCGACGCTGGAAGCGAATTACC
Source organism: Seohaeicola sp. 4SK31 (assembly GCF_028802875.1). Classification (NCBI taxonomy): domain Bacteria; kingdom Pseudomonadati; phylum Pseudomonadota; class Alphaproteobacteria; order Rhodobacterales; family Roseobacteraceae; genus Seohaeicola; species Seohaeicola sp. 4SK31. Next base: position 84,149 of record NZ_JARAMP010000013.1, on the reverse strand, counting down.
GTGACCAGATCATCGGCGGCCCCAATGCCTTTACCCTGCCTGCGGCCAGTCGCGAGGATTTTGCGGAAGCGGTCCGCCGCAAGCTGATCCTCGAGATTTCGAACCGGACGCCAGACATGGTTCTGGCCCTTGATGACTAGCGCTGGATACTTTCCAGATAGACCAGCAGGGCCGCAAGCGGACGCGGAACAGGGGATAAGGTGCCATCCTCCAGCACCACGGGCACGGTCTCGCCTTCCAGCAACAGACCGAACTCAGGCATCGCCTCGTCCGGGGTCTGACGGGTATAGCCGTCGATGACCGACAGCACCCGTGTGCGCGGGAAGACATCCTTTTCACGAAAGGTAATGCGCGTCAGATCGGGCGGGGCCGGTTGCAGTTTGGCCGCCAAGAGCCCGTCACCGCGACCGGAATCGCCATGGCACAAGGCGCAGTTCTGGTCAAAGACGATCTGCCCCTCGACGGGTTCTGGCATGTCAATCGTGGCGCAGGCCACGATAGCCCCCAGTCCCACGATACCGAAACTGAGGATCAGCGGCTTCATTTCTGGATCTCCTGCAAGTAGAGGACAAGATCGGCGACCGACCGCCCCATCAGCACAGGTTGGCCTGCCGCGGTCTTGAGCGCAACCTCATTCCCCTGAAACAAGGGACCGTAGACGGGCATTGCGCTGCCATGGCTGACCAGCGGGTCAGAGCCGTCGATACGTCGGACCACGCGCAGAAGCGGAAACTCTCCCTGCGATGATGCGCTAAGGCGGGTCAGGTCGCTGGGTTGCACCAGCAGAACCGGAGCCATTGGCCCCGCGCCATCAGCGGCGGTGCCGTGGCAACTGGCGCAATACCATTGAAACAGGGCCGCGCCCTGATCGACGTCCTGTGCATGACCGGTCAGAGGGATCAGACCCAACAAATGGCCAAAGGCAGATCTTGCAAGTTGTCTCATCGCACTGTCCTTTCCACGCTGGTCACTCGCGTTGCAGGCTTTCAAGATAGGTCACGACCTCTGCCAGACGGACGGGCATGACCTCGTCCCCGCTGCCATCGGATTTGGGCACGGCCACATCCGGGCCATCCAGAAGCGGGCTGAATTCCGGCATCAGATCGGCGTCATGCTTGCCGGAATAGCCATAGACGGTATCAGCCACCGCGCGTAGCGGGAACACACCGCCATTGCGACTGGCGATCAGCGTCAGATCGGGGGGCGGCACTTTCAGGTCCGGTGCAACCGGACCATCACCCAAAGCGCGAGTTCCATGGCAGATCGCGCAATAATCCTGAAAGGCAGAGGCACCGGGGGATGGAATGGGCTCTGGTGCGCAGGCCACCAACAGTCCACCCAGACCAAGGACCAGAGCGCATCGTGCCGCATGTCGCGCCGAACGCTTTACAGTGATTGTCATTCTCGCCTCCTCTGCTTTTGGTTGAGTGTGAGCCAATAGGACAGCCCCTGCCTTGATCTGGATCAGAGGTTGCAAATCCCGCCCGGACCGGCATTCTGCGCCCAAGACAGGGCAAGGGATCATCACATGTTCAGCGCGAGCGAAGCACAGGCGTTTCTGGCCAGTTCCTTTGCCCCATGGGTGCAGGCGTTGGATCTGCGTGTCGATGAGGTGTCGCCCGAGGGCCGCGCCGTGCTGTCCATGCCGATCACCGAAGCGGTGGCCCGGATGGGCGGCATCGTTTGCGGTCAGGCGCTGGCCACGCTGGCAGATACCGCGATGGTCCTGTCCACGGCCGCACATTTCGGGGCGCCGCGCGACGTGGCGACCACCAATCTGGACACCCAGTTCCTGAGCGCCGGACGGGGCGAGCGAATCCGTTGCACGGCGCGGATCACACGCGCGGGCCGGTCGCTGATCTTTGCGCAGGCGGATCTGGTCGCCCTGCCTGATGGTCGCCCTGTTGCCAGCGCCTCTGCCACCTTCTTTGTGCCCGAGAAAGCGCCCCGATGATGATGCCCCCGACCACAGCCTATGCCCTGACGATGCTGGCCGCCGGGATAGGGATTCCGGTCCTTGCCGCCCTCAATGCGGGGCTGGGCACCCGGCTTGGCTCGCCGGTCGCGGCCGCAGCCATTCTGTTCACGGTGGCGCTGACCACAACGCTGGTGGTTCTGATGCTGAAGGGCGCACCATCCTTGGCCACGATCGTGACCGCGCCGAAACACCTGTTTCTGGCGGGGCTGCTGGTGGCCTTCTACATCCTGTCGATCACCTTCATCGCGCCCAAGTTCGGGGTCGGGAATGCCGTTTTCTTCGTGCTGCTGGGTCAGTTGATCAGCGCCGCGCTGATCGACCATTTCGGCCTGTTCGGTGCGCGGATCAGCCCGTTGTCGCTGCCGCGCGCAGGCGGGATCGCCTTGATGGCGGCGGGCGTGTTCCTTACGCAGAAAGCGTGACACGCCAACCGCTTAGCGGATCACCATATCGCTGATGCGCGCCCGGATCGCGGTTTGCGTATCGTCGCTGTCCGCGGACACCGCGATACCCACCAAAGCCTCGGGCGTGCCACCGAAGATGCGGGCATAGTCCGCCGACAGATCGACCGTCTCGGCATGGCTGCCGGTGCCCGCCCCCCGCAGGATCAATGTTTTCCCCCGCGCCTCAAGATAGGGGCTGTCCAGCACATCACCCCGCGCGTGATCGCCGCCCCAGACATAGACCAGCATCCGCGCATTGCGATTGCCCAACAGGCTGCGCAGACGCGGATTTGGTCCGGCGCGACGGGCGGATGCCTCGTCCATGAACACGAAATAGAGCGAGATATTGCGGTCATCCCCGCCCTTGTTCCGCAAATCGGTGGGCGGCACTGATTGCTCGACCGTCCAGTTCCATGTGGCTTGCCGCCCCAGCCATCTGCTTTCCGGCAAGGCGGTATAGAGCACTGACACCGCCTGATCCGAGACGATATCCAGACGATCACCCCGCGCCCCATAGCGATTGGCGTCAAGGCGGGGGAAACTCTGCTCGCGCCATTCCGGAGTGAAGCGCAGCGGTTCGGCCTGTGCCGGTGCCGCCGCAGTGAAGAGCAGCGCGGCGATGATGGCGTGTCGGGACAATGGCATGAGGACCTCTCTGCAGCACTGGCCGCAGATTAGACCATCAGTCGTTCACCTGCTTGACACGTCTGCGTGAAAGGCGGCCTGCTGGCGAAGGTCCCTACAGACCCTCGGTCAGATGCCCCTTGTCCAGCCGCAGGACACGGTCCATCCGGGCGGCCAGATCAAGGTTATGCGTGGCGATCAGCGCCGACAGCCCGGTGCCACGCACCAGATCCATCAGCGCCCCGAACACCTGATCCGAGGTGGCCGGATCAAGGTTTCCGGTCGGCTCGTCCGCCAGCAGAAGGCGCGGCTCATTGGCCAGCGCCCGGCAAAATGCCACGCGTTGTTGCTCCCCCCCCGACAGGGCGGCGGGGCGATGCTCGGCGCGGGGCGCAATGCCGACGCGGGTCAGCAGGTCCATCGCCCGCGCCTGCGCCGCCGCCTTGGCCACGCCATTGGCCAATTGCGGCAGCACGATATTCTCCTGCGCCGAAAACTCGGGCAACAGATGGTGGAACTGGTAGATGAAACCCACATCCGCCCGCCTGACCGCCGTGCGCCGCCGGTCGGACAACCCGGCCATGTCCGCCCCGCCGATCCGTACCGATCCGGCGTCGGCCGTATCCAGCAGCCCCGCGATATGCAGCAGCGTGGATTTGCCCGCACCGGAAGGCGCCACCAGCGCCACCACCTCGCCACGCGCCACGGTCAGATCGACGCCTTGCAGAACCTGCACGGCATTGGGCTTGCCACGGTTATAGGTCTTCTCGACCCCTGCCAGTTCCAGCACCACATCACTCATAGCGCAGCGCCTCCACCGGGTTCATCCGCGCCGCGCGCCGCGCCGGAAAAATCGTGACGATGAAGGACAGGCCCAGCGACAACACCACCGCCGACAGCACATCACCCAGTTGCAGCTTGGCCGGCAAGGCATAGATGCCCCGCACGGCTGGGTCCCAGACGCCGCCGCCCGCCACGTAGTTCACGAAGGAGAAGATCGGGTCGATATAGATGGCGAAGAGGCAGCCCAGGATCACACCAGCCGCCGTGCCGATGATGCCGGTAAAGGCCCCACAGATGAAAAACACCCGCAGCACGGAGCCTTCGGTCAGGCCCATGGTCCGCAGGATACCGATGTCGCGCCCCTTGTTCTTGACCAGCATGATCAAGCCCGAGACGATGTTCATCGCCGCGATCAGCACCAGAATGGACAGGATCACGAACATCACATTGTCCTCGATCTCCAGCGCCCGCAGGAACCCGCCGCTGGAATCGCGCCATGTCCAAAGCTGCGCGCGTGGTCCCGCCGCCTCCAACAAGGCCAGTTCCATACGCTCGATCTGTTCGGGAGTCTCGACCATCACTTCGATCTCGTCAGCCAGACCCTCGCGGTTGAAATAGCTCTGCGCTTCGGCAAACGGCAGATAGACACGCGTGCGGTCGATGTCCCAGCGTCCGGCCGTGAAGATATAGACCACCTCATAGGCCTTGACCCGCGGACTGGTGCCAAAGGCGGTGCGCGCGCCATCCGGCGAGATGATGCGGATCCTGTCACCCAGACCCAGCCCCAACTCTCGCGCCACGCCCGAGCCGATGGCGATCCCCTCGTCAAACCGCGCCAGATCGCCCTGCGCCTGCGCCTGATCGCCGCCGACGCGCGGGATGCCGCGCAGGTCATCGGCACTGATCCCGAACACCTCGATCCCGGCATTGCGGCCACTGGCATTCGCCATGACCTGCCCCTTGATCAGCGGGGCCGCGCGGATCACGCCGGGCACAGACGTCAAACTGGCCGCCATCGCCTCATAATCGGTCAGGCTGCGATTGATCGCCCCGGTGACCGGATCGACCTGCCCCGCATTGTAGACGGTCACATGAGCGTTGGCCCCAAGGATCGTATCGACGAATTCCGCCCGAAAGCCCGAGCGCACCGCCAGCGTCGCGATCAGCGCAAACACCGCCAGCGTGATCCCGATCAGGCTGATCCATGTCATCACAGACACACCGCCCTCGGCGCGGCGCGCCCGCAGGTAGCGCCAGGCGATCATCCATTCGAAGGCCGCGAAGGGCCGTGTCGTGCCTGCCATCTGCGTTCCCTTCCCTGCCGGACAAAGGGGCAGCACAGCGCCGCCCCCTGCTTCTTCTTGCTTTAAATATCCAAGAGCGACGGGTGCCCTCAGCGATAGATCTCGACCAGCCGAGCCACGGCGGCCTCGGGCGCCAGCTCCACGCTTTCGCCCGTGCGCCGCGAGGTGAGTTCGACCACACCCGCTGCCAGACCACGCGGGCCGACGGTGATGCGCCACGGCAGGCCGATCAGGTCCATAGTCGCGAATTTCGCACCGGCACGTTCTTCGCGGTCATCATAAAGCGGCTCAAGCCCTGCGGCCTCCATCGCCTTGTAAAGCCCTTCGCAGGCGGCATCGGCGGCGGCATCCCCTTGCTTGAGGTTCACGATCCCGCAATGGAAGGGCGTCACACCTTCGGGCCAGATGATGCCCTTGTCGTCGTGGCTGGCCTCGATGATCGCGCCGACCAGACGGCTGACGCCGATCCCGTGGCTGCCCATATGGACGGGCACCTTGGTGCCATCGGCGGTCTGCACAGTGGCGCCCATGGCCTCGGAATACTTGGTGCCGAAATAGAAGATCTGGCCCACCTCGATGCCACGCGCGGTGCGGCGGCGTTCTTCGGGGATCTGGTTGAAGATCGCCTCGTCATGCGTCTCGTCCGTGCGGGCATAACGGCTGGTGAATTCCTCCAGCACGGCGCGGCACTGATCGACACTGTCGTAATCAATGGCGCGGTCGCCGAATTTCAGATCGGTGATTTCGCTGTCATAGAACACCTCGCTCTCGCCGGTCTCGGCCAGCACAAGGAATTCATGTGTATCGTCGCCGCCAATAGGACCAGAGTCCGCGCGCATCGGAATGGCCTGCAGACCCATGCGCTCATAGGTGCGCAGATAGCTGACCAGATGGCGGTTATAGGCATGCAGCGCCGCCTCCTTGTCCACGTCGAAATTGTAGCCGTCCTTCATCAGGAACTCACGGCCCCGCATCACACCGAAACGCGGGCGCATCTCGTCGCGGAACTTCCACTGGATGTGATAGAGCGTCAGCGGCAGGTCCTTGTAGCTGCCCACATGGGCGCGGAAGATGTCGGTGATCATCTCTTCGTTGGTGGGACCATAGAGCATGTCGCGGTCCTGCCGGTCGGTGATGCGCAGCATCTCCTGCCCGTAATCGTCATAACGCCCGCTTTCGCGCCACAGATCCGCTGGCTGCAGCGTCGGCATCAGCATCGGGATATGCCCCGCGCGGACCTGTTCTTCATGCACGATCTGCTCAATCCGGCGCAGCACCTTGAAGCCCAGCGGAAGCCAGGAATAGATCCCCGCCGCGCTTTGCTTGATCATCCCCGCCCGCAGCATCAGCCGATGGCTCACGATCTGCGCCTCGGCAGGATTTTCTTTCAGAACTGGCAGGAAATAACGCGTCAACCGCATGATGGACCCCTTGGGATTGGCATTTGCGTCGGTTTAGGGCAGCGGGCCGGATCAGGCAAGCAGGATGCGCCCCCCGATGCAGGCACAATACTGCCGAAACGCAAGGCGCAAGGTCGGCGGCGGGCCCGCAAAACGCGTCCCGCCCCATGCCTGCCTCTGTGTCGGGTCTTGAATTGCCCGGCACTTGAAGCGACATAGGTCCAAACCGTCAAGGAGCGCGCATGGCCCTGCCAGTCAAAGACCAGTTCCGCTATTGGGGGATCGCCATGGCGGCGTTCCTTGTGATCCTGTGGTTTCTGGGTGATGTGATCCTGCCCTTCGTTCTGGGCGGCGCGATTGCCTATTTTCTGGATCCGGTGGCGGACCGGATCGAAAGGATGGGTGCCTCGCGCGCGCTGGCCACGACGATCATCACGCTCAGCGCGCTGCTGATCTTTGTGCTGATGGCGCTGCTGGTGATCCCCTTGCTGGTGCAGCAGGCTATTTCTCTGTTCGAGACGGCACCGCAACTGTTCGAGAACCTTCAGGGCTTTCTGACCTCGCGCTTTCCCTCGCTGGTCGAAGAGGATTCTGTTCTGCGCCAGTCGCTGATCTCGATAGGCGAGACGATCCGCGAACGCGGGGGGGAATTGCTGAACACCGTGCTGACCTCGGTCAACTCGCTGGTGGGGATCGTGCTGCTCTTCGTGATCGTGCCGGTCGTGGCCTTCTACCTGCTCTATGATTGGGACAACATGGTCGCCAAGGTGGACGACCTGCTGCCACGGGACCACGCGCCAACGATCCGCCATCTGGCGGCCGAGATTGACAAGACGCTGGCCAGTTTCATCCGCGGCATGGGCACGGTCAGTCTGATCCTTGGCACCTATTACGCGGTGGCCCTGATGCTGGTCGGCTTGCAGTTCGGGCTGGTCGTCGGTGCATTGGCGGGGCTGGTGACCTTCATTCCCTATGTCGGCGCACTGGTCGGTGGCGCACTGGCCATCGGGTTGGCCCTGTTCCAGTTCTGGGGCGACTGGGTCTCGATCGGGTTGGTCGCGGGCATCTTCGTGCTGGGCCAGATCGTCGAGGGCAACGTGCTGACGCCCAAACTGGTCGGCAGTTCGGTCGGCCTGCATCCGGTCTGGCTGATCTTCGCGCTGTCGGTGTTCGGCTCGCTCTTCGGCTTTGTCGGGATGCTGGTCGCCGTGCCGGTGGCCGCCGTGATCGGCGTCGTCGCCCGCTTCGGCATAGGAGGCTACAAGAAAAGCTTGCTCTATCGCGGTGTCGACACGCGCAAGGACATCTGATGCACCGGCAATTGAGTTTCGATCTGCCGGTGCGGGCCGCACTTGGGCGCGAGGATTTCTTCGTGGCCCCCGCCAATGCCATGGCCGTCGCCCTGATCGAAGGGTGGCGTGACTGGCCGGGTCGCAAGCTGGTGCTGGAAGGTCCCAAGGGCGCAGGCAAGACCCATCTGGCCCATGTCTGGGCGCAGGCTGCTGGCGCACGAATCGTCGAGGCGCGCGCCCTTGCCGGGGCCGACATTCCAGACCTCGCCTCTGGCCCCGTCGCAGTCGAGGATGTGCCGTTGATCGCGGGCGACACCGCCGCCGAGAATGCGCTGTTTCACCTGCACAACCTGACACTGGCCGAGGGACACTCCCTGCTGCTGACCGCCGACCGGCCCGCCGCGCATTGGGGGCTGACCCTGCCCGATCTGGCCAGCCGGATGCAGGGCACGCAGGCCACACGTCTGGAAGCCCCCGACGACCGTCTGCTGACGGCGCTTCTGGCCAAGCTGTTTGCGGACCGTCAACTGATTCCGACGCCCGATACGATCCCCTATCTTGTGACGCGCATGGACCGGTCCTTCGACAGCGCCCGCCAGCTTGTCGCCGCGCTGGACGCCGCCGCACTGGCGCAGGGCCGCCCGATCAACCGCAAACTGGCGGCCGACGTCATGGAGCGATTCATCCAGCCGGGCCTTCTGGACAATTCGCCGGACTAAGCGCAGCATCCGTTACCGAACCGTCACAAACAGGCAGCATAAGCCGCTCATGACACATGCAGATTTCCTCAAGGCGCCGTTTGATGCGCCGGTCCAGATACCTGATCTTGACCTGACCGGTCCGGGACGGTTCTACAATCGTGAACTCAGCTGGCTGGGCTTCAACTGGCGTGTGCTGGAAGAGGCCGAGAACCCGCGCGTGCCGCTGCTTGAACGGGTGCGGTTCCTGTCGATTTCGGCCACGAACCTTGATGAATTCTACACCGTCCGCGTGGCAGGCCTGCGCGAGCTGGCCCATGCAGGCAATACCACCCCTGCCGCAGATGGCCTGTCGCCCGCCGAACAACTGGTGCTGATCAACGAGGATGCGCGCAACTTGATGATGCGCCAACAGCAGGTTTTCGATGCGCTGCGCCGCGAGATGGAAGGGGAACGGATCACCCTGCTGGACCGCCACACCCTGTCGGATGATGACAAGGAAGCGCTTGGCACGATCTTCCTCAACAAGGTCTTTCCGGTCTTGTCACCTCTGGCCATCGACCCGGCGCATCCCTTTCCCTTCATCCCCAACACCGGCTTCAGCCTTGCGCTGCAACTGGAACGCCGCCGCGACAAGCGCGCACTGCGGGCGCTTTTGCCGATCCCGGCACAGATCGCGCGTTTCGTGCCGCTGCCCACAGCAGAGGCGGGTCACCGTTTTCTGCCGCTTGAGGAGCTGCTGCTGCTGCATGTGGACAGCCTCTTTCCCGGCTATACGGTCAAGGGCCATTGCGCATTCCGTGTGCTGCGCGACAGCGATCTTGAGGTCGAGGAAGAGGCCGAAGATCTGGTGCGCGAGTTCGAGACGGCCCTGAAACGCCGCCGCCGGGGCGAGGTTGTGCGGATGAAGATTACCGCAGGTGCCCCCGAAACCCTGCGCCGGATCATCATGGAAGAGTTGCACGTCGATACCGATGAGGTGGTCGAGGTGGATGGGATGATCGGCATCGCGGACGTCAAGGAACTGGTGCTGGATGCAAGGCCCGACCTGCTCTGGCCGCTGTTCACGCCGCGCGTGCCCGAACGGGTGCAGGATCATGACGGGGACATGTTCGCCGCCATGCGGCAGAAGGACATGCTGCTGCACCACCCCTATGAAACCTTCGACATGGTCGTGCGGTTTCTGCAACAGGCGGCCCGTGATCCCGATGTTGTGGCGATCAAGCAAACGCTCTACCGGACCTCGCGCAACTCGCCCATCGTAGAGGCCCTGTGCGAAGCGGCCGAGGATGGCAAATCCGTCACCGCCTTGGTCGAGTTGAAGGCGCGCTTTGACGAGGCCGCAAACATCCGTCAGTCCCGCCGTCTGGAACGCGCGGGGGCGCATGTGGTCTATGGCTTCATCGACCTGAAAACACACGCGAAAATCAGCACCGTGGTGCGCCGCGAAGGCGACACGCTGGTCACCTATACTCATTACGGCACCGGCAACTATCACCCGATCACCGCGCGCATCTATACGGATCTGTCGCTGTTCACCTGTGATCCAAAGTTGGGTCGCGATGCCACCAAGGTGTTCAACTACCTGTCGGGCTATGCCCAGCCCGAACATCTGGACAATCTGGCCATCTCACCCATCAGCCTGAAACCGCGCCTGCTTGAGATGATCGCGGCCGAGATCGAGCATGCCAAGCAAGGGCGCCCGGCGGAAATCTGGGCCAAGATGAACGCGCTGATCGACCCCGAGGTGATCGACGCGCTTTACGCGGCCAGTCAGGGCGGCGTGAAGATCAGCCTTGTGATCCGCGGCATCTGTGGCTTGCGTCCCGGCATCAAGGGTCTGTCCGAGAATATCCGCGTGAAATCCATCATCGGGCGCTTTCTGGAACATTCGCGCATCGTCTGTTTCGGCAATGGCCACGGCCTGCCCTCGAAAAAGGCGCGCGTCTATATCAGTTCGGCCGACTGGATGGGGCGCAACCTGAACCGCCGTGTGGAAACGCTGGTCGAGATCGAGAATCCCACCGTGAAGGCCCAGATCGTCAGTCAGATCATGGCGGCCAACATGGCCGATGTCGCGCAAAGCTGGGTCATGCTGCCCGATGGGCATTTTCAGCGCGCCCCCGTGCCCGAAGGGGAATTCGCCTTCAACTGCCACCGCTTCTTCATGGAAAACCCCTCGCTGTCGGGACGTGGATCGGCGGGTGCAGGTGACGTTCCGAAACTCACCCACACGGATGATTGACCTTCCCGCCCGTTCCAGCGCATTTAGGGAACGGACCAAGGAAAGACGGCATGGACGGCACGACAGAACCCGCCCCGCATGATTGGGGCCCTTTTGGACGGCCTTTGTTCAATGACGCCTCCTCCCGCGCGCTGGCGCGGGTGGGTGTCGTGGATGTTGGATCGAACTCGGTCCGTCTGGTCGTGTTCGATGGTGCGGCGCGTTCGCCAGCGTATTTCTACAACGAGAAAATCATGTGCGCCCTTGGTGAAGGGCTGGCCGAAACCGGTCGCCTGAACCCGCGTGGCCGTATCCGCGCGCTAGACGCCTTGCGCCGGTTCCAGAAACTGGCCGAGGGCATGGATATCGCGCCCCTGACGGCTGTCGCCACAGCCGCCATGCGCGAGGCCGAGGATGGGCCGGAATTTCAGGCCCTGATCGAAGCGGAAACCGGCCTGAAGCTTTGGGTCGTCGATGGCGAGGAAGAGGCCCGCCTGTCCGCGCAAGGCGTGCTTCTGGGCTGGCCCGGCTCCTACGGGCTGGTCTGCGACATCGGCGGCGCGTCGATGGAACTGGCCGAGATCGCAGGTGGCCACGTGGGCCGCCGTGTCACCTCGCCGCTGGGCCCGCTCAAGCTGCGGTCTGTGCCGGGAGGCAAGAAGGGCCGCAAGGCCCATATCAAGGCGGTGCTGGAGAATCTGGCCGAAACGCTGGGACCGCAAAAGAACCGCCTGTTTCTTGTAGGCGGCTCGTGGCGCGCGATTGCCCGGATCGACATGGAACGACGCGGATATCCCCTGCATGTGCTGCATGAATACAGGATGAGCGCGAAATCCATCAGTGCCACCATTGATTACATCAACGCCAATGATCCTGTCGAATTGCGCAACCGCTGCGGCGTTTCCGCCGCACGGATGGACCTTGTGCCGCTGGCCTGCGAGGTGCTCAAGGCCGTGGTCAAGACCTTCCAGCCGCGCGACATCGCCGTCTCCAGCTATGGCATCCGCGAGGGGATGCTCTACGAGCAGATGCCGCAATCCCTGCGCGACCGCGACCCGCTGATTGAATCGTGCTATTTCGCCGAGGCCAAGGATGCCCGCCTGCCCGGTTTCGGCAAGCAGCTTTACGAATTCATCCTGCCGCTGTTCAAATCCGCGCCGCTGGAACGCAAACGCCTGATCCAGGCCGCCTGCCTGCTGCATGACGTGAGCTGGCGCGCGCATCCCGATTACCGCGCCGAGGTCTGTTTCGACAATGCCACGCGCGCCAATCTGGGTGGATTGAAGCACTCCGAACGCGTGTTTCTGGGGCTCGCGCTGCTGCACCGCTACTCCAACAAGCGCGAAGGCACGCGGTTCGAACCGATGTTCAAGCTGGTGGACGAGGCCGCCATGCATCAGGCCGAAGTCGTGGGCAAGGCGATGCGGTTCGGCGCGATGCTCTGGCTGCAAAAGAACGCGCCTATGGGCCAGTTGCGGTGGTTCCCGAAAAAGAAACTGCTGGAACTGCACCTGACCGAAGCGGCAAGCCCGCTTTTCGGCGAAGTGGCAGAAGCGCGGTTCCTGTCGCTGGCCGCATCCCTGTGCGCGCAGACGGATGTGCGGATCAAGGGCTGAGACCGGGCGGCGTCAGATGTCGATCTCACCGTCCTGCGGGGGTGACAAGGGTCCGGCCTCGGGTTTGCGGCGGATGATGATATCCCCATTGGGCAGCAGTTCGGGCGCCTGATAGGCAGACAGATCCCCGACACGGTCCAGCAACGCGGCCATGGCCGGCCCCATCTCTTGCAAAAACTCCTGCATCGCGGGCCCCATCGTCGCCAGCATGTCGCCCAGATCACGCAGCGCGGGTTCCATCTCGCGGCGCATGCCGTCCAGAAACATCCGCGCGCCCCGTTCCATCAGGCTCAGCCCCTCATCTGCGCTGTCCTGCGTGGGGGGCTCGGACGGGGCATCATCCTGCGCCTGTAGCGGTGCCACAGCCAGCATGAGGGCCATAAGGCCGGCAAGAGCAAAGGTCTGTTTCATCCCATCAATATAGGGCAGAACCATCCTGCTGATAAGTCACAGATCAATATCCAGCGTCACCGGATAGTGATCCGACGCGTCGATCAGCGCGTCGCGCAGTTCCGGCACATGCCAGCAGGACGGATCATTGAACGGATGCCATATCCGCCAGCGCGGACGTTTGTCCATCAGATCGGGCGAGATCATGATATAGTCCAGCAGCGCCTCGAGATACCGATCCTCGTGCTGGATAAAAAAGCGCGCGCTTGTGGGGCTGGCCATGCCGGGCCGTCGTTGGACCGCCTCGCGCGCATGGGGGTCGAACAGCCCGCGGTCGCCCGCAGGCCCCATCACGACCTCGACCGACGAGCGGCCGAACAGACCTTCATATTCATCTAACCCCGGACCGTCGTTCAGATCACCCAGCAGGATCAGGCTCTCGCCCTGATCCAGATGCCACGCCACGCGCCGCCTCAGCCAGACCGCCTGCGCCATCTGCTTGCGCCGATTTGCGATCGCCAGACGCATCACCGCATCATGCCCCCGCGCGCCATGCGGTGCCTTCGATTTCAGATGCGCCCCGATCATCCGCAACACATCGCCCTGCGCCGTGACCAGCTCCAGCTCCAGCGGCGGCTTGGAAAAGCTGATCAGATCTTCCGTCCCGTCCAGATCAAGGTCGATCCGCAACACCCCGTCAAAGCGCGGATCACTGTCCGACCCTTTCTTTCCGGTGGCTTCCCCCAAAGGGTCATGCCGCGGCGTCACCACGAAAGGGTCGAACATCAGCGCAATTTCCTGCTGCGTGTCGTTGGGAAAGCCGATGATCGACTGTTTCGTGCGCAGATCAAAAATCGCGGCAAAGCGCTCCAGCGCTGTCACCGTGGACCGTCGCCCATTGTGGTCTGGCGCTTCGATCACCATCACCAAATCCGCATTCAACGCGGTAAAGACAATCCCCAGCGCCTCAAGCTGCCGCGCCCGGCTGATCCCCTGCCGTCCTGAAGGCTCATCGTCGGCAAAGGGTTGGCCCGCATCATCGAACAGGGAATTGAACCACTCGACGTTATATGTCGCGATCCGCATCAGCCACGCGCCGCCTCGATCTCGGACCAGGCACGGTTGATATCAACCATGCGCCGCTCGGCCAGCTGCACGGCTTCTTCCGGCAGGCCGCGCGCCACCATCGCATCGGGATGAGTCTCACGCACCAGCCGCTTCCATGCGGCACGGATCTGGTCCATCGGCATATCGGGGCTGACGCCCAGGATGTCATAGGGATCACCCATGGCATCGGGGACAAAACGACCGCGCAGGCTGCGGAAACGCGCTTCCGGCAGGCCGAACGCGTCGGCCACCTCGGCCAGAAAATCATTCTCGGACGGGTGATAGCGCCCATCGGCCACAGCGATGTGAAACAACCCCTCCATCACATCGCAAAGCGTTTCGCTGTCCTCGCCGAACATGGCGCGGATCTTGGCGGCATAGGCGCGGTAGCCCGCCACATCCTGCCGCGCCAGATTGAAAACGCGCGCCGCGTCCTTTTCATCTTCGGGCGGGATATGAAACACCTCGCGAAAGGCCGCCACCTCGTCGCGGGTCACCTGTCCATCGGCCTTGGCCATCTTGGCCCCCAGCGCGATCACCGCGATCGTAAAGGCGACAGAACGCTCGGGCGGGGTGCTCAGCCGGTCAAAGACCGCGCTCAGCCCCTCGCCCGAGGTCAGCGCGCCCAGCGCGTCCATGATGCGGGTCCAGATCGACATGGGCACTACCCTATCCTGTCACCTTTGCGCTGTCAGCGGAGATCGGGATTTGGATCAGAGGATTTTCTGCATCAGCACAAGATCCATCCAGCGCCCGAACTTGTGCCCCACTTCGGGCAGTCTGGCCACTTCGGCAAAGCCAACCGAGCGGTGGAAGGCGATCCCCGCCGGGTTCTCGGCGCTGACTCCGGCCCAAAGCGAATGCACACCAGCCGCCCTGGCGTGATCCTCAAGCGCCGCCATCAGGGCGCGCCCGACCCCGCGCCCGCGCGCAGCAGGGGCCAGAATGATCGAATGTTCCATGGTCCTGGCATATCCCGGGCCATTGCGGAACTGAAAGTAGGTCGCAAACCCAAGAAGCTCCCCAGCCTCTTCGGCCAAAAGGAACAGCTTGCCCTCGGCCGCGCGGACAGCGAAATCGGCGGCCAATCCGTCCGGCGTCTTCTCAAGCGTGGTGAAGGTGGCCGCTGTCTCGCGTATCACCGGGTTCCAGATCGCCGCCACCGCAGGGGCGTCGCGCGCCTCGGCGGGCCGCAGGATCATGCCAGCACCCGCAGACCGTGCGGTGTATCGATCTCCGCGCGCAATCCCATGTCCGACCCCGCCTCGACCACCACACGGGGATCGCTCAGCATCCCGGTCAGCGCCGCGCGCAGTCCCGCTGCATCGGGATGCGTCACGATCAACCGCCGCAACCGACAGCCAGAGCGGGCCAGCCGCGCCGCCGGATGTGCACCGTGCCACTGGATCAGCGCAGGGAACGCGCCGTCGAACGGCATCCGCCCATCCGCTGCCACCGCCATACGCCAGCGAAGGTCACCTCGCGCCAGTTCAACAGGCGCACCCGCGCTGGCCGGGGCCTGCGCCAATGTTCGCTCCAGATTGTCGCAGCGACAGATCCAAGTCCCCAGACGCGGCGCGCCCCTGAACCGGTCCAGATCGAACCACCGGGGCACGGCGGGCGGCGCAGCGGCGGGATCGACCGCGATCACCTCAAGATAAAGCCCATCCTCCAGCCCCAACAGCAGGTTATGCGTGCCGAAATGCGCGTGCTGCCCGCCCGGCTGCAAGGCCACGCCCAGCGCCGCCTCCACATGGACCCGCCCCGCCTCAAGCGTGTCGGCGGCGACGGCAAGGTGGTCAATCTCCAGCATCTGCGCGTCTTCTTCTTGCAAAAATATCCTCGGGGGGTGTCCCGCAGGGACAAGGGGGGCAGACAGCCCCCCTCTCGCTCTCAACCGCGCGCCTCACGGATCAGGCGCAGAATATCCTGTGCGGCGTCAGGAATGTTCGTGCCGGGGCCAAAAATCGCCTTCACGCCCGCTTTCTTCAGGAAATCATAGTCCTGCTGCGGGATCACACCGCCGCAGATCACGATGATATCCCCCGCATCCTTGGCCTTGAGCGCCGCGATCAACTGCGGCGCCAACGTCTTGTGACCTGCGGCCTGACTGCTGATACCCACCACATGGACGTCGTTGTCGACAGCATCCTGCGCGGCTTCCTCGGGCGTCTGGAAAAGCGGCCCGACATCCACGTCAAAGCCGATATCGGCAAAAGCCGTGGCGATGACCTTGGCGCCCCGGTCATGACCATCCTGCCCCATCTTGACGACCAGCATCCGGGGGCGACGCCCCTCTTCTTCCGCGAAAGCCTCGACCGAGGCCTGAATGGCGGCAAAACCGGCATCGCCCTCATAAGCCGCGCCATAGACACCTGCCAATGTCTTTACCTCGGCGCGGTGACGGCCAAAAACCTTTTCCATGCTCATGCTGATCTCTCCCACCGTTGCGCGTGCGCGGGCGGCCTCGACCGCCGCCTCCAGAAGATTGCCACCCTCAGCCGCGCGGCGCTCCACTTCGGCCAGCGCCGCCTGACAGGCCGCCTCGTCGCGGCTGGCGCGGATCCGTTCCAGACGCGCAACCTGGCTGACCCGCACGGCGGCATTGTCGATATCCATGATGTCGATCGGGTCTTCCTTGTCCTTGCGGTACTTGTTGACCCCCACGATCACCTCGGTGCCGCGGTCGATCCGGGCCTGCCGCGTGGCCGCCGTCTCCTCAATCCGGAGCTTGGGCATCCCCGTGGCGACCGCCTTGGTCATGCCGCCCATCGCCTCGACCTCTTCTATCAGGGCCCAAGCCTTTTCCGCCAGTTCATGGGTCAGGCTTTCGACATAGTAACTGCCCGCCAGCGGGTCGATCACATTGGTGATCCCGGTTTCTTCCTGCAGGATCAATTGCGTGTTGCGCGCGATGCGGGCCGCGAATTCGGTGGGCAGGGCTATCGCCTCATCCAGAGCGTTGGTGTGCAAGGACTGCGTGCCGCCCAGAACAGCCGACATCGCCTCATAGGCGGTGCGGATCACGTTGTTATAGGGGTCCTGCTCCTGCAAGCTTACGCCGCTTGTCTGACAATGTGTGCGCAACATCGAGGATTGCGGGTTCTTGGGGTTGAATTCGGCCATGATGCGGTGCCACAGCAGCCGCGCCGCACGCAGCTTGGCGGCTTCCATGAAGAAGTTCATGCCGATGGCAAAGAAAAAGGACAGCCGTCCAGCGAACTTGTCCACATCCATCCCCGCCGCGATCGCCGCGCGCACATATTCGCGCCCGTCGGCCAGCGTATAGGCCAGCTCCTGCACAAGGTTCGCGCCGGCCTCCTGCATGTGATAGCCGGAAATCGAGATCGAGTTGAACTTCGGCATCTCGTCCGACGTATACTGAATGATGTCCGAAATGATCCGCATCGAAGGTTCGGGCGGGTAGATATAGGTGTTGCGGACCATGAACTCCTTGAGGATGTCGTTCTGGATCGTCCCCGACAGCACAGAGCGGTGATGGCCCTGTTCCTCGCCGGTGACGATGAAATTGGCCAGGATGGGGATGACCGCGCCGTTCATGGTCATCGACACCGACACCTTGTCCAGCGGGATGCCGTCGAACAGGATCTTCATGTCCTCGACACTGTCGATGGCCACACCGGCCTTGCCCACATCGCCCACAACGCGGGGATGATCGCTGTCATAGCCGCGATGCGTGGCCAGATCAAAGGCCACCGACACGCCCTGTTGCCCCGCCGCCAGCGCCTTGCGGTAAAAGGCATTGCTTTCCTCGGCGGTGGAAAAGCCCGCATATTGGCGGATCGTCCAGGGACGGCCCGCATACATCGTGGCCTTCACCCCGCGCGTGTAGGGCGCGAAACCCGGAAGGCTGCCCAGATGCGGCAGGTCCTTTGCATCCTCATCGGTATAGAGCGGCTGGACAGCAATCCCTTCCAGCGTGTTCCAGGTCAGATCCTCAAGGGGCCTGTCGCGCAGTTCCTTCTGCGCCAGGTCACGCCACGCGTCCTTCTTGCTGGTCATTGTCTTGTCCTCTTGTCAGTGGGTCGTGCTGCGGGCTTGTGCCCGTCTGATCGCACGTTTTCTCGGTCATGAGTGTCGCCAGCCCATCGGCACCGGCGGCCAGCCAGAACAGGTCGTCCTGATAAAGTTCGCGCAGTCTTGATTTCTGGGTGGCGTTGAAAGGGTCGTACCGCCCCTCGCCCGGCCCCAGAGCCGCAGGATCCTGTCCGCGCAAGACCAGGCACTGACGCAACGCCGCCATGTCCGGCCCGCGATTGAGCCACAGCCTGTGCTGATGCAACGGTGCCGCGACCGCGCCCGCCGTCATGATGTGCAAGCGCTGCTCGGGCAGGCCGCCATAGGTTTCGTGCGGCAAGACCAGCAACTCCACCCCCGGCAGGGCACAGGACAGATCCGTGATGATGTCGCGCCACCCCCGTTTTTGGACAGAGATCGCCTCCAGCATCCCCGGTTCGGGCAGCGCATGGCCGCGCGCGATTCCATAGGCCAGCGCCGAAGGCCAGTATCTGTCGAAGGCCCGGATCGAAAGGACGACGCGCGTGATACGGCCGCCGAAAGCCTCTGCGTGGCGCGCCATACGTTCGCCCGCACCGCGATACAGCATCGTATCGCGCAGATTGCGGCGCGGCGCGCCGATCATGTTTTCGTCCGTGACGATCAGTCGGCCCATCCCCCTGATCTTCATCCGCTCGATCTGCAACGCAATCCGGCCCTTGGCCATCCGGGCTTGCCGTTCCAGTCGCGGCGATCCGTTCGTCGGGATGATCCCCGCGAACAGCCCCGACCGCGTTCGTCGCGGTCCCCAGAAGCAAAGCCCCTGCCCTTCGAGTGCGGCGGCATTCGCCCGCAAATAGGCCTGAAAACTGGTCGAAGCCGCGCGATGCGCCCCGATATGCAGAATGACGTCCATCGGCATCTGTGCCCTGTGAAAGGGGGCCGCCTGACACGACCCGGGAGACTTTGATCACCCCGATCATCGGCCCAGACCCCTCACCAGAGGTTTAACGTCGAAAAACTTTCGCTCCAGCTGTGAAAAGTCATTCGCATTCGACCGGGCACCCCCTATATCTGATGGGACAGGAGGCCGAATGAAAAAGATACTTGCCTTTGTAATTGCTGGATTATTGGCGTTCCCGGCAGGTGCCGCAGACACGGCTGAAGGACCGCCGGAACTTCCCTTGATCGAGGGAAGTGATGTGGATTTGAGTGAATTTATCTGGACAAAACGTCCCATCGTCGTCTTTGCCGACACGCCCAACGATCCCCGCTTCATCGAGCAGATGAGTTTTCTGAACGCGGACATTCCCGCCCTGTTGCTGCGCGATATCGTTGTGCTGACCGACACCGATCCCGAGGCGCGCTCGGATCTGCGGCGCAAATTGCGCCCGCGCGGCTTCATGCTGGTGCTGATGGACAAGGATGGCGGCGTCAAACTGCGCAAGCCCGCGCCTTGGGACACGCGCGAGATCACGCGCAGCATCGACAAATGGCCGACACGGCAACAGGAAATCCGCGAGAACCTGGGAAAGGAATAGGCTACGCCCGCCATGCCACGCATATCCCCCGCAAGGGGGGATACCGTTTGGCAAGAAGCAAGCGTGACCTGCGTCATCGGATCACTCGAATTCCATGATGACCGCATCCACCGACAGGCTGTCGCCGGGCGCGGCGTTGATCTTGGCCACCACGCCCTTGCGTTCGGCCCGCAGGATGTTCTCCATCTTCATGGCCTCGACCGTGCAGAGCGCCTGACCATCCTGCACCTCATCGCCCACCTCGACATTGATCTTCACGATCAGGCCGGGCATCGGGCAGAGCAGCAGTTTCGACGTATCAGGCGGGGTCTTTTCGATCATCAGGCTGGCCAGTTCGGCCTGACGCGGGGTGCGCACATGCACACGCAGGTCCGCGCCGCGCGACCGGATGCGGAACCCGCCCGAAATCTTGCCGACCTTCAACACCAAAGGCTCGCCACTGACATCAAGCGTGGCCAGTTGATCGCCCGGCGTCCATTTGCTGGTCACCCGCAACTCGGACCCATCGTCGAAACAGACGGTCGATCCCGCCGGATCGGCCTTGATCGTCACCGGATAGCTATGCCCCTGCAGGCTGACCACCCAATCACTCCCCACCTTGCGCTCGTGGTTGTCCATCCGCCCCGACACGCGCGACCGCCGGATTTCCGCAACCCGGTGCATTGCCGCACAGGAAGCCGCAATCCGCCGCAGCACCTCATCGGGCAGCGCCACGCCGTTGAATCCTTCGGGGAATTCCTCGGCGATGAAGGCCGTGGTGATGGTGCCTGCCACGAATTTCGGATGGTCCATCACAGCACTCAGGAACGGCAGGTTGTGCCCGATCCCTTCTACCTCGAACCCGTCCAGCGCGTTGCGCATCGCCTCGATCGCATCCGACCGGGTCGGCCCCCAGGTGCACAGCTTGGCGATCATCGGATCGTAATACATGCTGATCTCGCCGCCCTCGTAGACGCCGGTATCGTTGCGCACCACATGACCCGGCTCTGTCACTTCAGCGGGCGGGCGATAGCGGGTCAGCCGCCCGATCGAGGGCAGGAAGTTCCGATAGGGGTCCTCGGCATAAAGGCGGCTTTCCATCGCCCAGCCATGAAGCTTGATATCCGACTGCTTGAGCGCAAGCGCCTCGCCATAGGCCACACGGATCATCTGCTCGACAAGGTCGATGCCGGTGATCAACTCGGTCACCGGATGCTCCACCTGCAAGCGGGTATTCATCTCGAGGAAATAGAAATTCCGCTGGCCGTCGACGATGAATTCCACCGTGCCTGCCGATGTATAGCCCACGGCAGCGGCCAGGGCGCAGGCCTGCTCGCCCATCGCCTTGCGCGTGGCCTCGTCCAGGAAGGGGCTCGGCGCCTCCTCGATGACCTTCTGGTTACGCCGCTGGATCGAACATTCCCGCTCGCCCAGATAGATCGTGTTGCCATGGCTGTCGGCCAGCACCTGGATCTCGATATGGCGCGGTTGCGTCACGAATTTCTCGATGAAGATGCGGTCGTCGCCAAAGGAACTGGCCGCCTCGTTCTTGGATGACTGGAACCCCTCACGCGCCTCGGCGTCGTTCCATGCGATCCGCATCCCCTTGCCACCGCCCCCAGCGGACGCCTTGATCATCACAGGATAGCCGATCTCGCCCGAGATCTTCACGGCCTCGTCGGCATCGGCGATCAGGCCCATATAGCCGGGCACGGTGGACACCCCCGCTTCGGCCGCGATCTTCTTCGAGGTGATCTTGTCGCCCATCTTCTCGATGGCCCCCACGGGCGGCCCGATGAAGGCCACGCCCTCGGCGGCCAGCGCCTCGGCGAACTTGCTGTTCTCGGACAGAAAACCATAGCCGGGATGCACCGCTTCGGCACCGGTCTTGCGGATCGCCTCCATCACCTTTTCGATGACGATATAGGACTGGTTCGCAGGCGCGGGGCCAATATGCACCGCCTCGTCGGCCATCTGCACATGCAGCGCCTGCCGGTCCGCATCCGAATAGATCGCAACCGTCTTGATGCCCATGCGGCGGGCGGTCTTGATGACGCGGCAGGCAATCTCGCCCCGGTTCGCGATCAGGATCTTCTTGAACATCTCAGGTCCCTTCTGGTTCTTGGTCACGCGGGCTGCGCCCCATCGGTGACAGGTCTTCGGACAGCAAAAAACCACCGGACCGACGGGCGGTCCGATGGTTCATTTCGATCAGGGTAGCGCAGGGCTGGGTCAGCCCCGCGACGATGTCAGCAGCGCGACGGGTAGCGCTGGCAATAGACCACGTTGGCCGCGCCACCGACGACGGCACCGGTGACCGGGTTGCCGTCAAGAACGACAGCCGCGCCTGCACCCGCGCCGGCCCCGATGAGGCCCTGCTCAAGCGGCGTGTCGCCACAAGCGGCAAGTGTGAGGGCGCAAACGGCACCTGCGATCCATTTGGTAATCTGCATAGCTGACAGCCTTTCCTGTTGTGCGTTCCGAGCGGTAATTTAGAGCTTAACGCGCTAATATGTAGTTTGGTTCCCGCGCGGGGTCCAACACATCCGGCAGCATGGGCAAGGCTTCGCCTATCGCGGGAAATACCTGAGAAAACAGACGAAAAAATGGGCGGAGAGCTTAGGGGAAGAGCGCTCCGCCCATCAGGGGAAGGGTAACGGTTCAGACTGCCAGTCCCGGTCCGAAGAGGATGGACCGCCACTACAGATGCGAGACTGCCGCAACGCGGAGCCATCGCCAAGTCCGTTTCGGAGGCGCAAAAAAGCTGGGCCATTTCTCGCCCAAGTCGCCTGCCATCCTGCAAAAAACCGCCGATCATTCCTCGAACACCTCGGGGAAGGACGCGCGAGCCGCAGCCTCGTCGATCATCAGCAGCGAGTCATAGCTTTCGGGATCGAACGGGTCTGTTGCCGGGATGACCTCGCGCCCGAACAGCCAGCTCAGGCGCCCTGCATCAAGGTTGCCACGCTCGAACGGCTCGGTCCCGAAATGATCCCAAAGCGCTGCCATGAAGACGGCATCGGCATGTTTGTCCACAGCCTTGCGATCACGATAACGCTCGCGGCGGGTCAGCGGCGTGACACCTTTCGGATTGGCGCGCCGGATCGTGAACTGGAAATCGGTGCCGGTCAGTCGCCCCGGAAAGCCGCGATGCTTCAGCATGCCACAGCCTCCTTCCCCGCGCGGGATGCGCGCGGATGTTCAAGGCCAACGGCTCTGGCGACGTCAGCCGCGCGGCGCCGTTCCGGTCTGACCACCGCCTGTCGTGCCGCTTCCCGCCCCGGTCGGATCGGGCAGGCGCTGGTAGTCCTGCGGCGGACAATCGTCGCTGGGCGCAGCGCCGGGCGTGGATTGCCCGCCGACACATCCGCCACCATCATCAATGGCGCCGTATTTACCATAGACCGGTTCGACATAAATGGGTTGCGGCTCGGGTGCGGGACGGCTGCATCCAGAGACCACGACGACAAGGCCGACAGCGGCCAACAAGGCATGATGTCTATACATTTCTCCACCTCCGGAGACATGTATACACTACTTTTGGCAGATTTTTGAGCGAAAATGAATGGCGTCGCGTCTTGCCCCAGACCACGGCGCGCGGTGGGCGGGACCGATCCCGGCGCCATGCGCCGAAGGACAGGTCCCGCGCCGGTTTTACTTGTACTTGCCGGTGTAGCTCGGCTCCATCGAAATGGGCTCGGGATCGACCACGACGAATTCTTCTTCTTTCGGCTGCGAGCAGGCTGCCACGAGGGCAACCATGCAGAGGACCAACATGCTCGTGATGTTCTTCGACATCTGTTTCTCCTGTTACTTGTTCCTGACAGGCCGCAACCCAGAGGCGCGACCTGCCATTTACACGAGGTACCGGCCACGTGAGTGTGACCACCTGCCATGATACTGGAACAGTTGGGTGAAACATATCCGGAGACAGCAAAGTGGGCGCGCTGTGTCAGAAAAGACTCAATCCCGATCACGTATGAAGTTCTACCCGCAAGATATTGTGGGGACATCAGAATTCCTCCCAGATACAGCGGCCGTCGCGGATGGCGAAACTCTCGAAATACTGCACCGTTCCGGGGTCGGACTGACCGAATTCCATCGGCTTGTCCATCAGTGAAACGACGATCAGCACCACCTCCTCTGCGGCGGCGTCCAGCATGGGAATGGCCTGTCCCTCGCACAGGGCGGCGAAGTCATCCTGCACCGCGTCGAATTCGGCCCCCTGCGCCAGCGCGGGCATCACATAGCGAAACCGGGCCCAGCGCGCCCCGTCGGGCTGGACCTCGACGAACCCTTCCAGAAGCGAGACTTCAAGCCCCGACGGCAGCGCCACATCCGCCCGCAGCGGCAAGGCCAAAAGGGCGCAGATTGCCGCCAACCACCCCCCCACACCGCGCATCATGCCGCCCGCCCCGCATAGGTCAGCCAGCGTCTGTGGCGCGCGGGGTCGGCCAAAAGGTCGGCCAGTCGTTGCTCGACCTGCTTGCGCAATCCCGCGCTGAGCGGCCCCTGCGACAGCGCGCCACCGGCCGTGACATGCAGGGCGTTCTCTCCCTGCTCGATCCGCACCACAGGCCAGAACCCCCGCAGATCGCGCAGACAGCGCCACACATCCTGCCGCACCTGACGGGCCAGTCGCGCCCGGCCGACAGAGTGTCCGGCTACAGGCAGGGCGATGCTGGCCGACAGGTCAAAACGCGCGGGCAGACGCCGCGCCAGAACCACAACGGCCCCGTCGCGCATCAGATGCCAGCCGTCCCGACGGCCTGTCTCTGCCTGCCCCGCAACCCTGGACATCTGGTGCAGCCTTCCTTTCATCGTTCTGAAAATACTCAAGAATTCCGGACCCGCCCCACACGCCTCCTCGCGCGGGGGCGGGCCTCTGATCCCGCCTTACAGCGGGATGTTGTCATGCTTCTTCCAGGGGTTCGTCAACTTCTTGCCCCGCAGTGCAGCAAAGGCCCGCGCCACACGGCGGCGCGTGCTATGCGGCTGGATCACCTCGTCGATGAAACCGCGCTCGGCGGCGACGAAGGGGTTCGCGAAACGATCCTCGTAATCCTTGACCCGACCCGCGATCTTTTCCGGATCGTTCAACTCGCTGCGATAAAGGATTTCGGTTGCGCCCTTGGCCCCCATCACCGCGATTTCCGATGTGGGCCAGGCATAGTTGATGTCACCCTGCAAATGCTTGGACGCCATCACCACATAGGCCCCGCCATAGGCTTTGCGGGTAATCACCGTCACCTTCGGCACGGTCGCCTCGCCATAGGCGAACAGAAGCTTGGCCCCGTGCTTGATGACGCCGTTATATTCCTGCGTCGTTCCGGGCAGGAAGCCGGGGACGTCGACAAAGGTCAGGATCGGGATCTCGAACGCATCGCAAAAGCGCACGAAACGCGCGGCCTTGCGGCTGCTGTCAATGTCCAGACAGCCCGCCAGAACCATCGGCTGGTTCGCAACCACACCCACGCTTTGCCCTTCAAGGCGGATGAAACCGGTGATGATGTTCTTGGCAAAATCTTCCTGGATCTCGTAGAAATCACCCTCATCCGCGACTTTCAGGATCAGTTCCTTCATGTCATAGGGCATGTTGGGGTTGTCGGGCACCAGTGTATCAAGGCTCATCTCGACCCGCGCCGGATCGTCGAAGAAGGGGCGCACAGGCGGCTTTTCGCGGTTGTTCAGCGGCAGGAAATCGACCAGCCGGCGCACTTCGTTCAAGGCTTCGACATCGTTCTCGAAAGCGCCATCCGCCACGCTTGATTTCTTGGTGTGGGTCGAGGCACCGCCCAGTTCCTCGGCGCTGACCACCTCGTTCGTGACGGTCTTGACCACGTCGGGCCCGGTCACGAACATGTAGGAGCTATCTTTCACCATGAAGATGAAATCGGTCATCGCAGGGGAATAGACCGCACCGCCCGCACATGGCCCCATGATCAGACTGATCTGCGGCACCACGCCCGAAGCAAGGATGTTGCGCTTGAACACCTCGCCATAGGCGGCCAGCGAGCTGACACCTTCCTGAATCCGCGCACCACCCGAATCGTTGATCCCGATAACTGGCGCGCCGTTCTGCACCGCCATGTCCATGATCTTGCAGATCTTGGCCGCATGGGTCTCAGACACCGACCCGCCCAGCACGGTGAAATCCTGACTGAAGACATAGACCATGCGCCCGTTGATCGTGCCCCAGCCGGTCACGACACCGTCGCCGCGCGGTTTGCTCTGCTCCATGCCGAAATCGGTGCAGCGATGGGTCACGAACATGTCGTATTCCTCAAAGCTGCCCTCATCCAGAAGCAGTTCGATCCGCTCGCGAGCCGTCAACTTGCCCTTGGAATGCTGCGCGTCGATCCGTGCCTGCCCGCCACCCAGACGGGCCCCTGCGCGCCGCTCTTCCAGTTCCTGAAGGATGTCTTTCATCGGCTTTTCCCTGCTTGCTGATCGCCGCGCCACGCGCGCCGCCGGTTCTGTCGTCTTATGGCAGAAAAGGCCTTGCAGCCCCCCACCTTGGACTGCAGGTATAGGGGTGCGCGCCTTATCCTCAAAGCGGATTTCGGCAAATTTGCAAATTATTGGCAAGCTATCTTTCGCAAATCGCAAATCCGCAAATTTCTGCAGTTGCGGAATGGACTTCCCCCGAATCGAGGCTTAGCCATTTGCCCATGCAAGACCCCATTCCGGTCCGCTATCTGGACCGCTCCACAGCACCTCATGTCACCACGCTGATCCTGCTTGCAGGCATCTCGGCCATGGCGATGAATATCTTCCTGCCATCGCTTCCCGGCATGGCCCTGCATTTCGACGTCGATTACAGCGTGATGCAGCTTTCCGTCGCCACCTATCTGGCCATGAGCGCGGTTTTGCAAATCCTGATCGGCCCGATTTCGGACAAGGTGGGGCGCCGCCCTGTGATCCTGTGGGGAGTCGTTCTGTTCTGTGTGGCGACAGCCGGATGCCTGCTTGCACCCAATGCGACCGTTTTCCTGATCTTCCGCTCGTTTCAGGCGGTGATCGCTGTGGCCATGGTTCTCAGCAGGGCCGTGGTGCGCGACATGTATGCCCAAGACCGCGCCGCCTCGATGATCGGCTATGTCACGATGGGCATGGCCGTGGTGCCCATGGTCGCCCCCGCGATTGGCGGCATTCTCGAGGATGCCTTCGGCTGGCAGGCGAATATCGCCATGCTTCTGGCCTGCGGCCTGCTGGTGCTCTTCATTGCATGGCGCGATCTGGGGGAAACGGGAACACCCAGCGAGAACTCTCTCATGCAGCAGTTCAGGGAATATCCCGAACTGCTGACCTCGCAGCGGTTTTGGGGATATTGCCTCGCCTCGGCCTTTGGCTCGGGCGCCTTCTTTGCCTATCTGGGTGGCGCGCCTTTTGTCGGCACAGAGGTTTTCGGCCTCACGCCCAGCCAGTTGGGCCTTTATTTCGCAGCCCCCTCCATCGGCTATTTCCTTGGCAACTGGGCAACGGGCATGCTGGCCGCGCGCCACGGGGTCAACCGGATGGTGCTCTGGGGCACGATCTCCTCGACCATCGGGATGGGCCTGTCACTGATCGTCAGCTATGCGGGCTACTCCGGGCCGCTGGTCTTTTTCGGCTTCATGAGCCTTGTGGGTGTCGGCAATGGCATGACCATCGCCAATGCCACGGCAGGGATGCTTTCGGTGCGCCCGCATCTGGCGGGAACGGCCTCCGGCCTTGGCGGCGCGATCATGATCGGCGGCGGCGCGGGTCTGTCGGCGCTGGCCGGGGCCTTGCTGAAGCCGGGACGCGGGGAATTCCCGCTTGTCTGGATCATGTTCGTGACCTCGCTTCTGGCCGTGGTCGCCATCCTCTATGTCATCCGGCGCGAGCGGCAACTGGGCCTGTGACCCCGCTTGCAGAGGCGTCTTTGCAAAGCTACGCTGTGACCTGACGCAGTATTTGCAAAGATATCCCCGATGGCCCTGCAAAAACTCTATGCCGGTGCGAAACTGCGCGAAACACGACAGCGCCTTGGCCTGACGCAGAAGGACTTTGCCGCCAAACTGGGTGTCTCACTGCCCTATCTGAACCAGATGGAGAACAATAACCGACCCGTATCCACCACGGTGGTGCTGGCTCTGGCGCATGAATTCGGCTTTGACGTCACCGAACTCAGCACGGGCGACAGCGAAAGGCTGGTTTCCGACATGCGCGAGGCGATGGCCGATCCGGTCTTTGCCGAGCATAATACGCCTCTGGCCGATCTGCGCCTGACCGCTTCGAACGCGCCCGCGCTGGCCCGCGCCTTTCTGGATCTGCACCGCGCCTATCGCCAGACGCATGAACGCCTTGCCTCGCTGGACGAGGCCCTGGGACGAGAGGATGCCCGCACACAGCCCTCTCCTTGGGATGAGGTGCGGGATTTCTTTCATTATTGCGACAATTACATCGACGCCGTGGATCGCGCTGCCGAGCATTTCGCAACCCAGGCCGGTCCGGACGGGATCCGGGTCCATGCACTCAGAACACTTGAACTGTCGGGCGTATCCGTCGCGTTTCAGGACATTTCCCGAATACGGCACTATGATCCGGTCAATCAGAACCTGACGCTGTCCTCACGGGCCAGCCCGGAAACGCAAGGCTTCCAGCTTTTACTGCAACTTGCCCTTTTGAAGCAGGAAGCCTTGCTGGACGCCACGCTGGATCTGGCCCGGTTTCAATCCGATCAGGCCCGCGCCATCGCCAAGATCGGCCTTGCGAATTTCTTCGCAGGTGCGGCCCTGATGCCCTACACCGCCTTTCAGGCCGCCGCGCGCGACACGCGCCACGATCTGGAACTGCTGGCCCATCGTTTCGGCGCATCCATCGAACAGGTGGCCCATCGTCTCTCCACGCTGCAGCGTCCCGGCGCCAAGGGCATTCCCTTTTTCTTCGTCCGCGTGGATCAGGCGGGCACGATCACCAAGCGCCACTCCGCCACGCGCCTGCAATTCGCGCGGTTCGGCGGCGCCTGCCCCCTGTGGAACGTGCACCGCGCGTTTGAAACGCCCGGCCGCTTCCTGCGCCAACTGGCAGAAACTCCCGATGGCGTGCGCTATATCAGCCTGGCACGTGACGTGTCGAAACCGGGAGGCAGTTTCGGCGCGCCCACGCGCCGCTTTGCCATCGCCCTGGGATGCGAGGTGCGCCATGCCGCCGATCTGGTCTATGCAGATGATCTGGATCTGGCCAATCCGCGCGCCTTTGAACCCATCGGCATCTCCTGCCGCATCTGCGAACGCAAGGAATGCCATCAGCGTTCTGTCCCACCACTGGAGCGACGCTTGACCATCAATACCGATGAACGCGGCGTGCTGCCCTATAGCGTTGATTAGAGCGTGTCGCGCTTGATCGGAGTCAACTCTTCACCCCGCATCATGAGGCGGCTTTTTCGAAGAACTATGCGTTCATGATGCGGGGTGAACGCAATAGAACGCGACAAGCTCCAGGAATGCAAAAAGGCGCGAAGTTCCCCTCGCGCCCTTTGTCCCTGAGTCGGCGGGGTCAGCCCTTCAGATAGGCATAGACCTCGTCCTTCAGCGCCGCGCGCTGCTTGCGCATCTCGACCTCGGTCAGTTCCTCGACCGGTTCAACCAATGTTTCGGCCCGGTGCACGGCACGGTTGATCTTGTGATACTCTTCCGCAAGCTTGGCGAAATGACTGTCCGAGCCTTTCAACTCGGTGATCCGTGCCGCGTATTGCGGAAATTCCTCGTGCAATTCGTGGGGTGTGTTCGACATCGCGCCTGTCTCCTTCTGGTTGCGTTGCAGCAACCCTAGGCCATGGCGCCCCGCACCACATTGAGGCAGATCAATCCGCTGCCCCAATCCCGGCTTCAGGACATCTCCGCCCCGTATTCCAGCACGATCGGAACGATGATCTCTTCCTCATCCATCAGGTGACGATCCAGGAAGGTCTTGAACCCTTCCTGCACATCCAGCAAACGGCCCGCCTCATCCCGCGCCTTCTGCCCCTGTTGCAACGCGCGCAACACCTGATTGGTATGGTCGGCCAGCGTGTTCAGATGGTGATCCAGCGCATGATGATCCGCGTCAAGGATCTCGAAAGCCTGTTCCAGCCGCTTGTCCATTGCCATGAACTGCGGAAAATAGTGCTGATCTTCGATCTGGTGATGTCCGTGCAACTGGTCCAGAAAGAACCCTGTATAACGCGACAATTCCGGCCCATAGCGCCCCGAATGGCCATCCAGATGCGCCTGCGTATCCCCGATCACCTTGTCCAGAACCTGCCGGAACATCAGGTGCCGTTCCAGCCAGAAGGCCGTCAGGTCGTTGAAATTCATATGCCCGCGCCACTCCGTTCGCGGATAGCGATCCGCCAGCACGCGCAGATGGTCGGGTAACCCTTTGCGGGTTTCGATGGAGAATGGCTCGCTCATGAGAATGACTATAGCGCCCACCATCGGTGCCGACAGCCCCCTGCGCATGCACAACCGCTGTGCATCAATTCAGGCATCCTGCATCTTCTTCTTGCCTGAAATATCCTCGGGGGGAGTCCGCAGGACGGGGGGCAGACAGCCCCCCTTGCCCCGCTCAGCGACGCGCCGCGCGCCAGCCGGCAGCCTCGGCCTCGGCGGCGGAACAGAACCACCGTTCGCCCTGTCCGGTATTGATCCGGGTCCGGTCATAGTGTTCCTGCCCCGGACGATGGAAAATCCGCTCGCCCTTGGCGTTGACATTGCCCTTGATGTTGCAGTCGCCCGCAGCGTTCTTCGGGGCCGGTTGGGCCGCCTGTCCCTGCTGACGGAAGGTGGCGGGATTCTCGACCTGCATCGTCCAGAGTCCGCGATCCGCCGCCGCCGCCTGCTTTTCGATCAGGTCATAATCCATGGAATAGCGCCGATAGGCAAAGGCAAGACCCTCGGCCACCAGAGCGGCCCCCATGTCCTGACCGTTCACGGCGCAGCGCGCCACGATCCGGCCATAGCGGTCGCGGTCCACAGCCTCGCATCTGGCGGTCTTCCCCTGATAGCGGGCGCGCACCTCGCGGCTGACCCAAGCCCCACAGGTCCAGCTGCGGCCTTGATCCGTTTCGCAGGTCTGGTCGGCCTCGGGGGCGTCGATACCGTGCAGACGCACACGCGTGCCGCCCACGTCAAGGGTATCGCCGTCGATCACACGGATCACCCCACGAGGGGACTCGGCCAGAACGAAAGAAGCCGTCAGCAGACCGACCGCCAAAAGAAATAAAAATAAAATTTTGCTCATGCCGCCGATATCAACCGGAAAACCGAGCCGTTCAACTCAAAGTTTTAAGAATCATTAACAAAAGATTGACAAACTGTGAACTAGGCGACAGTTGAGCCGCCCGCGGCTCAACGTTGCGCCACCTCCCATGCAGGATGGACCCAAGGTTCCCTGTTATCGGCAGGCAAGGGATCACGCCCCAAAAGGTGATCGCTGACCTTCTCGCCCACCATGATCGAGGGAGCATTGAGATTTCCATTCGTGATCCGCGGAAAGATGCTGCTGTCGGCCACGCGCAGCCCGTCCACGCCGATCACCCGCGCCTGCGGGTCCACGACGGCCAGCGGATCATCCGCGCGCCCCATGCGGCAGGTGCCGCAGGGATGATAGGCGCTTTCGGCATGCGCGCGGATGAAATCATCCAGTTCAGCATCGCTCTGGACGGCGGCACCCGGCTGAATCTCGTGCTTGACGAAGGGTTTGAACGCCTCTTGCGCGAAAATCTCGCGGGTCAGGCGGATGCACTGCCTGAACTCCCACCAATCCTGCGGATCGGACATGTAATTGAAGCGGATCAGCGGATCTGCCATCGGATCAGAGGATCGCAACGAGACAGCCCCGCGCGAGGGGCTGCGCATCGGGCCGACATGGGCCTGGAACCCGTGTCCCTCGGCCGCGATCTTGCCGTCATAGCGCACAGCGATGGGCAGGAAATGAAACTGGATGTCGGGATAGTCGATCCCCGCCCGCGAACGGATGAAGCCCGCGCTTTCAAACTGGTTGCTGGCCCCCAGTCCCTTGCCTGTGAACAACCACTGTGCCCCGATCAGCGCCTTGCCCCAGAGGTTCCAGTATTTGAACAGGCTGATCGGCTGGCTGGCAGCCATCTGGATATACAACTCCAGATGGTCCTGCAGGTTCGCCCCGACACCGGGCCTGTCGGCCAGAACAGGGATACCCTGCTCCGCCAGATGCGCAGCGGGGCCGATCCCGGACAGCATCAACAGCTTGGGCGAGTTGATTGACGACGCCGCCAGCACAACCTCGCGCCGGGCACGGATCACTTCGGTGCCACCGCCACGCGCAACCTCGACCCCGACGGCGCGGCCGTTCTCGATCACGACGCGGCGCGCAAAGGCCCGGATCAGACTGCAATTGGGCCGTTTCAGCGCAGGCCGCAGATAGGCATTGGCCGCAGACCAGCGCTGCCCGCGATACACTGTCTGCTCCATCGGGCCAAAGCCTTCCTGACGCTCGCCGTTGTAATCATCGGTGACGCCGTAGCCCGCCTGCCGCCCGGCTTCGACAAAGGCGTGAAACAGCGGGTTCTTGCGCGGCCCGCGCGTCACATGCAGCGGGCCATCCGTGCCGCGCCAGCCATCCTGCCCGCCATGAGACTGCTCCATCCGCCGGAAATAGGGCAGCACATCCGCATAGCCCCAGCCATCCGCGCCCTGATCGCGCCAATGGTCGAAATCGCGCGCATGGCCGCGCACATAGACCATGCCGTTGATGCTGCTGGACCCGCCGATCACCTTGCCGCGCGGCACGGCCAGACGGCGATTGTTCAGATGCGGTTCAGGTTCCGACTGAAACCCCCAGTCATAGCGCTTCATGTTCATCGGATAGGACAGCGCCGCAGGCATCTGGATGAAAGGACC
This sequence comes from Seohaeicola sp. 4SK31, assembly GCF_028802875.1. NCBI lineage: Bacteria > Pseudomonadati > Pseudomonadota > Alphaproteobacteria > Rhodobacterales > Roseobacteraceae > Seohaeicola > Seohaeicola sp. 4SK31. The sequence goes on along the minus strand of NZ_JARAMP010000013.1, from coordinate 51,866 downwards.
GGCATCCGTGCCGCCATGTTCGATCACCAGCACGGACTGGCCCGCCTCGGCCAGCCGATAGGCCATAGCGCAGCCCGCGCTGCCCGCCCCCACGATCACGAAATCCGCTTCCATCGTCACTGTCACTTGTCCTGTCTGTCTCAATGATCAGCCCGCCCCGTTCCGCCATGCCGGCGCGGGGTGGGCGGGTGGGCGCGCCAGCATGGCGGCCCCGGCAGCTGGTCAGAACGGCGCCTCGACCCGGCCCATCCGCACAAAAACCGATTTCAGTTGGCTGTAATGTTCGATCGCCGCTTTCGCGTTCTCACGCCCCACACCGGACATCTTGGTGCCGCCGAAGGGCACCTCGACCGGGGCATCGTTATAGCTGTTGATATAGCAGGTGCCGGCCTCCATCCGGCCTACGACCCGATGCGCGCGGGACAGGTCGCGGGTGAACACGCCCGCCGACAGACCGAATTCCGTGTCATTGGCCCGCGCGATGACCTCATCCTCATCATCGAAATCCAGCACGCACATGACCGGGCCAAAGATTTCCTCGCGTGCGATGGTCATGTCGTCGGTCACATCGGCAAAGACCGCAGGCGTGATCCAGAACCCGTCGCGGTCCAGCCGCTTGCCGCCGCAGACAAGCCGCGCACCGTCCTCGACGCCCTTCGCGATATAGCGCTGCACGATGCCCAACTGTCCTTCGGACACCATCGGCCCGAAATTGGTGCCCTCATCCAGCGGATCGCCGATCACGGCTGCGGACAACCGTTCAGCCAGACGCGCAAGGAACGCCTCACGGATGCCTTTCTGGACATACACCCGCGTGCCGTTGGAACAGACCTGACCCGAGGAATAGAAATTCCCCAGAATCGCGCCGCCCACCGCATCCTCGAGATCGGCGTCATCAAAGATGATCAGGGGCGATTTGCCACCCAGTTCCATCGTCACATGCTTCATCCCATCGGCGGCGGCGGCATAGACCTTGCGCCCCGTCGGCACCGACCCGGTCAGCGACACCTTGGCGACCCTTGGATCGCTGACCAACGCCGCACCGACAGCGCCACGCCCCTGAATGACGTTGTAAAGACCGGCCGGCAGCCCCGCTTCGTGCAGGATCTCCGCGATCTTCAGCGCGCAAAGCGGCGTCACCTCGGAAGGCTTGAAGATCATCGCATTGCCGCAGGCCAATGCCGGGGCCCCCTTCCAGCAAGCAATCTGGGTGGGATAGTTCCAAGCCCCGATCCCCACGCAGACTCCCAACGCCTCGCGCACCGTATAGGCCCAGTTTTCGCCAAGCGGGATATGCTCGCCCGTCAGGCTGGCCGCCAACCCCCCGAAATATTCCAACGCATCCGCCCCGCTGGTCGCATCGACATAGAGCGTCTCGGACAGCGGTTTGCCGGTATCATGGGTTTCCAGAATGCTGAGTTCGCGATTGCGTTCCCGGATCATGTCGGCAGCACGGCGCAGGATGCGGCCGCGCTGCACGCCGGGCAATGCGGCCCATGCCTTCTGTGCCGCCCGCGCGCTTGTCAGCGCCTCCTCGACAACGGCAGGTGTCGCCTCATGCACCCGCGCGATCACCTGTCCGGTTGCGGGATAGACCACGTCAATGGGCGCGCCCGCCGTATCCTCGACGTAACGGCCGTTCACGAAATGGCTGGCGGTGGGCTGTGTGGCGAAACTTGTCATTTTGCGTATTTCCGGAACAGTGAAAGGGAGGGGTCGGCGCGGATCATTCCCCGCGCGGAAAGCGTTTGCTGTCTTCAAGGACGTTCAGGTCCATGTGGTTGCGCATGTAGCGTTCGGACGCCTTTTGCAGCGGCTGGAAATCCCAAGGGTAGTAGCCGCCCTGACGCAGCGCCTCATAGACGACCCAGCGGCGGGCTTGGGATTCCCGCACCTCGGCGTCAAAGCGGGCAAGGTCCCAGCGCGCCTCACTCTTGGCGCGCAGGCTGGCCAGCGTGCCCGCATGCGCGGGATCACCGGCAAGATTGGTCAATTCGTGCGGGTCGGCGTCCAGATCGAACAGCATCTCGGGGTCCAGCGCACAGCGCGTGTATTTCCAGCGCCCATACCGCAGGCCGACGAGCGGCGCCTCGGACGCCTCGGCGGCATATTCCATCGCCACCGGGCTGGTGCGGTCGAACCCCTGCGCCAGGGGCACAAGGCTTTCGCCCGTGGTCCAGGGCATCACCTCATCCATGCTGACGCCCGCAAGATCGCAAAGCGTGGGACAGACGTCGATCGTGCTGACCGGCGTGTCGATCCGCCCCGCAGGCAAGGCAGGCGCCGCGATCATCAGCGGCACGCGGGCAGAGCCTTCGTAAAAGCACATCTTGTACCACAGCCCCCGCTCGCCCAGCATATCGCCGTGGTCACTGACAAAGACCACCACCGCCTGCTGGCGCGTTGCCTCAAGCGTGGAGAATATCTCGCCGATCTTGTCATCAAGATATGAGATATTGGCAAAATAAGCGCGCCGCGCCCGCGCCACCATCTCATCCGTCAGATCGAAGGACCGCCAGTCATTGGCGTCGAAAATGCGCTTGGAATGGGCATCCTGCTGATCATAGGGGATCTGCCCGATATCAGGCATCAGATGGGCGCAATCCGCGTAAAGGTCCCAGTATTTACGTCGCGCCACATAAGGGTCATGCGGATGGGTGAAGCTGACCGTCAGGCACCACGGGCGGCTGTCCGCCCCGCGTGACAGGTCATAGATCTTCTGCACCGCCTGATGGGCGACATCATCGTCATATTCCATCTGGTTCGTGATCTCGGCCACGCCCGCGCCCGTGACGGACCCCATGTTGTGATACCACCAGTCGATCCGCTCTCCGGGTTTGCGGTAATCCGGCGTCCAGCCGAAATCGGCGGGGTAGATATCCGTCGTCAGACGCTCCTCGAACCCGTGCAACTGATCGGGCCCGACGAAGTGCATCTTGCCCGACAGACATGTGTAGTATCCCGCCCGGCGCAGGTGATGGGCATAGGTCGGGATGCTGGAGGCGAATTCGGCGGCATTGTCATAGACCCGCGTGGCACTGGGCAACTGGCCGGACATGAAACTGGCCCGCCCCGGCGCGCACAGGGGCGAGGCGGTGTAAGCCTTGGCAAACCGCGCCGACCGCGCCGCCAGCGCCTTGAGGTTGGGGGCATGCAGCCAATCGGCAGGACCATCCGGGAACAGCGTGCCATTCAACTGATCCACCATCACGATCAGGATATTGGGCCGTGCCCGATCATCCCTCATGCCGTTCCCCTTTCGATTTCCAGATCAAGACACCCCAGCACTGTCGCCACGGCGACCGCGCTGTCGGGCTGGCCCTGCCCCAACGACTGCCGCAGATAGACCCCGTCGATCAAAGCGGCGACCCGGTCGGCCACATCGGGCGCGCGCGGTCCGACCAATGGGCGCAGATCACGGGTCAGGTTCGACCGCAGCCTGCGCTGATAGACCGCCAGCAGCCGCCGCGCATCTTCGGACACCTGCGCCAGCACATAGAAGTTCAGCCATGCCGCGACCACCTCGCGGCGGAAGTTGCTGCCCGCGAAACTGGCGCGCACGATGGCCTCCAACCGCTCCTGCGGACCCGTCGCCATCACCAGTGCGCCGCGCACGCCTGCGGCGTAAACAGTCAGCGTATGGCGCATCGCGGCAAGGAAAATCTGCTCCTTCCCGCCGAAGTAATGATGCGCCAAAGCCGAGGACATCCCCGCCCGCCGCGCGATCTGCGCCACCGTCACATCCAGCGACCCGGTGCTGCCGATCTCGGCAATTGTTGCTTCCACCAGGGCGGCCCGGCGTATAGGCTCCATCCCGAGCTTGGGCATCGTTTTCTCCAATAAACTTGCCCCGAGACGCTAAATGCTTTTTTATTGACTCGTCAATCAAGAACAACACGGGAGAGACCGATGACCCTGAAACCCGCCCTCACAGCCCTTGCCCTGCTGGCAGCCACCCCCGCCTTCGCACAATGCGACAAGGTCACATTCTCGGATGTGGGCTGGACCGACATCACGGCGACGACCGCTGCAACATCCGTGGTTCTCGAGGCGCTGGGTTATGAGACCGAGACCAAGATCCTCTCAGTGCCGGTCACCTATATCTCGCTGTCCAAGGGGGATATCGACGTGTTTCTGGGAAACTGGATGCCCACGATGGAGGCCGATATCGCCCCCTATCGTGACGCAGGCACCGTGAACACCGTCCGCACCAACCTGACCGGTGCGAAATATACACTGGCCGTGAACCGCGCCGCCGCCGATCTTGGCATCGCCAGCTTTGCCGATATCGCAACACATGCCGAAGCCCTTGAAGGCAAGATCTACGGGATCGAGGCCGGCAATGACGGCAACCGCCTGATCATGGACATGATCGCCGCCGATGCCTTTGGTCTGGGCAGCTTCACCGTCGCCGAAAGCTCGGAACAGGGGATGCTGGCGCAGGTCACGCGTGCCGACCGGCGCGGCGAGCCGATCGTCTTTCTGGGATGGGAACCGCATCCCATGAACGCCAATTTCGACATGACCTATCTGGAAGGCGGCGATGACTGGTTCGGCCCGAACCTTGGCGGCGCGGAAGTGCGGACCAACACCCGCGCAGACTATGCCGCCGAGTGCCCCAACCTTGGCACCTTCTTCGGCAATCTCGAATTCACCCTCGCGATGGAGAACGAGATCATGGGCGCCATCCTGAACGAAGGCACAGACCCCGCCGAGGCCGCCAAGACATGGCTGACAGCAAACCCCGATATGCTGGACAGCTGGCTGGCCGGTGTCACCACCCGCGACGGGGCCGAGGCCCTGCCCGCCGCCCGCGCCGCACTGGGGCTGTAAGATCGCTTCGACCGCGAAGGCTCCTTCCCCCGTCGCGGGAAGGGGCCGTCGCGGGGGGCTGACAGACCGGAAAGGGCGCGCCATCCGATGAACTGGTTGACCGACACCAAGATCCCCGTGGGCGACTATGCCGACCGGGCCTTCGCATGGCTGGAAATCAATGCGGCTTTCTTCTTCGACGGCATGTCCGACGGGCTTGAGGCGCTGATCGCCGGTATTCTCTGGGTCTTGCAGACGCCGCACCCCCTTGTGGTGATCGGGGCGTTCGTCGCGCTGACCGTGCTGGTGCAGCGCAGTTGGAAGCCTGCCGTTCTGGTGGGTCTTGGGTTCTTGTTCATCGTCAATCAGGGCTACTGGACCCAGACCACCCAGTCGCTGACGCTGGTGCTGGCGGCCTGCGTCGTCTGCATGGGTCTGGGCGTGCCCATCGGGATCGCCGCCGCGCATCGCCCTGCCCTCTATCGCGCGATGCGGCCCGTGCTGGACCTGATGCAGACGCTGCCCACATTCGTCTATCTTATTCCCGCAATTGTCTTTTTCGGCATTGGCATGGTGCCAGGCCTGATCGCCACCGTGATCTTCGTGCTGCCCGCGCCGATCCGCCTGACCCATCTGGGCATTACCGCGACACCAACAGCCCTGCTTGAGGCGGCGCAGGCCTTCGGCGCGACCCCGCGCCAGACGCTTCTGAAGGTCGAACTGCCCTATGCCCTGCCGCAGATCATGGCCGGGCTGAACCAGACCATCATGCTCTCGCTGTCGATGGTGGTGATCGCCGCGCTGGTCGGCGCTGACGGCCTCGGCGTGCCAGTGCTGCAAGCGCTGAACCGCGTGAACCCGGCCTTGGGTTTCGAATCCGGGCTGGTGATCGTCGTGCTGGCCATTCTTCTGGACAGGATGCTGAGGATCGAGCGCAAATGACCCGCACCAGCGCCCCCAAGGACACCGCAGGCATCGCCGTGCGCTTCGACAATGTCTCGATCGTCTTCGGCGATCAGCCGGAACGTGCGCTTCCCCTGATGGACAAAGGCCTCAGCCGCTCTGAAATCCAGCAAAGCACCGCACAGGTGCTGGGCGTGCATGATTGCAGCCTCGACGTGACCGAAGGCGAGATCCTTGTTCTGATGGGTCTGTCGGGATCAGGCAAATCCACCCTTCTGCGGGCGGTCAACGGCCTCAATCCGGTATGCCGCGGGGCGGCGCATGTCTGCGACGGGAATGTTCTGGTCGATGTCACCCATGCCGACGCGGCCACGCTTCGGCGCATCCGCCTGCACCGCGTGGCAATGGTGTTTCAGCAGTTCGGTCTGCTGCCATGGCGCACCGTGCGCGAGAATGTGGGCCTCGGACTGGAACTGGGCGGCATGGGCAAGGCCGAACGCCGCGCGCGAGTCGATGCGCAGCTTGAACTGGTCAACCTGACCCAATGGGCCGACCGCCGCGTCGGAGAATTGTCGGGTGGCATGCAGCAGCGCGTGGGGCTGGCCCGCGCCTTTGCGACCGAAGCCCCGATCCTGCTGATGGACGAACCGTTTTCGGCCCTCGACCCGCTGATCCGCGCCAAACTGCAGGATGAATTGCTGGAACTGCAATCCGCGCTCAAACGCACGATCATTTTCGTCAGCCACGATCTGGACGAGGCCTTCAAGATCGGCAACCGCATCGCCATCATGGAGGGCGGGCGGATCGTGCAATGCGGCACGCCGCAACAGATCTTCACCAACCCCGCCACCGATTATGTGGCCGAATTCGTGGCCCATATGAACCCGCTGGGCGTGCTGACCGCCGAGGATGTGATGCACCCCCTGCAAGGGACCGAGACCGGCCCGGCCATCCGGCAAAAGGCGCCGCTGCGCGATGTCATGCTGGCATTGCAGGCCGCAGGTGACGCGACGCTGATCGTGCAGGATGCCCAAGGCCGCCCCCTCGGACGGATCACCAGCGCGGCGGTGCTGGACGGTCTGCTGGACCCGCGCGGCACGGCGGCGCAGTCGGCCTGATCCGCAAGGGCGGTAAATTGAGTATTTGGGGAACGATGAAGGGCAAAGCGCCCCTCAGACCTTGGTCGCGGGCGCGGGCGGCGTGACAAGGCGGCGCTTCAGCATCGCCTCGCGCCATGTGATGAAGGTGACGGAGCCGAGGATCACCAGACCGCCGATCACCACCCAGATATCCACGCCCTCGTCAAAGAACAGCGCGCCCAGCGACACGGCCCAGACAAGTTGCAGGAAACTCACGGGCTGCGTCACGGTCACAGGGGCCGCAGCAAAGGCCAGCGTCATCGTGTAGTGCCCCGCTGTGGCCAGCAGCGCGACCATGGTCAGCACGACAAGCGCCTCGGCCGTGGGCGGCACCCAGACCGCGATGGCCATGGGCGCCAGACCCACGGTCACCCAGATTGACAGCATCCCCACCACGATGGCGGCATTTGTCTCGTCCGTCAGCAGTTTTGCCAGCAGGTAGGAGGCACCAAAGACTACCGCCGCCCCCAGCATCGCCAGATGGCCGGGGCCGATCTCGCGAAAGCCGGGCCGCAGGATGATCAACGCCCCGATCAGCGCCACCACGACCGCAACCACGCGCCGCGCAGCCAGTTTCTCGCCCAGAAAGACCGCCGCCCCCAATGTGACATAGATCGGCGCCAGATAGTTCATCGCCGTCACATCCGCGATCGGAATCCGCGCCATGGCATAGAACCAAAGCGCCACGCCAATGGAATGCGACAGGCCGCGGATGGTGAACAGGCTCCAGTGCCGGCGCGTCAACCGGGTTGCCAGAATGGGACGGATCAGGGGGATCAGAAACACAAGCCCGATGGCATAGCGCAGAAAGGCCGCCTCGGGTGCAGGGATGCCAGGTCCAAGATACTTGACCAGAGCGGTGACCCCCACGAACAGAAGGCCCGTCACCACCATCCAGAAAACACCCAGAACCGGGCGGGCCTGTCTTTGCTCACTGCTCATGCGGGCATCAAGTCACGAAGCCCGGCGGGCTGCAAGGGGCCGACAGGACATTGCGCGCGTTTTTCGAACCCTACGCGCCGCGGATCAGCGCCGCCGCGATGGCCCACATCAACAGACCCACGCAAAGATCCAGCACGCGCCACGCTTGCGGGCGCGCGAACAGCGGGGCCAGCCGCCGTGCGCCGTAACCCAGCGTGAAGAAAAACACGAAACTCGCTGTCATGGCTCCGATGGCAAAGCTCACCCGATCCTCATATTGCGCGGCCACGCTGCCCAGCAGAACCACCGTGTCCAGATAGACATGCGGGTTCAGCCATGTCAGCGCCAGACAGGTCACCAGCACGGGCCCCAACGCCTCGACCGCGCCCCCCTCGACCATCAGAACCGCCCCGCCACGCCAAGCCGACAGCAGCGCGCGCGCGCCATAGACGATCAGGAACAGCGCCCCGCCCCAGCGCATCACCGGCTCGATCCAGGGTGCCGCTTGCGCCAGACTGCCAAAGCCCGCCACGCCTGCGGCAATCAACGCCGCATCGCTCAATGCACAGGTCAGACAGACTGCAAAGACATGGCTGCGACGCAAGCCCTGCCTGAGGACAAAGGCATTCTGCGCCCCGATCGCAAGGATCAGCGACAGCCCCAGCCCAAAGCCCGCACTCATCGTCTGCATCGCCGGCCTCCCGCACTTGTCCGGAACGCCGGATATCCCCCGCCCGTGACGGGGTCAATCAGGGCCCGCTGCTTCTTCTTGCTTCAAATATACGCAGCGCGACGCCGGCCCAAGACGCAGGGTCAGCGGTTCAGAATGCCCGGCAGGTTCAGCCCATGGTCACGCGCGCAATCCAGCGCGATGTCATAGCCCGCATCCGCATGGCGCATCACCCCCGTCGCCGGATCGTTCCAGAGGACCCGTTCCAGCCGCCGATCCGCCTCAACGCTGCCATCGCAGCAGATCACCATGCCGGAATGCTGCGAAAAGCCCATGCCCACGCCGCCGCCATGATGCAGGCTGACCCACGTGGCCCCTGAGGCCGTGTTCAGCAGCGCATTGAGCAGAGGCCAGTCGGACACAGCGTCCGAGCCATCCTTCATCGCTTCCGTCTCGCGGTTCGGACTGGCGACCGAGCCGCTGTCCAGATGGTCGCGCCCGATCACGATGGGCGCGCTCAATTCGCCATTGCGCACCATCTCATTGAACGCCAGCCCCAGCTTGTGCCGCAGCCCCAGCCCGACCCAGCAGATCCGCGCGGGCAAGCCCTGAAAGCTGATCCGTTCCCGCGCCATATCCAGCCAGTTGTGCAGATGCGGATCGTCGATCAGCTCTTTCACCTTGGCGTCGGTCTTGTAGATGTCCTCGGGATCGCCCGACAGCGCGCACCAGCGGAACGGCCCCACCCCGCGACAGAACAGGGGCCGGATATAGGCGGGCACGAAACCCGGAAAGGCGAAGGCGTTCTCCAACCCCTCCTCCAGCGCCATCTGGCGGATATTGTTGCCGTAATCCAGCACCGGCACGCCCGCGTTCCAGAAATCCACCATCGCGGCCACATGCACCTTCATGCTGGCGCGGGCGGCGGCCTCCACCGCCTTGGGCGCGCTGTCCTGCTTGGCGCGCCATTCGGCCACGCTCCAGCCCTGCGGCAGATAGCCATGCACCGGATCATGGGCCGAGGTCTGATCGGTCACGATGTCGGGACGCATTCCCCCGGCCTGCATTCGCGCGAAAAGCTGCGGGAACACATCCGCCGCATTGCCGATCAAGGCCACGGATTTCGCCTCGCCCGCCTTGGTCCAGCGGTCGATCATCGCCAGGGCTTCGTCCAGATCGCGCGTCTTTTCATCGACATAGCGGGTCCGCAGCCGGAAATCGGCGCGAGTCTCGTCGCATTCCACCGCCAGACAGCAGGCCCCCGCCATCACGGCTGCCAAGGGCTGCGCGCCGCCCATGCCGCCCAAGCCGCCTGTCAGGATCCAGCGCCCTTTGAGTGATCCGCCATAATGCTGCCGCCCCGCCTCGACGAAGGTCTCATAGGTGCCCTGCACGATTCCTTGCGTGCCGATATAGATCCACGATCCGGCGGTCATCTGGCCATACATCGCCAGACCCTTCTTATCGAGTTCGTTGAAATGATCCCAAGTTGCCCAATGCGGCACGAGGTTGGAATTCGCGATCAGCACGCGTGGCGCATCCGCATGGGTGCGAAACACGCCCACGGGTTTGCCCGATTGCACCAGCAGCGTCTCATCCGCGTTCAGATCGGTCAACGCGGCGACAATCGCATCAAAATCCTCCCATGTCCGCGCCGCGCGCCCGATCCCGCCATACACCACCAACTCATGCGGGTTTTCCGCCACATCGGGATGCAGGTTGTTCATCAGCATCCTCAGCGGCGCCTCGGTCAGCCAGCTTTTGGCGGTCAGCGTGGTTCCGGTCGGCGGGAAAACGTCGCGCGAATTGTGGCGGCTGCCGATGATACGGGGCGTGGTCATGTCAGAACCTTTCTGTCTACAAGGGATTGAAGCGCATCAAGGACCAGCGCCAATGTTGCGCGTAAGCGCGCGGCGCGGCCCTCGTCCCAGCGCCACGGCGGGGCCTCTTCCATGTAGGTGGACTGGGCCAGTTCCATCTGGATCGCATGGATGCCCGCGCCGGGTTGACCGTGGTGCCGCGTGGTCCAGCCACCGCGAAAACGGCCGTTCACGACCGTGGAATAGCCCTGTGCCGCACGGCAGATCTTTTCCATAGTTTCTTCCACAAGCGGCGCGCAACTTGTGGATAGATTCGTGCCGATGTTGAAATCGGGTAATGTTCCCTCGAACAGATGCGGAATCCGCGACCGGATCGAATGACAATCGTAAAGGATCGCAACGCCGTGCATCGCCCTGATCCGCGCCAGTTCTGTGGATAACGCGGCGTGATAGGGCGTGTGATGCGCCGCAATCCGCGCCGCGACCTCGGCGCTATCAGGCGCATGCCCCGGCAGGTGGATGGGTGCTCCGTCGAAATCAGTCACCGGACACAGCCCCGTCGTCGCCTGACCGGGGTAAAGGCTGGCATCATCCGCCCCCCGGTTCACGTCGATCACATAGCGGTGCACGGTCTGGCGGACGATCGTAACGTCCGCGCGCAAGCCATTGTAAAGCCTGTCGATATGCCAATCCGTATCCGCCAGTTCGCGCCCCCGGTCGTTCAAGCCCGCCCAGACCTCGGGCGGCACGTCAAGCCCGGTGTGGGGCAGACCCAATACGATGGCGCCCTGCCCGCGTGTGACCTCGACGCTCATCCTGCGATCTCCAGCGCGACACCCGCCGCCGCCTGCGCCTCGCCACCCGCGATCAAGGATTGCCCGACAGCCAGATCAGGTGCCATGTAGCGATCCGCCCCCAGCGTCGCCACCTGCCCGCGCACCCGCGCCAGCACCGCCCGCAAGGGCGCGGATGTCTGCAAGGGCGCGCGGAATTCGATCCCCTGACACCCCGCCAGCAACTCGACCCCCAGAATGGCCGACAGGTTGCGGTTCATCCGCGCCAGACGCACCGCGCCATGGGCGGCCATGCTCACATGATCCTCCTGATTGGCGCTGGTGGGCGTGCTGTCGGTGGAACAGGGATTGGCCAGATGCTTGTTCTCGCTCATCAAGGCGGCTGTCGTCACCTCGGCGATCATGAAGCCTGAATTCAACCCCGGATCGGGCGTCAGAAATGGCGGCAGATCGAAACTCAGCGTCGGATCAACCATCAGCGCCACCCGTCGCTGCGAAATCGCGCCAATCTCGGCAATGGCCAGCGCGATCTGGTCAGCGGCAAAGGCCACGGGTTCCGCGTGGAAATTCCCGCCCGACACGATCCGCCCTTCCTCCAGAAGGACCAGTGGGTTGTCGGTCACGGCATTCGCCTCGATCTCCAAGGTGCGCCCGGCCATGCGGAGCAGGTCCATGCACGCCCCCGCCACCTGCGGCTGACAGCGGATGCAATAGGGGTCCTGCACGCGGGTATCGCCCTCGCGGTGACTGTCGCGGATGGCAGAGCCTTCCATCAAGCCGCGCATGACCGCGGCAACGGCGATCTGGCCCGCATGACCGCGCAGATCATGGATACCCGCCAGAAGCGGCGCATCCGACCCCATGATCGCATCGGTGGACAGGCAGGACGTCACGACCGACCCTTCCAGATTGCGCCACGCATCGAACAGCCCCCCCAAGGCGGCAGCGGTCGAAAACTGTGTCCCGTTGATCAGCGCCAACCCCTCTTTCGGGCCAAGCACCACAGGGGTCAGCCCCGCCGCCGCCAGCGCCTCGGCACCGGGCATCCGCCGCCCCTGATACACGGCCTCACCCGCCCCGATCATGACAGCCGCCATATGCGCCAAGGGTGCCAGATCACCCGAAGCCCCGACCGAGCCTTGCTGCGGGATCACCGGCAAGACATTGCAAGCCAACATTCCCTCGATCAGCGCGATCACCTCCCAGCGCACGCCGGATGCCCCGCGCGCCAGACTCGCCGCCTTGAGCATCAGCATCAGCCGCACCAAAGGTGCCTCCAGCGGATCACCCAGACCGCAGCAATGCGACAGGATCAGGTTGCGCTGCAGAATCGCCGTATCCTCGGGCGCGATCTTGCGGCTGGCCAGCTTGCCGAAGCCGGTATTGACGCCATACACCGCCGCCTGCCCCCGCGCCGCCTCGGCCACCATCGCGGCGGCTTGCTCCACGCCGGCACGCGCGGCCGGATCAATCGGCGGCACCGGCGCGCCTGCGTGAACGGCCGCCAATTGCGCCAATGTCATATGCCCCGGATGGATCATGCCTGCCCCCTGAAATAACGCCGAAACAAGGGGTTGCCCCCGATGCGATAGGCCAGTTCCGCAGGATCTGCCACATCCCAGACCGCCAGATCAGCCACGGCCCCGGCCCGGATCACCCCCTGATCCCGCAAGCCCAGCGCGCGCGCCGCGTTGACCGTCACACCCGCCAAAGCCTCTGCCGGGGTCAGGCGAAACAGCGTGCAGCCCATGTTCATCGCCAGCAGCAGCGAGGTCATGGGCGACGATCCCGGATTGCAATCCGTGGCCAGCGCCATCGGAACACCTGCCGCACGAAACGCAGCCACAGGCGGCACCCGCACCTCGCGCAGCGTATAGAACGCGCCGGGCAACAGCACCGCGACCGTCCCCGCCGCCGCCATCGCCGCCACATCGGCCTCGCCCGCATATTCCAGATGATCCGCCGACAGCGCGCCATACCGCGCCGCCAGACTGGCCCCACCCAGGGATGACAGTTGCTCGGCATGCAGTTTCACCGGCAGGCCCAAGTCTCGCGCCAGATCGAACACGCGGCCTATCTGGGCAGGCGTGAAGGCGATCCCTTCGCAGAACCCATCCACCGCATCGACCAGCCCTTCGACATGGGCGGCGCGCAGTCCGGGCAACACCACCTGCTCCAGATAATCATCGCTGCGCCCCGCATATTCCGGCGGCACCGCATGCGCCGCCAGCCAGCTTGTCACCACCTGCACCGGGCGCACCCCTGCAATGGCCCGCGCCACCCGCAACATCCTGAGTTCGGTTTCAATATCAAGGCCATAGCCCGACTTCACCTCGATCACCGCCACACCTTCGGCGATCATCGCATCGACGCGGATCAGGGCCTGTGCCAGAAGCTCCGCCTCCGATGCTTGCCGCGTGGCCCGCACGGTGGACAGGATACCGCCCCCGGCACGTGCGATATCGGCATAGCTTGCCCCCTCCAGCCGCTGCGCGAATTCCGCGGCGCGGCTCCCGCCATGGACCACATGCGTATGGCAATCGATCAGCGCAGGCGTAACCAACCGCCCCGCCAACCGCTCGACATGATCCGCATCCGGCGCATCCGCCGCCGCTCCGGCCCAGAGGATGCGCGCGCCGTCCATCAACACCGCACCATCCAGCAACGCCGCGCCATCGGTCATCGGCATCAGGGCCAGCTCTGTCAGAAGTGTCCGCGTCATAAGGGTTGATTCCAATTTCATCTGCGCTTATCCATAATATGTCTATACATAATAAACCCGAGTCAAGCATGCAGACCGAGATTTTCGCCACAACCGCCCTGCTGCCCTCGGGCTGGGCGCGCAACGTCGCCCTCACCATCGACAGGTCTGGCCGGATCGCCCGCATCACGCCCGACGCCCGCGCGGGTGCCGCGCATCGCACCGGCCCCCTGATCCCGGCTCCGGCGAATCTGCATTCCCACGCCTTCCAGCGCGCCATGGCCGGTCTGACCGAGGCGCGCGGCCCCGATCCCCGCGATACGTTCTGGACATGGCGGCAGCAGATGTTCCGCTTTCTCGACCGCCTGACCCCCGATGACGTGCAGGCCATCACCGCCTTCGTGCAGATGGAGATGCAGGAGGCGGGCTTCGCTGCGGTCGGCGAATTCCACTACCTGCATCACGCACCGGGCGGCACGCCCTATGCCGATCCCGCCGAAATGTCGGCCCGCATCTGTGCCGCCGCTGCCCAGACGGGCATCGGCCTCACGCTTCTGCCCGTGCTCTATCAAGTCGGTGGACGCGACGGGCGGGCCCTCGCCTCCGGCCAGATCCGCTTCGGCCAAACCCCCGACAGCTATGCAAGACTGGTGCAGGACTGCGACCACCTCATCCGTGCCCTGCCGGACGACACACGGTTGGGCACCGCCCCCCATTCCCTGCGCGCAGTCACCGATGCAGGTTTGCAAACCGCCATCACCCTTGCAGGCGACCGCCCCATTCACATGCATCTGGCTGAGCAGGTCGCCGAGGTCGATGAACTCCTCACCCATACCGGCGCGCGCCCCGTCACCTATCTGCTGGAGCAGACAGACATCACGGATCAATGGTGCCTGATCCATTGCACCCAGATGACACCTGCGGAAACCCGCGCCCTCGCCCGCACCGGGGCCGTTGCGGGCCTGTGCCCCATCACCGAGGCCAGCCTTGGCGACGGCATCTTCGACGCGCCCCGATTTCTGGACGCCACAGGACGTTTCGGCATCGGCTCGGACAGCAATATCCGCATCAGCCTGGCCGAAGAAATGCGCAGCCTCGACTACTCCCAGCGGTTGCGCGACCGGTCCCGCGCGGCACTCGCCACCGCCGACCGCTCCACCGGGCGCCGTGTGCTGGAGGATGCGGCCACTGGCGGCGCACAGGCCCTTGCGCGCGGCACAGGGCGTATCGCGGTAGGGGAATGGGCCGATCTCGCTGGCCTCGCCCCCGGCCATATCGACCTGATCGGCAAATCGGGCGACCGGATACTTGATACCCTGATGGTGACAGGCGACAAGGGCATGATCCGCGACCTGTGGTGCGCCGGTCGGCACATGGTGCAGTCGGGCCGCCACATCCACCGCACCGCCATCACCCGCGCCTACCGCGCCACGCTCAGCCGCCTCAAGGATGTAATGTGACCGACACGCCACCTCCCCGCACATGGCAAGCGATCCGGGCCGAGGTGCTGGCCCGCATCCGACACCGGCGCTGGCCGCCCGGCACCATGATCCCGAACGAGGCGGATCTGGCGCTTGAATTCGGCTGCGCCCGCGCCACGGTCAACCGCGCCCTGCGCGATCTGGCGGAATCGGGCGTTCTGGACCGTCGCCGCAAGGCCGGCACCCGCGTGGCCGAGGCTCCGGTGCGCCGCGCCGTGCTCTCGATCCCCCTGATCCGGGACGAGGTCGCGGCCTTGGGTCAACCCTATGGCTATGCCCTGCTTTCGCGCGCACTTGAATCACCGCCTGCCCCGGTGCACGCCTCCCTTGCCCTGCCCCCGGATACCGACGCGCTGCATATCCGCGCGCTGCATCTGGCAGGCGGCACCCCCTTCGCGCTGGAGGATCGCTGGATCAACCCCGCCGCCGCCCCCGGCGCGCTCGAAGCGGATATGACCACCCTGTCCGCCAATGAATGGCTGGTGCGCCATGCCCCTTTCACCGAAGGTCGCCTCAGTTTTTCGGCCATTGCCGCCGATGCCGCCACAGCCGCCCAACTGGGCTGCGCGCCCGGAACCGCGCTCTTCAGGCTGGACCGCAGCACGCTGGACGGCACTCGCCCGGTCACGGTGGCCCAGATCAGCTACCGCCCCGGCTATCGCCTCGACATGGTGATCTGAGGCGCGCCGCCGCTGCTTCTTCTTGCTTCAAATATCCAATCCTGCCGCCCGATCAGGGTGTCTCGCCCGCATCCAATGACGCCAACTCTCCTAACGTCACCGGCTTGTAAGGCGGCCGGACACGATAGGCCCCCACCGCCTCGGGCGTCATCCCATGGGCCTGCGCCAGCAAGGCCGTCACGCTCAGCCCGCAAAAGCGCCCCTGACAGGGCCCCATGCCGACCCGGCCGAACGCCTTGGTCTGGTTCGGCCCCATGCAACCCAGCTTCGCCCAGCCGCGCACCTGACCTGCCGTCACCTCCTCGCAGCGGCAGATGATCGTGGTGTCGGCAGGGGACAGAACCTGTGGCGCAGGCGGATAGGCCACCTCCAGAAACGGACGTAACGCCCGCTCCGCCGCCAGCCGCGCCGCAGGTCCCCGCGCCCGCGCCTCCCGCGCGGCACCGTCGATCCGGCCCAGCTGATGTGCCACCTGCAAGCCCGCCAACCGCCCCGCCTGTTCCGCCGCCGCCGCACCTGCAATCCCCGCCCCGTCACCCGCCACGAACACACCCGGCACCGTGCTTTCGCCCCATGCATCCAGACGCGGCGTGAATGCGTGCTGTCCGGCCCGCCAGTCATGCTCCATCCGCAGCGCGCGACTGATCTGGGTATTGGGCACCACCCCTTGATGCAGCAGCACCGTATCACAGGCGATGCGCTGCACCTGTCCGCCGACAGTGAACCGCAGCGCCGCCGCATGCGCATCGCCCTCGACCACCAGATCACCTGCGCCAGTGATCCGGCGCACGCCTGCGCGGCGCAACTGCGCCAGCAGAGCTACACCCTTGGCCAGCGTCCGCCACCCCCGCAGCCCGCGCGCCAGATGCGGCAGCGCCCGCCACATGTCGCCTGCTCCCTGTGTCTCGACCAAGGCCAGCGGCGGCTGACCCGCCCGCACCATCTGCACCGCCAGCAGATAAAGCAGCGGCCCCGACCCTGCGAGGACCGCGCGCTGCGCCACAACACCCGAGGCTTTGAGCAGGATCTGCCCCGCACCCGCGGTCATCACGCCGGGCAGGGTCCAGCCGGGGATCGGCACTGGCCGTTCCAGCGCGCCCGTGGCCAGAACCAGACGCGCCGCCCGAACCTGCGCCGCGCGCCCATCTTGGGAATAGGTGACGGTGATACCCTCCGCATCCGGCGCGATGTTCCAGACCACGGCCCTGCACAGAGGGCTGACACCCAAGGCCGACATGGCCTCGACCAGACTGGCTCCGTGCAGATAATCTTTGCCCAGCACGTCCCCGCGCCCGGCCCCGGCCCCAGTCACGGCGCGGTAGATCTGCCCGCCCGGGGCAGCCTGCTCATCCAGCATGGCCACCGACAGCCCGGCGCCTGCCGCCTCAACCGCCGCCGCCATCCCCGCAGGCCCCGCGCCAATCACGATCAGATCAACCGCCCTCATGCCCCGCCCTTTCCCAAGGGCCGGGTCAAGACCATCCCGTCCGAGACCTGCATCATGCAGGCTTGCCGCGTCACGCCCTCCACCCCGATCAGACAATCGAAACAGGCCCCCATCATGCAGAACGGCCCGCGTGACGCGCCGGAGACGGGGGTCATGCGGAAGGTGGTGATTCCGGCCCCCAGCAAGGCGGCAGCCAGATTGGCCCCCGCGGGCAAGTGCAACACCTGCCCGTCCAAGGTCACGCGCACGCGTGGTGCATCAGGGGAAAGGTCACGAAACAAAACGGGCCTCCCCGAACATCCCAAGATCCGGCGCATCATCCGCCCCCTCCAACCAGCGCGGCAACAACAGGGCATGGGCGGCGGCCAGCGTGATGCCGGAATGGCAGGTCACAAGGCTGACCCCCGGCAGGGTCGGGCTGTGCTGATAGATGGGCAAGCCATCCGGCGACATGATCCTGAGCGCCCCCCAACTGCGCACCATCTGCGCCTGCGCCAGTCGCGGCATAACCGCCACGGCCTCGGCGGCGATCTTCGCCACGGTGGGGATCGTCACGCGGTCATCCAACCCCACCTCCTCGGCACTTGCCCCGATCTGAACACCGCCCTCATCGACCTGCCTGATCGTGGCCGAGGGGCGGTGCATCAGCGGCGGCAGCTTTTCCGTCACCAGCACCTGCCCCCGCTGGGGCCGGACAGGGGCCAGAAAACCCAGCCGGGGACCGAGGTCCATCGCACCCAGACCCGCACACATCACCACACGCCCCGCCGTGACCACCAATCCAGACGCACATCTGACCCGCAGCCCCTCCGCCACGCCGTCCACATCCGCGACAGACTGACCCGTCAGAACCTGCCCGCCCCGCCGCCGCACATCCATGGCCAGCGACCGCAGCAGGCGCAGCGGGTTCACATGCCCATCCTGATGATGCAGGATCGCGCCGGCCACGCGCGGGCCAACCTCTGGCTCCTCCCGCCGCAGGGCGTTGTTCCCCAAGACCTCGAACGGATACTCCCCGCCCAAAGCCTCGCGCAGCGCCGCATATTGCGCCACCCGCGCCTCCAGCGCCGCCTCGTCCAGATAAAAGTCGTATCCGCCATCCTGCCGCAGCGACAGATCGGCCCCCGTCCCGTCCGACAGTTCCGCCGCAAACCCCTGCCACAGCGCCGCTGACCCTTGGGTCCAGCGCGCATAGGCAGGTTGCTTCAATCCCTTGGACTGCACCCAGATCAGCCCGAAATTCCCCCGGCTGGCGCGAAAACTGCCATCGTCCCCATCCAGCACGATCACAGTCCGGCCAATCCGCAGCAGCCCCCAAGCCACAGACAGCCCGACAATCCCACCCCCGATGATCGCGTAATCCGCCTGCACCTGCGCCCGCCCTTCCTCCCGCGTTGCAGCAGTCTTGGCAGGCCAGTCCCGCATTGTCACGCCCCAGCACTCTTCTGTAGCCCGACCATCATAATGCCAGCTTTGCGGGATGGAGAGGTCACTCCAACAGAGCGGCTTTGCGATAGTAGGTGTAGGGTGTGTGCTTGCACGCACCACGCCCCGCATCAACAAACGGTGCGTGCGGGCACGCACCCTACACCTTCGCATCACGCCACAGGCCAGATCGTTTACGACCTGACCCAATTTCACCGACCCCACCAACAGAAAAAAGGCGCCCCAAAGGGACGCCCTTTCAGATCACGCCGCAGATCGGATTACAGCTGACCCATGACCTCGTCGCTGGCCTCGAAATTGGTGGTGACGCGCTGCACATCGTCGTCATCTTCCAGCGCATCGACCAGCTTCATCAGCTTGGTCATGCTTTCAAGGTCCATCTCGGTCGAGGTTGTGGGCTTCCAGACCAGTTTCGTGCTGTCGCTTTCTCCCAGCACATCCTCCAGCGCGGTGGCCACCTCGTTCAGGTCCACATCCGCGCACCAGATCACATGGCCATCCTCGCTGCTCTCCACATCCTCGGCCCCGGCCTCGATCGCGGCCATCAGCACGGTGTCGGCATCGCCCACCTTGGCAGGATAGGTGATCTCGCCCTTGCGGTCGAACATGAAGGCCACAGACCCCGTTTCGCCCAAGTTCCCGCCATTCTTGGTGAAGGTCGAGCGCACGTTGGACGCGGTCCGGTTGCGGTTGTCGGTCATCGCCTCGACGATGATCGCCACGCCATTGGGTCCGTAGCCCTCATAACGGATTTCCTCATAGGCCTCGCCCTCGCCGCCGATGGCCTTCTTGATGGCGCGTTCGATCACATCCTTGGGGCAGGATTGCGATTTTGCTTCCTTCACCGCCAGCCGCAGGCGGGGGTTCTTTTCCGGGTCCGGGTCGCCCATCTTGGCCGCCACGGTGATTTCCTTGGACAGCTTCGAGAAAAGCTTTGCGCGCACCGAATCCTGACGGTTCTTGCGATGCTGGATGTTTGCCCATTTTGAGTGGCCGGCCATGCGTGCCTCCGTCTGTGTCTGTATAAGCCTGTCTGGCGATCTGCGCCTCTATATGTCACCAGCCCGGCCCCTCGCAAGGCCGCTTGCAGCATCAACGACCGGCTTTCACAACGGCCAGATGAACGGGATCGTGATCGACGCGATGATCGCCATCATGATGTTCATCGGTATGCCCACCCGCATGAAATCGGTGAACCGATACCCGCCAGGCCCATAGACCAGCGTATTGGTCTGATACCCGATCGGTGTGGCGAAACTGGCCGAGGCCGCGACCATCACCGCCACCACCAGGGGGCGCGGGTCTATCCCCATCGTCTGCCCCAGACCGATGGCGATGGGCGTCACCACAACGGCCACGGCATTGTTCGACACCATCTCGGTCAGGACCGTGGTCAGCAGGTAAACGGCAAAGACCACGAAAACCGGCGGCATCAGCGCCAGATAGGGCGCCACCAGATCGACCAGCATCTGCACCGCGCCGGTGGCCTGCATCCCCGCACCAATGACCAGCATCCCGAAGATCAGCGCAAGCAGCCGACCATCCACATAAGAGAACGCCTCATCCGCATCGATGCAGCGCGTCAGCAGCACGATCCCCAGCGCAAAGAACGACAGCAACAGGATCGGCGCCACGTTCAGGCCCGCCAGCAGCACGATCCCGATCAGCGCCGCCACGGCGATAGGCGCATGTCCGCGCCGGAAGGCCCGCGCCGTGGGATGCGAGACATCGACCATGTCCATCTCGGTTGCCAGCCGCTGGATATCGGCGGGCGCCCCCTCCAGCAGCAACGTATCGCCCACGCGCACCACCAGTTCGTCCAATTGCCGTCCGATGTTCTGGTTGCGCCGATGCACCGCCAGCGGATAGACCCCGAACCGTCGCCGCAACCGCAGCGACCCCAGCGAGCGCCCCACCATCTTGCAGCCCGGCGTGATCAGCACCTCGACCGTCGATGTCTCGACCGCCGAGACCTGATCCACCCGCTTGAGGCTCTTGTTCCGTTGCAGGCTCAGCAGTTCCGCCATCTGCGTGCGCAGCACCACGCGGTCCCCCACCTCCAGCATCACCCCTTGCAGGTCGCGCCGCAGCGACTGATCGCCCCGGATCACGTCGATCAGGCGCACCCCCTCGCGTTTGAACAGCTGCACCCCCGTCACCTCGCGCCCGATCAGGTTGCTGTCGGGCGGGATCACGGCTTCGGTGAAAAACTTCATCCGGCTCTTGTCGGACAACAGCGTCGCCATGCTGTCACGCTCCGGCAACAGGCGGGGGGCCACGAAATGCAGAAAGGCCAGCCCGAAGGTCACCTGGATCAACCCCAGAGGCGTGATCTCGAAGATCGAGAAGGGTTCCATCCCCTGCGTCTGGGCCACCCCGTCCACCAGCAGGTTGGTCGATGTGCCGATCAGCGTGAGCGTACCACCAAGGATTGCCGCATAACTCAGCGGAATCAAAAGCTTGCTGGCCGAAATGCCCATGGTGCGCGCCAGTTGCACAAAGACCGGAATCATCACCACCACGATGGGCGTATTGTTCATCACCGCCGAGGCCAGCGCCACGATGGTCAACAGAATGATGATCGCCGATGCGGGCCGCGTGCGGGCCAATCTGTCTGCCAGCCCCGTAAAGGCATCCAGTGCCCCGGTCCGCACCAAGGCACCCACCACGATGAACATCAATGCGATGGTCCACGGGGCCGGGTTGGCCAGCACCGAGACCGCCTGATCATAGGGCAGAAGCCCCAGAAGAAGCATGAGGACCGCCCCACCGATGGCGACGACCTCTGCCGGATAGGTTTCCTTGATGAAAAACACGAACATGCCCAGCACCACGGCAAGGCACAGCACGGCCTGCGTCATCTGGGAGAACTCGAACAGCGCCATGTCAATCCTGTTGAAAAATCAGCGAAGGTCACCTTGGCCCAAGCCCGGAACAGGGGCAAGCACCGCTTTGGGACGCGGCTGCACCAAGGCCATGCCAACCATCATCAGGCCCATGGCTGCCCAGATCATGGGCGCATAACGCTCGCCCAGCAGCAGCATCGCCCAGATCACACCGAAGCCGGTTACCAGATAGCTGACCTGCACGGCAAAGACAGATCCCGCCCGTCCGATCAGCCAGACAAAAGCCGTATAGACCAGCACATGCACCGTTGACGACGCGATCAGCGCCCATTCCGCCCGGCCAAAGGGCGCGAAGGGGCTGATCCAGTGACCAGAGGCCAGCATCAACGGCAGCGCCATCAACGCCCCCACGACCGATGCCCCCAGCAAGACCTGCACAGCGTCCAGACCAGCCGTGCCCCAGCGCGCCACGTAATTACCCTCGAAAGCATAGCACACTGAAGCGATGATCGCGACGGGCACCCAAGCCACCATCGCCACATCGGGCAGGCTGGCCTCGGGCAGCACCAGCAGCGCAACACCGATCAGGCCCAGCGCCAGCCCCGCCAGACGGCGCAGGCTGAACCGTTCCAGTCCCAGACCCAGCGCGATGGGAAAGGCGATCATCGGGATCAGCGACAACAGGATCGACAGCACGCCGGACGGCAGATGCACCGCCGCCTGATAGGATGCCGTATTGGGAAGCACCGTTCCGATTAGCGCGATCATCCCGTAAACCCGCAGCGCAGCGCGCCCCAATGGCAGACGCCGCCCCGTGGCCGCAGCGATCACCGCCATCAGCGTCGCCCCGATCACCAACTGCCAGAAGATCAATCCGAAATGCCCATGTCCGGTGCTGACCGCGATCTTTGTCAGCGGCTGGGTGATCCCCCACCCTGCACCCAGCAGCAGCAACAGCGCAAAAAGCGCCGCCGCCTCACCACGCGGGCCTGTCATGTGCCGCAGGGCAAGGCTCAGGGCCCCGCCGTCTCAAGCCGCCCGCCCTGCCGGACAGACACCACGCGCGTGGCACGGCCGGTCAAGTCATCGGTCTCGACATAGACGCCCGACAGGGTCGCCTCGCCCATCGCGGGGGTGAACCGTCCCTTGGCCATTCCGGTCACGAAACGGCGCATCGGTTCGTCCTTCTCCATCCCGATGACGGAATTGTAATCCCCGCACATCCCCGCATCCGACTGATAGGCGGTCGCCCCGCCCAGAATCATCGCATCGGCCGTCGGCACATGGGTATGGGTGCCCACGACAAGACTGGCGCGGCCCGCGCAGAAATGGCCCATGCCCATTTTCTCGCTTGTCGCCTCGCAATGGATATCCACGATACTGGCCTGCACCGACCCGCCCAGAGGATGGGCCGCCAGAACCTGATCCACAGCGGAGAACGGGTCATCATAGGCGCGCTTCATGAAGACATTGCCCAGAACCTGGCACACCAGAACCTTGCGCCCCCGCGCGTCCGAAAACACCCGGTGCCCGCGCCCAGGCGCGACCTTGGCAAAGTTCAGGGGCCGCAGGATGCGCGGCTCACTCTCGATGAATTGCAGCATGTCCTTCTGGTCAAAGGCATGATCCCCCAGCGTCAGGCAATCGGCCCCCGCCGCCAGCAGCACACGCGCGTGATCCGCCGTCAGGCCCGCCCCGCTGGATGCGTTCTCGCCATTGACCACCACGAAATCCAGCTTCCACTCCGCCCGCAGACGGGGAAGGTTCTCGGATACGGCCTGCCGTCCGGCCCGGCCCATGACATCGCCAAGGAACAGAATTTTCATGACCGATGGCCTAGGGCGATTGCGGCGCTACGGCAAGAGCGAAGCTTGTCCCAAGCGCCAATAAATCGCGCTCCCGCTTCATCGTTCCCCAAATACTCAAGTCCCGCCGCCGCAGGCGATGACCTCGCGTTCGGTCACGATCAGGTCCAGCGTCTGATCCGTCGCCTCCAGCGGCAGATCCTCGGCCTCCTGCGCGGCAAAGGCAAATCCCACCGCCAGCACCGGACCACGGGTCCGCAAGCCCGCCAGCGTGCGGTCGTAGAACCCGCCGCCATAGCCCAGCCGCCCGCCCCGCCGGTCAAAAGCCACCAGCGGCACGATCAGAACAGCAGGCTCCAGCCAGTCCAGCCGCGCGGGCACCTGCGCGCCGAACGTGCCCGCGGCCATCTCGCCATCGGGCGTCCAGCGGGCAAAGCGCAACGGCAGCCCCTTGCCCTGAATGACCGGAACGCAGACCGGCCCGGTCGCGGCATGGGCACGCATGGCGGCCAGCGGGCTGATCTCGGTCCGCATCGGCATATAGCCCGACAGCACCTTTCCGGCATGCGGCGCCAGCACATCCACCAGCAGCCCCGCGTGATCCGGGCCCACAGCGTCAAACGCCACCCTCCGGCGCGCAAACGCAGCGCTGCGCGCTTCGGCCTTGATCGCGGTCAGGTCCATCATTGCCCCTTACATCAACACGGCTGACGCCAGCCCGAGGAAGGCGAAAAAGCCAACCACATCGGTCACGGTGGTAACGAACGGCCCCGAGGCCAGCGCCGGGTCGATCTTCAGCCGCTCCAGCGCCATCGGGATCACGATCCCTCCCAGCGCAGCCGCCACCTGCGTCAGCAGCATCGCCACCCCGATCACAACGGCCAGCATCGGCACCCCGAACCAGACCCCGGCCACCAGCGCCATCAACAGGCCAAAGACCGCCCCGTTCAGCGCCCCCACCGACACCTCGCGCCAGATCACCCGCGCCGCGTTCTGCGCGGTCAGGTCGCGCGTCGCAATCGCCCGCACGGCAACGGTCATGGTCTGCGTGCCTGCATTGCCGCCCATCGACGCAACGATGGGCATCAGCACCGCCAGCGCCACCATCTGGTTGATCGTCTCGGCAAAGGCGTCGATCACCAATGAGGCCAGAATGGCTGTCAACAGGTTCACGAACAGCCAGACGGCCCGGCCCTTTGCCGCCTCAAGGATGGTGTCCGACAGGCTTGAATCCTCGCTCACACCCGCCATCCTGAGGATGTCTTCCTCATGTTCCTCGTCCAGAACCGCCATCGCGTCGTCGATGGTGATGATCCCGACAAGCCGGCCGTCATCGTCCACCACCGGCGCAGAGATCAGGTGATACTGGTTGAAGGCATAGGCCACATCCCCGTCATACTGGGTGACCGGGATCAGGTGAAAAACCTCCTCGGTGATGTCCCGCAAGGCCACGTCGCGGCGTGATCGCATGATCTTGCCCAGCGTGACATTGCCCACCGGATGCAGGCGCGGATCGACCAGCACCATGTGATAGAACTGATCCGGCAGGTCCTCGGAGTTACGCAGGTAATCAATGGCTTCGCCCACGGTCCAGTGCTCGGGGGCCATCACCACCTCGCGCTGCATCAGACGACCTGCGGAATATTCCGGATAGGTCATCGCCTGCTGCACGGCCACGCGGTCGGCATCTTCCAGCGCGTCCAGAATGGCGCCCTGCTGCGGCGCGTCCAGATCTTCCAGCAGATCGACCACGTCGTCGCTGTCCAGCTCGCGCACCGCATCCGCCAGAACCTGCGGATTCAGGATCGAGATCACATCCTCGCGGATGCTCTCATCCAGTTCCGACAGGATATCCCCGTCGAATTCCAGCCCGTAAAGCTGGATCAGCGCGCGCCGGTCACTGCTGTTGATCTGTTCCAGAAGGTCGGCGATGTCAGCCGCATGCAGCGGCTCCATCAGCGCGGTCAACAAGGCGGCATCGCCCGCCTCGACCGCGTCAAGGATCGCGGTGACGGTGCGCCGATCCAGACCATAGCGCCCCTCGGACTGACTGTCTGCAGGCCGGTCGATCAGATCTTCATCATCCGCCATGTCACCCTCCTGTCCGCGTTCGGGTGTTCTTAACGGAAAGGGGGCGGCAGAAACAATGCCCGCCGGACCGGACGACCCTGCCGGCAGCGATTTACCTCTGGGATCGCGCGCCATAGACTGCGCCAGAAAGGACACTCCATGACATTACCGACGCTTCTTCTGGGCCAGACCCTCCATTTTGCCGCCGATCCCTTTGCTGCGGGGCCGGACGCGGCCCGCCATGACAGCGCGGGCGGCGTGCTGATCGAGGGGGGGCACATCAAGGCGGTCGGTCACGGGGCCGATCTGCGCGCGGCGCATCCGGAGGCGCGGGTTGTGGATCATGGCGATGCGCTGCTGATGGCCGGTTTCGTGGATGCCCATGTGCACTACCCGCAGACCGGCATCATCGCCAGCTGGGGAAAGCGGCTGATCGACTGGCTGAACAGCTACACCTTCCCCGAGGAGATGCGCTTTGGCGATCCCGCCTATGCCGCCGATGTGGCAGGTCGCTATCTGGATCTGACGCTGGCCCATGGCACGACAACCGTGTGCAGCTACGCGACGATCCATCCCGAAAGCGTGGACGCGTTCTTCGCCGCCGCTCAGGCGCGCGGGCAACGGGTGGTGGCGGGCAAGACCTGCATGGACCGCAATGCCCCTGAGGGTCTGCGCGATACGGCGCAATCGGCCTATGACGACAGCCGGGCGTTGCTGCGCAAGTGGCACGGGGTGGACCGGCTGTCCTATGCCATCACCCCGCGCTTTTCACCCACCTCCACGCCCGAACAACTGGATGCACTGGGCGCACTCTGGGCGGAACACCCTGATTGCCTGATGCAAACCCATCTAAGCGAGCAGACGGACGAGATCGCATGGGTCCGCAGCCTCTATCCGCAGGCGCGTGACTATCTGGACACCTACGAGGCGTTCGGCCTGCTGGGGGCAAACGGCCTCTATGGTCACGCCATCCATCTGGAACCGCGTGAAAAGGACCGCCTGCGCGAGGTGGGCGCGGCTCTGGTGCATTGCCCGACCTCGAACACCTTCATCGGATCGGGCCTGTTCGACATGGCAGGACTTGTCGCGGCAGGCCACCGCGTGGGGCTGGCCACGGATACAGGCGGGGGCAGCAGTTTCTCGATGCTGCGCACCATGGCCGCCGCCTATGAGGTGGGACAGCTTCGCGGTACCCCCCTACACGCCAGCCAACTGTTGTGGCTGGCCACGATCGGATCTGCCCGCGCGCTGCGGCTGGACGACAGGATCGGCAACCTCGCGCCGGGGATGGAGGCGGACATCATCGCCCTCGATCTGTCCTCGACCCCAGCAATCGCGCAGCGCAGCGCGCGGGCACAGGATATCTGGGAGGCCGTTTTCCCCACCATCATGATGGGCGATGATCGCGCCATCCGGACGACATGGGTGTCAGGGCAAAGACTGGTCTGAACCGCAGCCCCTCAGCAGGGGCTGCCCATCACCAGAACCCAGGCCCGGTCCACAGCGGCGAAACCGTAATGCGTGACCTTGCGCGACAGCGCGTTGCGGCGATGACCGGGCGAATTGTACCAGCCCTTCATCACCTGCGCCGGATCGCGAAATCCCATGGCGATGTTTTCGTTCACCGCGCGGTAGCAGAAGCCCGCCCGCTTGACCCGCTGCGCGACGTTGGACCCGTCCGAACCGCGATGCGACATGAACCCGCCGCGCGCCATGTCGCGGGCATGCGCCTCAGCCGCTGCCATCAGCAGGGCGTGGGGTTGGACAGGATGAATCCCATGGGCCGCGCGCTGCGCATTCAATGCCTGATCGACATAGCGATCGGCGCTGGCAAAGGCAGGCGTCACAGGTGTGAGCGTCAGTGCAAGAATCACCAAAAATGTGCGGATCATGATCCCTCGTTGGCAGCCGTGGATGTGAACGCTTTTTGTGCAAGCGCACTTTGGTAAAATTATGACCCGATGAACAGTGGTCTTGCCACAATTGAGCGGGAATCCACCCATCCCGGCGGATCACCCCGCCAAGCGGCGTGCAAGGCGGCGCTGATCCTCCAGCACGCGGGGAAGGTCGATGGTCGCGATCTGCCCGTCGCGGACGACGCGGCGCCCCTCGACCAGCAGGTCGCGCACGCGGGTCGGGCCTGCCAGAACCAGCGCCGCCGGGTCCCAACTCCCGGCGCTTTCCACGCCCGACACATCCCAGATGGCGATGTCAGCCCGCTTGCCCACCGCCAGCCGCCCGCAATCGGGACGGCCCAGCACATCAGCCCCGCCGCGCGTCGCGATCTCCAGCGCCTCACGCGCGCTCATCCTGTCAGCGCCCAGCGCCACGCGTTGCAACAGCATGGCCTGCCGCGCCTCCAGCATCAGGTTGCCACTGTCGTTGCTGGCCGATCCGTCGACCCCCAGCCCCACCGGCACACCCGCATCCCGCATCGCACGCACCGGGGCGATGCCCGATCCCAAACGACAATTCGAACAGGGGCAATGCGCCACTCCTGTGCGGGTGCGGGCAAACAGATCAATCTCGGCCCTGTCCAGCTTGACGCAATGCGCATGCCAGACATCCGGCCCCGTCCAACCCAGATCCTCGGCATATTGCCCCGGACGGCAACCGAACTGCGCCAGGGAATAGGCCACATCCTCGTCATTCTCGGCCAGATGGGTATGCAGCATCACCCCCTTGTCCCGCGCCAGCAGGGCCGCATCGCGCATCAGTTCACGACTGACCGAGAACGGCGAACAGGGTGCCACGCCGACCCGGCACATCGCCCCCTCGCGCGGATCGTGAAAGGCGTCGATCACGCGGATGCAGTCGTTCAGGATGGCCGCCTCCTCCTCGACCAGATCGTCGGGTGGCAGGCCGCCTGCGCTTTCCCCGATACTCATCGCCCCGCGCGTCGGATGAAACCGCAGTCCCAATTCGGCAGCGGCATGGATCGTATCCTCCAGCCGCGCCCCGTTGGGATAAAGATACAAATGATCCGACGACAGCGAACAGCCCGACAACGCCAGTTCGGCCAGCCCCGTCAGGGCGCTGACGCGCATCTCTTCGGGGCCAAAACGCGACCAGATCGGATAGAGCGTCTTGAGCCAGCCGAACAGCAAGGCATCCTGCCCGCCCGGAACCGCCCGCGTCAGGCTTTGATAAAGGTGATGATGCGTATTCACGAGGCCGGGTGTCACCACACAGCCCGCAGCCTGCAACACATCTGCCCCCGGATGCTGCGCGGCCAGACCCGTGCCGATGGCCACGATCACGCCCCCCCGGATCAGAATATCGGCCCCGCGCAACGCGGCGCGGGTATCGTCCATCGTCAGTACATGGTCGGCATTGTGGATCAGCATATCAGGCTTGGTCATGCAAGGCGCCCCCAAAGGATCAGCGCCCCCTCATGCCCAGGGCGCACACCGGAAAGGGGCCAAGAGGCGCGCGCCCAAGCAGACTAACGCCCCTGCCGCGTCGGGATCAAGCCGGAACCTGCGACAATAGTGCCAGCGCCGCCGCATGCTGCTCTGCCCCCGCCGCGGCAAGAATGCGCCCGCCATGATGCGCAGGCCCACCCTGCCAGTCAGTGACGATCCCGCCCGCCGCCTCGATCACCGCGATGGGGGCCTGCACATCGTAATTGCTCAACCCCGCCTCGATCACCAGATCGATATGCCCTGCGGCAAGCAAGGCATAGGCATAGCAATCCATGCCATAGCGCACCAGTTTCACGCGCTCTGCCACCGCGCGGAACCCTGCACCTTCGTCAGCCGAGCCCACCTCGGGAAAGGTTGTGAACAGGATGCTCTCGGACAAGGACCGGGACCCACGCACCCGCAGGTCACGCGCCCCCAGAGGACCGGTCATGCCGGTCTGGCCAAAGCCACCCCAGAACCGCTCACCGATATAAGGCTGGTCGATGATGCCAAGCACGGGACCATCCGCATCCGCCAATCCGATCAGGACACCCCAAGTAGGCGTGCCGGACATAAAGGCGCGGGTCCCATCCACCGGATCCAGAACCCAGGTCAGGCCCGAGGTGCCGGGTGTCTCACCGAATTCCTCGCCGATGATCGCATCATCAGGCCGGAGACGTGCGAGAACCCCGCGCATCGCCTCTTCTGCGGCGCGGTCGGCCTGCGTCACAGGGTCAAACCCGCCCGCATCCTTGTTATCAGCCGCCAGACCGGCCGACCGGAACCACGGCAAGACGGCCACCCGCGCTGCATCGGCCATCGCATGGGCCGTGCCCATCAACGCGGCCGACAGCGGATCGGAAGAAGAAGTAGGATGAGCCATGTTACCCCCGGCAGAAATTTCCGCCGTGGGTATCCCAGCCCGCCCTCTGCCTCAAGCCACGTCGGACAGGACCCGCGCCAGATCGAACAGACGACGGCGCTGGTTCTCGGGGATCGCGTAATAGGTGCGCACCAGATCCATGGCCTCACGATCACCCATAAGGTCGGATGCGCCCGTCCGAAGGGGGGCCCCGACCGCGCTTGCCGGGCGGGATGATTCATCCGTAACCACGGTCATCGTGGCCACGGCTGCGGGAAGCCCCTCGAAGAAGAAGCTGACAGGCACTCCAAGGCTGTCGGCAATATCCCACAGACGCGACGCGCTGACGCGGTTGGCCCCGGTTTCATATTTCTGGATCTGCTGGAACTTGATGCCGACCTGTTCGGCAAGCTGCTGCTGGGTCATCCCAAGCAGCCAGCGGCGATGACGGATGCGTTTTCCGACATGCACATCAACGTGATGCGTCATACTTGGTCCTCTCACTCACACAAAAGGTCTGCCTGTGTCCCGCCTTGACCTGACACGTCATCAGGGCGCAAACCTGCAAACCGCACTCTTCACAAGTCCTTGATACACGAAAAAAACAGTCTGCAATACCAAATTCACGGCCAAGGCCCCTTGTCCTTTGCAGCAACACCCCGGATCGGCCTTGTCGCCCTTTGCGACAGGTCGATTCGCTGCCATAACCGGGCCAACCCAAGACCGGAGTCACGATGCGCGCCTATCACAAACCCGCCCCAGATGCCCCAGCCGCCCTGATGCAGATCGCGCCCCCGGAACCGGGACCGGGGCAGATCCGCCTGAAGATCGCGGCCTGTGGATTGAACTTCGCGGACCTGCTGATGCTGAAAGGCCAGTATCAGGACACGCCACCCGCCCCCTTCACCCTTGGAATGGAGGTGGCAGGCGTGGTCGATGCGCTGGGGCACGGGGTTTCAAGCCCGGCGATCGGCACCCGTGTCGCCGTCTTCGGCGGACAGGGCGGATTGGCAGAGCATGGCTGTTTCGACGCGCACCGCGCCGTCCCTCTGCCGGACGCCATGAGCATGACCGATGCCGCCGCCTTCCTGATCGCCTATGGCACCTCTCATCTGGCGCTGGACCATCGGGCGCGCCTGCAACCCGGCGAGACCCTTCTGGTGCTGGGGGCCGCAGGCGGCGTGGGCCTGACAGCGGTCGAGGTGGGCAAACTGATGGGGGCCACTGTCATTGCCTGCGCCCGTGGGGCCGACAAGCTGGAGGCCGCGCGCCATGCCGGGGCCGATCACCTGATCGACGCGGCCACGGATGATATCCGCACCATCGTGAAATCACTGGGTGGCGCCGATGTGGTCTACGACCCGGTGGGCGGTGACCAGTGGCAGGCCGCCTTCCGCGCCTGCAAACCCGAAGCACGCCTCTTGCCCATCGGCTTTGCCAGCGGTGACGTGCCGCAAATCCCCGCCAACCATCTGCTGGTCAAGAACCTCAGCGTGCTGGGGGTCTACTGGGGCGGCTACATGACCTTCAATCCGCGCGCCGTGACCGACAGCCTCGCCGTGCTGATGGAATGGTATGCCCAAGGCCGGCTTAAACCCCATGTCAGCCACATCCTGCCGCTGGATCGGGTGGAAGATGGGCTGGAACTGCTGCGCAGCCGCGCCTCGACCGGCAAGGTCGTCATCACCATATGAGGCTGTCGAAGGTCCGCGCCCTTCATCGTTCCCCAAATACTCACACCCGGCACCAGCCGGGAGCATCGGTCAAAGAGACTGATACGCCTGCCGCAACAATGCGCCCAATTGGCTCAGAACCTCGCCCCGCGCGCGGTCCAGACCATACATGTTGATCTTCTGCATGGTCAGCTCTGGCAACGCACCGCCATGGTCGATCTGCTCCAGATGGCGCGGCTCCATGCCTTCCAGCATGGTGTTGATGCCAAGATCGGCGCTGACAGTCGCTTCGATGGTGCGGTCGGATTCCGTCTCGACCGCCAATTCCCATTCGATCCCCGCCGCCTCCAGCGCGGCGATGGCCCCGGCGCGAAAGATGCAGTGACGCCCGAAAACCAGCCGCAGGGGGCGCTGCCGCCACGCCGTGCCGCCCGGTGCGCCCACCCATTTCAGAGGCAATTCGGTCAAGGTCTCGCCACCCGCATCAACCGAGATCTCGGTGGTCAGGATGATGTCACATTCCCCGCGCTTGTGCTTGGCCTTCAGATCGCGCGTGGGCGTGGTGATCAATTGCACTTTCATGCGCGGAAACATGGTGTTGAACCGTTGCAGCACATGCGGAACGGCGGGCAGGACGATGTCATGGGGCACACCCAGAACGATTTCGCCCTCATAGGTCTGGTCGGTCAGACGGGCCATCACCTCATCGTTCATGTCCACCATGCGCCGGGCATAGCCCAACATCTGCTGCCCTGCGGCTGTCAGGGTCACGCTGCGGTTCGATCGGTCCAGCAGGCTCAGCCCCAACACATCCTCCAACCGCTTGAGCTGCATGGAGACGGCGGATTGGGTCAGGTGCAGATGCCCCGCCGCGCGCGTCACGCCGCCAAGGTCCGCCACCGCCACGAACGAGCGCAGCGTGGTGATATCGAGGTTCCGCATTCATCATTCTCCGTGATGACAACTGTCATGAACATTCATTTTTCTTATGCCCGCCGCCGCATTATAAATCAGCGGCAATGATCCTGGCGGCCGCGCGGATCACAAACACGAAAGAATCTCCCATGTCCACCCGGTCCATCTCGCGCGTCGCCCGTCCGGCGCTGTCACTCACCTCACTGCTGCAACACCTGTCCGCCATGCGCGCGGCCCGTCGTCAGCGCCGCGATCTGGCGAGGCTGGATGCGGCAGCCTTGCAGGACATCGGCGTCACCCCGGAACAGGCCGCAGCCGAGGCGCGGCGCCCCGCTTGGGATGTCACACCAAGCTGGCGCAACTGATCCATCTGACCCGCGCTTCAGCCGCAGGGAAAACCGGCGTCGAAAAAATATGTTTCCATGTCGGAAAACCTTGAAATGCGGGGCAAGCTTCCCGATATTCACTGCAATACGTCCATAAGGGCGTGCGTGTCATTTTTTCGGAGGCTTCAATGGCTGAGTACAACACTTTCCGGACGGCAGCGGCAGGCGTTCGCACCGCCCAGATTGACGAGGGTCTTCGTGCCCATATGAACAAGGTCTACGGGACCATGTCCGTAGGCATGCTGATCACCTTCGCCGTGGCCTGGGCCGTGGGCACCAGCCCCGCGCTGCTGTCGGTGTTCCGTGATCCGGTCACCCTCAGCCCGAATATCCTGGGCTGGATCATCATGTTTGCTCCGCTGGCCATGGTTTTCGGCTTCTCTGCCATGATCAACCGTTTCTCGGCCGCAGCGGCCCAGACCTTCTTCTATGCCTTCGCGGCGGTGATGGGTCTGTCGCTGGCGTGGATTTTCGTGGCCTTCACCGGCTTCTCGATCGCGCAGGTCTTTCTCGTGACCTCGATCGCCTTCGCGGGCCTGTCGCTCTATGGCTACACCACCAAGAAGGACATCTCGGGCTGGGGTGCGTTCCTGATCATGGGCGTGATCGGTCTGATCGTCGCCTCGATCATCAACATCTTCCTGGGCTCGCCCGCCATCATGTTTGCGATTTCCGTGCTGGGTGTTCTGATCTTCGCCGGTCTGACGGCCTATGACACCCAGAACATCAAGAACACCTATGTGGCCCACGCGGCCCATGGCGACAGCGAATGGCTGGCCAAGGCGGGAATCATGGGTGCGCTCAGCCTGTATCTGAACTTCATCAACATGTTCATGATGCTGCTGCAACTCTTCGGCAACCGCGAATAAGCCAACTTACCTCCGACATAAGGACAGGGCCGGTCGCAAGACCGGCCCTTTTCCTTTGTGCTGCGACCGACATCAGCGGTCCTAGACATGCACCCCGAACAACCGCCCCACGGCGGATGTAACCACCATGGCCAGACTCCCCCAGAACACCACCCGCAGGATCGAAGGCCGCATCGGCGCACCGCCCAGCCGCGCCCCCGTGCCACCCAGCACAATCAGCGCCAGCAGCGCGACGACGGCCACCACCTGCACCGTCCATCCACCCGGCGCCAGCACCGCCCCCAGCAACGGCATGCCCGCCCCGATCGCAAAACTGAAGGACGAGGCAAAGGCCGCCTGAAACGCATTGGCATCCCCTGCCATCCCGTGCATCCCCAACTCCTCGCGCGCATGCGCGTCCAGCGCATCGTGATCGGTCATCTGCTGCGCCACCTTCAGCGCCAGCCCGGCCTGCACGCCGCGCGCCTCCAGCCCCTCGGCCAGCTCGGACAGCTCGTAATCGGGATCATCCTCCAGCGCGGCACGTTCCCGCGCGAGATCCGCTGTCTCGATATCCTGCTGCGTCGAGACCGAGACATATTCCCCCGCAGCCATGGACAGCGCCCCCGCCGTCAGCCCCGCCAGACCGGCCAGCAGGATGCCGCTGCGGTCCATGCCCGCGGCCGCCACCCCCACCAGGAGGCTGGCGGTCGAGACGATCCCGTCATTGGCCCCCAGCACCGAGGCGCGCAGCCAGTTGCTTCGATTGATGAAATGGCCTTCTTTGGGCATCGGTCTTGGTCCTGAAACTCATTCGCAACGGGGTAGAAATGAAAAAGGCCACGCGCGCGGCGTGGCCCTGTTTATCACGGAGGAAAGATCGCTTACTTGATCTTGCCTTCCTTGTACTCGACATGCTTGCGCACGACGGGGTCGTATTTCTTGATCACCATCTTCTCGGTCATGGTGCGGGCGTTCTTCTTGGTCACGTAAAAATGGCCCGTGCCCGCGGTCGAGTTCAGACGGATCTTGATGGTCGTCGGCTTCGCCATTGCTATTCTCCTACGCCGGACGACGCTGCCGCCCGTGAAATTCCTTGAACCCCGGCTTTTACCCGCGCCGTCCGCAGAGTCAACAGACAAAGCCGACAGGGCGCGCGGTTTTTAGCGCGGCGCGCAGCTGTCACCGGATCGTGGCCCTAAAGCCCCGGGCGGCCCATCGTCTGATGCAACGAATCGCGCTCGGCATCGCTCAGTCCAAGCGATTGGGCCAGATGGCGAAGATAGGTCCGCTCGGCCTCGGTATCGACCTGAACCGCCATCAGGGCCGCCGAATAGACCTGATTGCGCATCTGCGCCCCGGTATCGCGCGCAAGCGCCGCCACATCGACTGGGGCCGCCAGTTCCGCCTCGACAAAGGCGATCTCCTCGTCCGAGGCGTCGCCCAGATGATCAAGGATCGCCGCGCGTTCATCCGCGCTGATTTCGCCATCGGCCTTGGCCGACTGGATCATGGCACGGATCATCAGCTTGGCATTCTCTTCCGAGATCTGGCCCAGCGCCGTGCCCTGAGTCATCGCGGACATCATGCCGCCCAGTCCCGCCGCCCCTGCGCTGGCCATGCCGGTCATCGCCCCCATCAGGCTTCCCATGTTCTTTTCAGTGGTTTCGGTCAGCCCGGCTGCGCTTTTGCCGAAACGGTCGAACATGCCGCGCAACTGATCCTGCTGCACCGGCAGACCCATCTTCTGCGCCATGGCACCGATATCGTCGGCCATGCCGCCGGGTTGACCCGCGTTGCGCAGCGCCTCCTTGACACCCGCCGTGCCGCCCATCTCCTTGACCTTCTGCATCCCCTTGGCGGCGGCAAAGCCGACCGCCAGCGTGGCCAATGTCTTTACGAAACTCATGGTAAAATCCCTCCGATGCTGAACTACCCGCAGCATATCGCAGAGTTTGCGACAGTCGCGCAAAAACTTGCGCCCGCCCGCCCGGATCACGGTGCGGATTTGAGTATTTCAGGCAAGATGAAGCGCGCGGAGGGCCTGTAAGCCGGATTCTGTCCAAGGGGTTGCCCCCTCTGGATGATCATTCATCTTGAGACCGCGTTACCGCGACCCCTCTAGCTGCCAACCCGGACCTCTGGGTCAAAGCCTGCCCTGCGGTGATATCGGCGAACCGATCAACCCGCGCGAGGTCCCTATTCGGCATTGCTCCTGGTGGGGCTTGCCGTGCCGGTCCTGTTGCCAGTCCCGCGGTGGGCTCTTACCCCACCGTTTCACCCTGACCATGCCGAGGCATGGCGGTCTGTTCTCTGTGGCGCTTTCCCTTGGGTTACCCCAGCCGGGCGTTACCCGGCACCATTGCCTTGTGGAGTCCGGACTTTCCTCGGATCGATAGACCCCGACCCGCGATCATCCAGCCCTCCGCGCAAGGCCCACTTAAGCAGTGCCGGACGCGCGGTCAACGGGGAAGCGATGGGCAAGATCCGCCGCAATCGCGCGGTCCGTGGCATCCAGCGGCCCTGATGCCTGCGGCCGGAACCGCAGGCGCAGCGCCGTCAGCACGGCGAAGGCGGGATCGGGGCACTCCGCGGGGGCATGAAAACCCGCCCGCGCCGCATCCGCCAGAAAGTCACCCGGAGGTGGGGCGGCGTCAGGATCAGGCCATATGGACAGCCCCCGCCGCGCCAGCCTGCGCCAGTCGAACCTCGGCCCCGGATCGGATTTGCGCAACGGCGCCATGTCGGAATGGCCGATAATGCGCTCTGGCCGGATCGACCAGCGTGCCGTGATCCCCGTCAAAAGTTCCTCAAGCGCATCCATCTGCGCGGCGGCAAAGGGGTGATCGCCGCGATTGGCCAGTTCAATCCCGATCGAGCGGGAATTGACATCGGTCACATCCCCCCAACGCCCCGCGCCCGCATGCCAGGCGCGCTGTTCTTCGTCCACCAGTCGCCAGATAGCGCCTGTCTCGCAGATCAGGTAATGCGCCGACACCTCGGCCGCAGGGTCGCAGAGGCGATCAAGCGCCGCCCCGGCGCTCTCCATCGCGGTGTAGTGAATGACCACCATATCAGGCCGCGCGCCGCCGCGGCGCGGCCCATGATTGGGGGACGGACGGGACAGGATCGTCACGACCCCGCCCAAGCCTCAGTTCTGCACGGCAGAGCGGAAGGGACGCGGGTCCCAGTCACAGGCGAAACCATCCCCGTCCGGATCAAGCCCACGACGGTCGCGCTGCGGCCCGCCACGCGCCAGAAAGTCGATCTGGGCCTGATCCGCCGAGGGGTACTCGGCACAGTTGCGTTCGTAGTTCTGGAAATTGAGAGAGCTGCGCCGATACAGGGAGACGCCTTTGGGATTGGTCGTGCGGATCGCATATTCCACGATGTTCGGCCCGCCATCGCCGCTGCGGCGCGGCAGTTCCGTAGGCTGGACGACGACATATTGCGCCCGGTTGCGGGCAATCGCTGCGGCATCGCTTTCGATGCTGCGCAGTTCCGAGACTTCTTCGAAATCGTTTTCCTGACTGATCCCGGCCGCATTGACCGCAACGGGCGCGGGGTTGGAGGGGCTGGCCTCCAGAGGCGCGCGGCCCGAGTTCAGCGCCGCCGCCGTATCGGCGGCCAGTTGCGCATCGGGATCAAGCGGGGCAGTGCTGCCCAGCGGCGCGCTGGACACCGTGGCGGGCGCCGGCAACGATTGCCCCTGCAACTGCTGGGATTGCCGCGCCTGATAGTCGGAATAAGACTCGAATCCCACCCCCGCGCCGCTATCCGGCACCTGTGGCGCACATGCCGCCACCACGCCAAGCGCAATCATTGAAAGGACCGTCGTCGCACGTGTCTGCTTTGTCATCTCTGCCTCATACCCATCCTACCCGGACCGGCTGTCCCATGGGTGCAAGCCGGTCGATTACCACCATTTGCCAGGCTTGGCCACAAAACCCGCCGCCTGCTCAAGCGCATAGGCGGTGTTCAGCAGATCGCCCTCTTCCCACGGCCGCCCGATCAGTTGCAGACCCAGCGGCAGCCCCTGCGCGTCCGTTCCGGCAGGCACGGCGATGCCCGGCAGCCCCGCAAGGTTCACCGTAACGGTGAACACATCGTTCAGATACATCTGCACCGGATCGGCATCCTGCATTTCGCCCAGACCGAAGGCGGCCGATGGTGTGGCGGGCGTCAGGATCGCGTCGATCCCGGCGGCGAACACCTCGTCGAAATCACGCTTGATCAAGGCCCGCACGCGGCGCGCACGGTTGTAATAGGCATCATAGAACCCGGCCGAGAGCACATAGGTTCCCACCATCACGCGACGCTGCACCTCATGGCCGAACCCTTCGGCGCGGGTCTTTTCATACATTTCCGTGATGCCATCGCCCTGCGCGATCTTGGCGCGGTGGCCATAGCGCACCCCGTCATACCGCGCGAGGTTCGACGACGCCTCGGCAGGGGCGATCACGTAATAGGCGGGCAGCGCGTATTTCGTGTGCGGCAGGCTGATCTCGCGGATCTCGGCCCCTGCAGCCTTGAGCATGGCGGTGCCATCCGCCCACAGCTTTTCGATCTCGGCGGGCATCCCGTCCATCCGATATTCCTTGGGAATACCGATGACCTTGCCACGAATGTCGCCGGTCAGCATCGCCTCGAAATCCGGCACGGCCAGATCGGCGCTGGTGCTGTCCTTGGGGTCATGCCCGCACATCGCGCCCAGCATGATCGCCGCATCGCGCACCGTCTTGGTCATCGGCCCCGCCTGATCGAGCGAGGAGGCAAACGCCACGATCCCCCAGCGCGAGCAACGCCCGTAGGTCGGCTTGATGCCCACGATGCCGGTAAAGGCCGCAGGCTGACGGATCGACCCGCCCGTATCCGTGCCGGTCGCGGCCAGACACAGATCCGCCGCCACAGCCGCCGCCGACCCGCCCGACGATCCGCCCGGCGTCAGCGCCGTGTCGTCATTGCCACGCCGCCAGGGATTGACGACATTGCCATAGCAGGATGTCTCGTTCGACGAACCCATGGCGAATTCGTCCATGTTCAGCTTGCCCAGCATGACCGCGCCGGCATCGAACAACTGACTGGTCACGGTGGATTCGTATTCCGGCAGAAACCCTTCCAGAATCCGGCTGGCCGCCTGACTTGGCACGCCCTTGGTGCAGAACAGATCCTTCACCCCGATGGGCAGCCCGCACATCGCAGGCGCATCGCCCTCCGCCAGCCGCGCATCCGCCGCGCGGGCCTGATCACGGGCAATCTCGGGCGTATGATGGACAAAAGCGTTCAGCGCCCCTGCCCCCTCGATCGCCGTCAGGCACGCCTCGGTCAATTCAAGGCTCGTCACCTCACGGGCGCGCAGCTTGTCGCGCGCCTCGGCCAGCGTCAGTTTGGTCAGTTCGCTCATTATTCCACCACCTTCGGCACCGCGAAAAAGCCCTCGCGCGCATCGGGCGCGTTCTTCAGGATCTGCGCCTGCTGATCCCCATCCGTCACCACATCCGCGCGCCATTTCAGGCGCATGGGCGTGACCGATGTCATCGGCTCGATCCCCTCCACATCCACCTCGTTCAATTGCTCGATGAACCCGAGGATCGTATTGAACTCGGCGGCCAGCGCCGGCAGCGCCTCTGGCTCGACCTTGATACGGGCCAGCTTGGCCACGCGGGCGGCGGTTTCGGGTGCGATCGACATGACGGGTCTCCGGTCTGCGGTCAGGTTGCAGATGCGTTTAGCGCCCACCGCCCCTGCCCGCAAGCATCTGCGGCAGCAAATCCGGTCACATCAAGGACAGCGCCCGCCCTTTCATCGTTCTTCAAATACGCAAGCGACGCACGCCGCCCGCACCCCGGCTCTGGTCAAACCGGACCGCCATGCTAGGCTCTGCCCCGCAAACACCCAAGGAGGAACGACATGAAGATCATCTGGCTGGGCCACGGCTCTTTCCGGTTCGAGATCGCAGGCAAGGTCCTGCTGCTGGACCCCTGGCTGACAGGCAACCCGATGCTGGACGCGGATCAGCACGCCGCCGCCACCCAGGGCGCGACCCACATCCTGCTGACCCATGGCCATTTTGACCATGTCGCCGATGTTCTGGATCTTGCGCGCAAGCATGGCGTCCCCGTGGTCGGTCAATACGACCTGATGAGCCACTGGGCCGAGCATGAGAAGATCGAGACCGTGGGTTTCAACAAGGGTGGCACCGTCGATTTGGACGGGGTCAAGGTCACGATGGTCAACGCCCTGCATTCCTCGACCTTCGCCAGCCCTGACGGGCCACGCATCGCAGGCACCGAATGCGGCTTCATCATCGAGGCTGAGGGCCATTCGATCTATGTTTCGGGCGATACGGACGTGATGTCCGACATGAAGATCTTCCACGATCTGCACAAACCCGACATCGGCATCCTCTCCGCAGGCGGCCATTTCACAATGGACATGCGCCGTGCCGCCTATGCCGCAAAGACCTTCTTCGATTTCAAGACCGTGATCCCCTGCCACTACCGCACCTTCCCGCTTCTGGAGCAATCGGCGCAGGTGCTGATCGACGCCCTGCCCGACGTGGATGTGATCGAACCTCAGGTGATGCAGGCGATCGAAATCTGATCAGCCCATGAAAAAACCCGGCGGAGCGAGCCGCCGGGTCCTGTCACGCCATTCTGCAACCCTCAGGGGCGCAGATAGGCATATCCATCCTTCTGCAACTCCATCAGCCGCACCGCACCCGATGGCACGACACTCGCCTCGCTGATCAGCGGCACGTCCTTCTGCGATTTCTGCTTCATCGCCTCGACCGTGTTCAGGCAGGCGGAAAAGCTGATATTGTCCATCTCCAGCGCCATCGTGGCGATACGGTCCTTCACCGGCGATGTATCAGCGCGCAGCATGTGAAGACCGGGACCGTAGGTGACGATCTCGATCACCACCTCCTCGCCCAGATCGCCATAATGTTTGGCGATATTGGCCGCATTGTTCAGCGCCATGTTCATGGTGCTGACGTTTTCTTCATCCACATGGATCGCCACCTTGTGCTGCGCCTCGGCCAGCGCCAGTTGCGCACCAAGCACAAGGGCCGCCAGCGTTGCCATGAGGCGGGTCACGGCACGGATCGGGGTCATCATCATCTGTCATCCTCCCTGAGACATTTGCAGGGGCAGACTTGCAAAGCCACCTCCGTAAGGCAAGACATATTCCGCGAACGGAATTAATCAGCCATATCCATCAGCGCCGGTCGGCAAAGAACGCCCGCAACAGCAACGCCGCCTCATCCCCGCCGATCCCGTCATAGACCTCTGGGACATGATGGCATTGCGGATGGGTGAATATCCGCGGCCCTTGCGCCACGCCTCCGCTTTTCGGGTCCGCCGCCCCATAGTAAAGCCGGGCGACACGCGCCGCCGAGATCGCCTGCGCACACATCGGGCAAGGCTCCAGCGTGACATAGAGATCGCATCCCGTCAGCCGCTCTGACCCCAGCACACGACAGCCCTCGCGGATCACCAGCATCTCGGCATGTGCGGTGGGATCGTTCAACGCGCGCGTGCGGTTGCCCGCCTGCGCCAGAACCCGGCCCTGCGGGTCCACCAGCACCGCGCCCACAGGCACCTCGCCACGCTGCGCGGCGGCACGCGCCTCCTCCAGCGCAAGCGACATATGGCTTTTGAACTCCATGCTCTTCCCTGCCGCGCGATCTGCGCTTTCGCAAGTCCTGATTCTGGGCTAACCCCGTGGCATGAGCCAGAAGCCAACCCCTCCCGCCGGCGAACGCATCGCCAAGGTCATCGCCCGCGCCGGTATCGCCAGCCGCCGCGAGGCTGAAAAGCTGATCGAAACCGGTCGCGTCACAGTCAACGGAGAGGTCATCACCCGCGCCGCCCTGAACGTGACCCCCGCCGACAAGATCGTGGTCAACGGCAAACCACTGGACGCGCCCGAACCCGCGCGTCTGTGGCTCTATCACAAGCCCACTGGTCTGGTGACGACGACGCGCGACGAGCAAGGCCGCGCCACGATCTATGACGACCTGCCCGAAGACATGCCGCGCGTGATGTCGGTCGGCCGGCTTGACCTGAATTCCGAAGGTCTGCTGCTGCTGACAAACGACGGCGCTGTGAAACGGCAGTTGGAACTGCCCTCAACCGGCTGGCTGCGCAAATACCGTGTGCGCGTGAATGGCCGCGTGACCGAGCCGCAACTGGAACCGCTGCGCAAAGGCATCACCGCCGATGGCGAGGACTTTCAGCCGATGATCGTGACGCTGGACCGCCAGATCGGGGCCAATGCCTGGCTGACCGTGGGTCTGCGCGAGGGCAAGAACCGCGAGATCCGCCGCGCGATGGAAGCCGTGGGACTTGTGGTGAACCGCCTGATCCGTGTGTCCTATGGCCCGTTCCAACTGGGCCAGTTGAAACCGGGTGCCGTAGAAGAAATCAGACGGCGCGTGTTGCGCGACCAACTGGGCCTTGACACGAAAGATGATGTCGAAACACCAGATGGCACAACAAAACCCCGAAAACCTGTCGTGCGACGCAACAAACCACGTGATACACCCAGCGAGGCCGATGTCTTTGGTGAACGCCCCACACGCCCCGGCACCAGACCCGCACGCCCCGGCAAGCCCGGTCCAGGCAGACCCGGACACCCAAAACCCGACACGACCGGCAAACCGGAACGGTCCCGCAAACCGGACCGCAACGGCAAAGCCGAACCACCCCGCAGCCCGCGTGGTGAAAAGCCCGCGTCCGAAGGTCCGGCCCGTCCAGCCAGGGTGATCCGCCCCACCAAGCCGCGTCCCAAACCGACACGCGGCTGAAACCGGGGCCATGCCGCGCCGTGCCCCTGCGGCAAGCGCAATCGGACGGGAGAATCGACACTTCCCCCTAGTATCCAAAGGGATCATCCCCTAACTTTCGAAGTGAATGTCGGGATGGAAGGGGCAACATGTCCGAGACGGGATTGCAGAAACTCTCTTTCACCTTGCTGATCGTCCTCATCCTCTACGTTTCGATCGCAGGGGGCGTGTGATGGCCCAGCGGTTCGGTGGACCTCACAGTCCGGACGGAAAGGGTCAGCCCCTGCCCCCCGCGCGCAAGGGCGCGTTTCAGGGGGCAAGACGGACACGGGCGGGCGGACGCGTCAACCTTCTGTTTCTGGCGCCGCTGCCGCTGGCTTGGGCGGCCTTCACCACAGGCCCCACCGGGCTCGTGCTGAATCTCGGCGCACTCGGCACCCTGCTTCTGGCCGCATGGCTGACCCGCGAGGGGCTGATCGCCCAGGAAGCCTACGAGGCGCGCAAGGTGGCCCGCCGCCCCGCCTTTCCGCGCAAGATCGCGGGCAGTCTGCTGACAGGGATCGGCCTTGGCATCGCAGGCTTTGCCGCTGCGGGCGAATTCATGGCCCCCGCCGCCTATGCCGTCGTCGGCACCGTGCTGCATTTCCTGGCCTTCGGGCCTGACCCCCTGCGCGACAAGGGCGCGGAAGGCATCGACACATTCCAGACCGACCGCGTCGCCCGCGCCGTGGACGAGGCCGAGAAACATCTGGCTGCCATGACCGACGCCATGCTGCGCGCAGGGGACCGTCAGTTGATGGCCCGGCTCGAACGCTTCCAGACCGTCGCCCGCGACCTGTTCCGCACGGTCGAGAACGATCCGCGTGACCTGACAGCCGCACGCAAGTATCTCAGCGTCTATCTGCTGGGCGCACGCGACGCGACCGTCAAGTTCACCGAGATCTGGTCCCGCAACCGCGACCCGCAAGCCCGCGCCGATTACGAGGCGCTGCTGACCGATCTTGAGCAGAATTTCGCCGCCCGCACGCAAAAATTGTTGCTTGATGACCGCAGCGACCTGACCGTCGAAATCGAAGTATTGCGCGAACGGCTGGACCGTGAGGGTGTGCATCCACAAGAATAGACCCGGCCGCGTATCTGGTCGGGCACCGTATTTGTATCAGTCGCCCCCTCGCCGGAAGGGGACACTCCATGAAAGGGAACCGCCATGTCTGACACCACCCGCCGCAAGGCCCAGGAGACCCTCGCCATGGTCGAGGAAGTGACAGCCACCGTCCTGCCCGAACCGGGGCCTGCCACGGCCATCGTGGCGCTGGAACAGGCCGATCCCGGTCTGAGCGCCGAGATCACGCGGCGCATGGCCGAACTGGACATGAGCAATACGCAATCCATCGTCTCTTTCGGATCGCGCGCGCAGGCGGAATTGCAGACCATCAGTCAGGCCATGCTGACGGATGTGCGCAACAAGGATGTGGGACCGGCAGGTGACAGCCTGCGGAACATCGTCTCGACCATCCGGGGCTTCTCGGTGTCCGAACTGGACGTGCGCCGCGAGCGGAGCTGGTGGGAAAAACTGTTGGGCCGCGCCGCGCCCTTCGCCCAGTTCACCGCGCGCTTCGAAAAGGTGCAGGCCCAGATCGACAAGGTGACCGAGGATCTTTTGGGTCACGAGCACAAGCTGCTGAAAGACATCAAGTCGCTGGACATCCTCTACGACAAGACGCTGAATTTCTACGACGAACTGGCGCTCTACATCGCCGCCGGTGAAGCCAAGATCAAGGAACTGGACACCACCACCATCCCCGCCAAGGAGGCCGAGGTTCAGGCCGCGCCCGAGAATGATCAGGTAATGACAGCGCAAGAGCTGCGCGACATCCGCGCCGCGCGCGACGATCTGGAACGCCGCGTGCATGACCTGAAAC
Source organism: Seohaeicola sp. 4SK31 (assembly GCF_028802875.1). NCBI lineage: Bacteria > Pseudomonadati > Pseudomonadota > Alphaproteobacteria > Rhodobacterales > Roseobacteraceae > Seohaeicola > Seohaeicola sp. 4SK31. The sequence goes on along the minus strand of NZ_JARAMP010000013.1, from coordinate 7,533 downwards.
TGACCCGTCAGGTGACGATGCAATCCCTGCCCTCCATTCGTCTGGTTCAGGAAAACGACAAGAGCCTTGTCACCAAGATCAACTCGACCCTCGTGAACACTGTGCCGCTGTGGGAAACCCAACTGGCGCAGGCCGTCACCATCCAGCGCAGCGCCGAAGCCGCCCGCGCCGTGCGCGACGCCAATGACCTGACCAACGAATTGCTGACCGCCAATGCCAAGAACCTGCGCGACAGCAACAAGGTCATCCGCGAGGAAATGGAACGCGGCGTCTTTGACATCGAAGCCGTGAAACAGGCCAATGCCGACCTGATCGCGACCATCAACGAAAGCCTTCAGATCGCGGACGAGGGCAAGGCCCGCCGCGCCGCCGCCGAGGTTGAGCTGAAGAAGATGGAAGCGGAGCTGCGTGACACCCTGGCCTCGGCCAAGGCGCGCAAGACCGGCTTGGGCGATACGGCGGGCACCGCCGTTCCACGGGGCTAAGACGGAATGCGCCAGAACGCAGGCAGGAAATGGGGCTTGCTGGCTGGCGCATTGCTGCTGGCGGCCTGTGACGCGACCGTCCCCTCGGGGGGCGGCGCTCTGACAGGCGTGCCCCGCCCACCGCAGCCGCCAGCACAGGCCCCCAGCACGGAACCTTCCGAGGCCAGCCGCGCTCTGGCGGTCTACTACCAGCGGCTTGAAACGGACCTGCGGTCGCAGGGCCTGTTGCGCACAGACGCGGGTGGGCGCGACACACCCTTCGGCGCGCGCGATCTGGCCCGCAACTTCGAACTCATCGCCTTCTTCGACGAATACGAGCGGGGCGCGGGCCTGCGCGCCTCATCCGGCCGGCCGGTGCCCTTGCGCCGCTGGAGCGATCCTGTCCGCGTCAGCGTGGAATTCGGCCCTTCCGTCCCCTCGGACAGACGCCAGACCGATACACGCAGCGTGCGCGACTACGCCGCACGCCTTGCGCGGGCCAGCAGGCATCCGATCACGATGGATGACGCCCGTCCGAACATGCACATTCTGTTCTATGGTCAGGACGACACAGACCTTCTGGCGCAACGCGCCCGCCAATTGGTGCCCGGCATCAGCAACGGGGCGCTGTCGGTCTTTCGCAATCTGCCCCGACAGATCCATTGCTTCGTAATGGCCTTTTCTGTCGGCGGCCTCGACTCGCATGCCTACCGTCAGGCCATTGTCGTGATCCGGGACGAGCATCCCGACCTCTTGCGCGACTCCTGTATCCACGAGGAAATGGCTCAGGGGCTTGGGCTTGCCAATGACACACCACGCGCGCGCCCGTCGATCTTCAACGACGATGACGAATTCGCGCTGCTGACCCGCCATGACGAGCTTTTGCTGCAAATGCTCTATGACCCGCGCCTGTCTCCCGGCATGACGCTGGACAGGGCCCGACCGATCATTGCCAAAATGGCAGAAGAATTGTTGGGCGGATCGATATGATCCGGACCCAGTGAACCGAAGGAGTGCCCCATGCCCATTTTCGATTTTCTCCGCGGACAGTTCATTGACGTCATCCACTGGACGGATGACAGCCGGGATACGATGGTCTGGCGCTTCGAGCGCGAAGGCCACGAGATCAAATACGGCGCCAAACTGACAGTGCGCGAAGGACAAGCCGCCGTCTTCATCCACGAAGGTCAGCTGGCCGATACCTTCACCCCCGGCCTCTACATGCTGGAAACCAACAACATGCCGATCCTGACCAGTCTGAACCACTGGGATCACGGCTTCAAATCTCCGTTCAAGTCGGAAATCTATTTCGTCAACACCACCCGCTTCAACGATCTGAAATGGGGCACCAAGAACCCGATCATCGCGCGGGACCCGGAATTCGGCCCCGTGCGTCTGCGCGCCTTCGGCACCTATTCCGTGCGCGTCACCGACCCGGCCCGCTTCATGTCCGAAATCGTCGGCACCGATGGCGAATTCACCGCGGACGAGATCACCTTCCAGATCCGCAACGTGATCGTGCAGGAAGTCAGCCGCGTGCTCGCCTCCTCGGGCATCCCGGTGCTCGATATGGCCGCCAATACCGCAGAACTCGGCAAGCTGGTAGCCAGCCAGATTTCGGCCACCGTCGCCTCTTACGGTCTGACCATCCCCGAACTCTATATCGAGAATATCTCCCTGCCCCCCGCGGTCGAGGCGGCGCTGGACAAGCGCACCTCGATGGGCATCGCCGGCGATCTGGGCCGTTTCACCCAGTATTCCGCAGCCGAGGCGATGACAGCCGCCGCAGCCAATCCGTCAGGCGGAGGCGGCATGGGCGCGGGGCTTGGCATGGGGATGGGCATGGCGATGGCCAACCAGATGACCCAGCAGGGCCCATGGGGGGCCGCCCCCGCGACCGCCGCGCCACCGCCGCCACCGATCGAGCATGTCTGGCATATCGCGGAAAACGGCGCGACCAAGGGTCCCTTCTCCAAAGCCTCGATGGGCCGCATGGCCACCGACGGCACCCTGACCCGCGACAGCCTTGTCTGGACCCCCGGTCAGGACGGGTGGATGCGGGCCGAGGATGTGGCAGAACTCGCGCAGCTTTTCACCATCATGCCGCCGCCCCCACCGCCACCACCCGCCGCGTGATGCCCCACCCGCCCTGCCGCCGCACCCCCGCCCTCGGGCGGGGCGATGAAAGACCCGTTGCCGCATGACCCAGACCGCCGACACAGGACCCGTTCAGGAGCACCGCTTCCCCTGCGAGGCCTGTGGCGCAGACTACCGCTTTGCGCCGGGCGAAGGCGCGCTGGTCTGCGACCATTGTGGACATCGCCAGCAGATCGCGGCACCCGGTCCATGGTCCGGCGCGCTGAAGGAGCTGGATTTCAACGCGGCCCTGTCGCAAAGCCTGCCCGCCTCCGAGATCGAGGAGACACGCATCTCGAGCTGCACCAATTGCGGCGCGCAGGTCGAATTCGATCCCGCCGTGCATGCGTTGGAATGCCCCTTCTGCGCCACGCCTCTGGTCGCCGATACCGGCACGCACCGCCATATCAAGCCCCGCGCGGTCTTGCCCTTCGCTCTGGATGAACGCGCCGCGCGGGCGGCGATGACCGATTGGCTGGGCAAGCTGTGGTTCGCACCGAACGGGCTTCAGGACTATGCCCGCAAGGGTCGCGCCATGTCCGGCATCTATGTGCCTTACTGGACCTTCGACGCCGATACCCAAAGCCGCTACTCCGGCCAGCGCGGCACCGTCTACTATGAAACCATCACCGTGATGCGTGACGGCAAGGCCGTGCGCCAGCAGGTGCCCCGTATCCGCTGGACGCCGGTTTCGGGCCGCGTGAAGCGCTGGTTCGACGACGTTCTGGTGCTGGCCGCAAGCTCGCTCCCGCGCCGCTATACCGAAGGGCTGGAACCTTGGGACCTCTCCGCCCTGCAACCCTACCGCCCCGAATTTCTGGCCGGTTTCCGCGCCGAAGGCTATACGGTCGATCTGGAAACCGGCTTCGGTCTGGCGCGCGAAAAGATGGACCGCGTGATCGAACGCGATGTGCGCTTCGATATCGGCGGCGACCAGCAGCGCATCAGCAATATCGACACAGCGATCAGCGACGTGACCTTCAAGCATATCCTGCTGCCGGTCTGGCTGGCAGCCTACAAATACCGTGGCCAGACCTATCGTTTCGTGGTCAATGGCGCGACCGGGCGGGTGCAGGGTGAACGGCCCTGGTCGGCCTGGAAGATCACCTTTGCCGTGATCCTTGGCGCTTTGGTCGCCGGGGCTATCGGCTACGGGATCGCCCTCAACGAAGGACTGATGTGATGACCGATGCCGCCGCAACCCTCGATGCGCTTCTGAAGGCCCGCCACAGCTGCCGCGCCTTCCGCCCCGATCCGCTGCCCGATGACGTGATCGCGGATATCGTCACCAGCGCCGGCCGGGTGCCCTCATGGTGCAACGCGCAGCCTTGGCAGGTGATCGTCACCCGCGCGGCGGAAACCGACCGCTTTCGCGATGCCCTCTACGCTGCGGCGACCAGCCAGCCCCCGAAACCCGATCTGGAATGGCCGCGCCAATACACAGGCGTCTACCGCGACCGCCGCCGCACCTGCGGCTTCCAGCTCTATGACAGCCTCGGCATCCCCAAGGAGGACCGCGCCGGAACGCAGGCCCAGATGCTGGAAAACTACCGCCTCTTCGGCGCGCCCCATGTGGCGATCGTGACGACCGAGGCGGATCTTGGCCCCTATGGCGCAATGGACAGCGGCGGTTTCGTCGCCCTCTTCACCCTCGCCGCACAGGCGCGCGGCGTGGCCTCGATCCCCCAGGCCGCCGTGGCGGCCCAGGCCCCCTTCCTGCGCGACTGGTTCGGCATCCCCGAACACCGTCAGATCCTCTGCGCCATCTCCTTCGGGCTCGAGGATACTGACCACCCCGCCAACGCCTTCCGCACCGAACGCGCACCGCTGTCCGAAGTTCTCGACATGCGCGGCTGACCCTCGCCCGCCGCCTTCTTCTTGCTGCAAATATCCGCGGGGGGAGTCCCGCAGGGGCGGGGGGCCGCCAGCCCCCCATCTTTTTCAGCCTCAGCTTTTCTTGATCTGCACCTTGGTGCTTTTCGCCTCCTGTGGGGCTTTCTTGGGAATGCTGATGGTCAGCACACCATCCTTCAGATCGGCTTCGACCTTGTCAGCATGGGCATCGGCAGGCACGCGGAACGTGCGGCTGAACGCCCCATACTGCCGCTCGCTGAAGAACCAGGTGTCGCCCTTGTCCTCGCGGCTGGATGATTTCTCGCCCTTGACGGTGATCATCCCCTCCTGCACCGATATGTCGATGTCCTTTTCCTCAACACCCGGCAACTCCACCGTGATCCGATAAGCCTCGCCGTCGGTCGAGGCGTCAGAGGCCGGGGCCAGCCAGTCGGCCATGCGTGTCCCGATGCTGCGAAACGGTTCGGTCAGCGACGGCCAAAGCCCGGCGGGATTGGTTTTCTCGACCATGGAAACATCCTCCTCAAGTTGATCTGCAATGCCGTCAATCTACCAAAGCCTGCACAGCTTCGCCTTGATCCGCGTCAAATCCCGGCTTACTCAGACAGGCTGAATCGAAAGGAACCACCCCATGCGCGCCCTCATCCAGCGGGTCACCCGCGCGGCCGTCAGCACAGGCGGGCACCAGATCGGCCAATGCGGACCGGGCCTGATGATCCTGATCTGCGCCATGCAGGGCGATACCGAAGATCAGTCCGGCCAGATGGCCGCCAAGATCGCCAAGCTGCGGATATTCAAGGATGACGAAGGGCGGATGAACCGCTCGATTCTCGACACGGGCGGGTCCGCGCTGGTCGTCAGCCAGTTCACGCTGGCCGCCGACACGTCACGCGGCAACCGGCCCGGCTTCTCGGCCGCAGCCGCGCCCGAGGATGGGCGGCGCCTCTACACCCATTTCGCAGCCAGCCTGACCGCGCTGGGAATCCCGACCGAGACCGGAGAATTCGGCGCTGACATGGCCGTGGAACTGGTCAATGACGGTCCGGTGACCATCTGGCTGGATCTGTGACCGGCGCGCGCCCGCTCAGGACTTCTTGACGAAGGCGGTCAGGATAACGATCCGCTGCCCGTCCACCCGGCCTTCGATCTGTCCGGCATTGTCAGCCACAAGCGAGATGCCCCGCACCGCCGTGCCCCGCTTGGCCGTGAAACCCGCGCCTTTGACTGGCAGGTCCTTGATCAGATAGACGGTGTCGCCCTGCGCCAGTATGGTCCCGTTGCTGTCGCGGTGAATGATGTCCGAGGGTTGTTCACCCCCGCCCATCCCGGCCTCGGCCCAGACCTGCACATCCGGCTCCAGATAGACGATATCCAGCAAATCGCGCGCCCAGACGGCGTCGATCCGGTGCAGCAGACGCCAGGCCAGCACCTGCACGGCGGCATCACCGCTCCAAACCGCATCGCCCAGACAGCGCCAGTGCGGGCCATCGACCGGCCCCTCGGTCACGCCTGCATGGCACGGCGCGCACAGGGCGACCTCGACCTCGGACGGGGCCACCACATGGGTGGTGATGGACGGTGTGCCACACAGGGCGCAGGGAGTGCTCATGGATCGGGCCTTTCATCGCTCAGCCCGCTTATGCGCCCCGCCACCCCCAAGGCCAAGGGCCAATCGCCCCGTGGCGCATCACGCCCTACGGCTCGCGGAATGCCTCGCGCGATTTGTAGAGCGGCTTAAGCAGATATTGCAGCACGGTCTTGGACCCCGTGTGCAACTCGACCGACGCCTGCATGCCGGGCCTGACCTGGACCGAAGCCTGCCGCCCCGACAGGTTGTCCTTGTCCAGCCGCAGCGTGACCCGGTAATGGGCTGCCGCCTCGGGGTCGCGGGCGCGGTCGTCTTTGAACGTATCCGCCGAAATCACATCCACCGTGCCCTTGAGCGTGCCGTAGATCGTGTAATCATAGGCGGTCAGCTTGATCGTCGCAGGCTGTCCCGGACGGATATTGGCGATGTTCTCGGGGCGCACGCGGGCTTCGACAAACAGCTCCTCGTCCAGAGGAATGATCTGGAGGATCTCCTCGCCCGGCCTGACCACACCGCCGATAGTCGTCACGGACACGGCCTTGACGATACCGCGCATCGGACTGACCAGTTCCGTGCGCGTCAACTGATCCTGACTGGCCTTGAGGTTCTGGCGCAATGTCGCCAGTTCGCGCAGCGTCGTGGCATAGGCATCCGCCCGTTCCAGCGCGGCCCCGGTGACGATCTCGTCATGGCGGACACGGGCATCGGCATGGTCCTTGCGGGCGCGCGTCACCTCGATCAGGGCGACGATCCGACGCTCCAGCATCTTCTCCATCATCTGCATTTCCTGCCGCGCCTGCTCCAGAACACGTCTGGCCCCGTCGATGCGGCTTTGCAGATCGGCCTGCCGCGCCTGTAACAGCAACCGCTCGGACTCCAGCATCGCCGGATCACGCAGCGCCAGATCGGCGGGCACGTCGAAATCGGTCTTTCCCGCCAGTTCCGCCTCAAGCCGCAGGCGGCGAACCTCCAACGCGGCGATCTGATCTACCAGATCATCAACCGAAGCGCGGAACTGCGTGCCCTGCAACCGCGCCAGCACATCGCCGCGCTGCACCACATCGCCCTCGCGCACCGCCAGTTCGGCAAGAATACCGCCCTCGAGGTTCTGGATGATCTGTGGCCGCGAGGCGGAAATCATCTCGCCCTCGGCGCGCACGATCTCATCCACCCAGGCAAGACTGGACCAGATCAGAAACAGCAGCAGCGTTCCGGCACAAAGCCAGATCGTCAGACTGGGACCGCGCAACCGCGCGTTCAACTGGGCCGCCAGCGTCATCGACGGTAGCGCCATGCTCACAGCCCCCCGCCAGCCGGGGTCGCCAGATGCGCCAGCACCTGATCACGCGGACCATCCACGGCCAGACGACATGGTGTGATTGCGGCGGTCGCTCTCCAGTGGCGAACGAGGTCCGGTATGTTGGCCTCATGTATATAAGGCGTGAGGAGAACGACCTATGGAACATTATGCTGGTTTGGATGTGTCACTGA
>NZ_JARAMP010000012.1:0-149443 GCF_028802875.1 Seohaeicola sp. 4SK31 | reverse complement strand
CCGGGCCAATGCGCCATGGCACATGCCAACTATTTGGGGAGCGCACGCGCCATGGCGCTTAGTGCCCCGCCACTGGCCTACTTTTGCGCCGCCACGTGGCCGGTTTTGTCTCCGCCGTTGACAGTATCGCGGTTCCCGCCATCGACGCGCTGACGGCAAGGTTGACCACCGACAACAAAACGACGCTCGCGCCGCAAATTTGCGCCAGCCGGGCGCCTTCGCGCAAGGCAAGGCGCCCCTCGGTCGTGCCATCGTAAGCCAGAAGGATTGTGCCGTACATTTAAGAAAGTTCCAGGTTGATATTCCACAAATTCCGATTTAGCTAGCATCCTATCAGATAGGATGCAATCAAGGCATATGGCGGAAGACGTGGAATTTGCGGCCGAGCTCGGTAAAGTCGCCAGGCGCTGGCGGACCCGGCTGGATTCGCGCCTGCGTGCCCTCGGGCTCACCCAGGCGCGCTGGATGGCGCTTCTGGAGCTATCACGTGCGGATGGCCTGACACAGCGCGAACTCGCCGCGACGCTGGGCGTGGAGGGGCCGACGCTGGTGCGCCTGCTCGATGGACTCGAGGAACAGGGCCTGATCGAGCGGCAATCTTGTCCGGATGACCGTCGGGTGAATCGCCTCCGCCTGACCGAGGCCGCCGGTCCCGTCCTGAGCGAGATCCGCCAGATTGCCGATACAACGCGGAAGGAGCTTCTCGATGGGTTGGCCACAGATGATCTGAACGCCGCGCGACGTGTGCTTGCCATGATTGCCGAACGTTTGGAGCGGACCGAGTGAACAAGATTACCGAACTCCAGAAGGACGCTGCCGCGCAAAAGGTCGACCGGGTCGAGCCACAGGATGAGGCTGCGCCGTCAGAAATGCCTGCGGCACCGCCTCTTCGGCGTCGCGTGCGACCGCTGCGCATAGGCATTCTCGTATTGGCAATCGCTGCGCTCACCGTCTTCGGCGGGCGCTGGCTCGCCGCTCGCTGGTCCCGCGTCTCGATCGACGACGCCCGCATCGCCGCCACTCTCGTCACAGTCTCCAGCGAGGTGAGTGGCGAGATACAGGAGATCACGGTCACGGCGGGTGAGCGCATCGCAGCGGGCGAGCTTCTGGTGTCCATCGATCCGGAGCAGGCCGAGCTCGTCGTGGCGGGCACCGAGTCGCGGATCGCGGATCGCGGCACTCGGCGCGCAGATCGGGCAGCTTCGCGCACAACAGGACATGATCCTTGCGCAGATCCAGAGCCGACTTGCCGCCGCGAGGGCTCAGATCGACGCAGCCGAGGCGAACCATACCGCAGCTGAAGCGGAATTACGCAACGCTCAAAGTCATTTCGACCGGATCGCCACCTTGGCAAGTCGGCAGATTGCAACCCCGCAAAACGAAGAGGACGCTCAGGGAAGGCTCGATGCCGCGCGCCAACAGGAACTGGCGACGGCCGCAGCGATCGCGGCCGCCCGCGCCAATCTGGACATCGTCAAGTCTGACGCCGGGCAGATCGCCGTCATTGATCACCAGGTCGCGCGGATCGAGGCCGAAATGACCGGCCTCGAGGCGGAGCGGGCGCAGAGGCTGATCGACCTGCGAAACAGGGAGGTGTTGGCGACTTTCGACGGCATGGTTGATGCCACCTTCGTCGATCAGGGAGAGTACGTCACACCGGGCACCCGGCTCCTGATCTATCATCGTCCAGACGAGGTCTGGGTAGACGCGAACGTGAAGGAGACGGATCTGCGCAGGATCAGCATCGGCGCACCAGTGTTGATTTCTGTCGACGCCTATCCGGGCCGTGAGTTTCGCGGCCAGGTCGAACGGATCGGCGGCGCGGCGACCAGCCAGTTCGCGCTGCTCCCGAGCCCCAACCCAAGCGGCAATTTCACCAAGGTGACTCAGCGGGTGCCGATCAGGGTCTCGGTCGAGACGGAAGGAGTGGTTCTGTCGCCCGGAATGATGGTGGTATTGAGCATCGATGTCGCAGACTGACGCGCTTTTCCGGAAATATGGTCCAATTTACCGGGCCTATGCAACCGCCACGGTGATGATAGCGACGGTGTCGGTTGTCTTGTCGACGACGATCGTGAATGTCGCAATCCCTGACGTGATGGGCGCCTTCGGCATCAGTGCAGTGCAGGCACAGTGGCTCTCGACCGGCTTTCTCGCGGCGATGACCGCGACCATGCTGCTGGGCGACTGGGCCGACCGGGCCTTCGGTCTGCGGCTGTCGCTGAACGTGGCGCTGGCGGTGTTCATCTTGGGTTCGGTGCTTGGCGGGATCGCGCCAAACGAGAGTGTCCTGACGCTTGCGCGCGTGGTGCAGGGCGCAGCCGCGGGAGTGGTGCAGCCGTTGAGCATGATCCTGCTTTTTCGCGTCTTTCCCCCCGAAAAGCGCGGAGCCGCGATGGGCATCTTCGGCATTGGCGTGGTGCTGGCCCCGGCACTCGGACCGTGGATCGGCGGCTTGCTGATCGACGCATTCGACTGGCGCTGGGTGTTCTACCTGGGTCTGCCGCCGGGCATCGCGGCGATCGTGCTTGCCAATCTGTTCGTGCCGGGTCGTGATGCTACCGGACCGCGCCCCGGTTTCGACTGGACCGGCCTCGGGCTACTCGTGATCTTTCTCGCGTCCCTGCTCAACGCGCTCACCAACGCGCAACGGCTGGGGTGGAGTTCCGACCCGATCCTTCTCCAGTTCGCGATCGCCGCCGCTGCCGCGACCGGCTTCGTCATGTGGGAACTGCGTACGTCCAAGCCGATGCTCGACTTGCGGCTCTTCCGCAACGTGCCTTTTGCCTCAGCGGCCGTTGTCTCCTTCATCATGGGCGCCGGGCTCTTCGGTTCGACCTACCTGGTGCCTCTGTTCGTGCAAACGATCCAGGGTTTCACGCCGACCCAGGCAGGGCTTCTGCTCATGCCTTCGGGTTTCGTTCTGGTGCTCGTGTTCCCGTTGGCCGGGCGGCTCTCCGACAAGCTGCCCGCAGCCCTGTTGATCGGGGGCGGCATGGCGCTTTTCGCTTGGTCCTCCTGGCTGTCAGCGGCCGTCGAGATCAATACCGGGTTCTGGACGTTGGCGTGGTGGACGATCTTGTCGCGGGTGGGGCTCGGCTTCGTCTTCCCGGCCATCTCGGCCGGGCCGTTGAAGACACTGCCCCGCGACCTGATCGGACAGGGCTCGGGCGCCATAAACTTCATCCGGCAACTCGGCGGCGCCTTTGGCGTCAACCTGCTTTCCGTATTCATGGAGCGCCGGACGATGCTGCACGCAGACGCCCTCGCCGCGACGCAGACCAGCGACAATCCGGCCACGATGACCTTCCTTCGGGAAGTCGGCAGTCTCCTGCATGGTACTGGCCTGCCTGACTCGCAGGTGGCGGCGGCAGCTGCGCAGTTCCTTGGGAGAACTGTGGTCATCCAGGCGAACACCGCGGCGTTTCGCGACGGGTTCCTCGTTGTCACGCTGATCTTCCTGATAGCGTTGATTCCGACGGCGATCATGCACTATGCCTCTGTGCGTACACCGTCCCCCGCAGCTGTGCCACCGCTTGCGGGGAGTGGTGCAGGTGATCCTGCCCGGTCGCGGACGCTCACTCCGCAGCATAACTGAAAACCCGGCCACGAACCCTTGCGCGGTGGCTTGTTCAGCAAGATTGGCTCTTTGGGCGTGTCGTTTACGCCTGTCCTGTCAAAGCGGTTTTGTTTGCCAGCAGGAAATCCCGGACCGACTCCGCCTTCTGCCCGGTCAGTTTTTCAACCTCATGCGAGGCAACATCAAGATTTTCCGTAGCAATGGCGACGTCGAAGGATGAGAAGACATCCGCGACGAACTCCGGCAGGCCGTTCTTGACCATAGCCTCGACAAGCGCATCGCGCGTGATCGAGACATAGGGGATCTTCTTTCCGGAAACTTTGGACAGGATCGCGGCGATCTCGGCATGGCCGACGACCTCGGGTCCGGTGATGTCGCGCAGGGTCGATCCGGTCTCGGACAACAGGGCCGCGGCGGCAGCGCGGGCGCAATCTTCGCGCGTGACATAGCCTGCTTTGCCTTCGCCTGCTGCCGCGTATAGCGCCCCCGCATTGATTGCCTGCTGTCCGCTCTGCAACAAGAGATCGGCATAAAGGCAGTTGCGCAGGATCGTGTGCGGGATGCCGGTCTGCTTGATCAGCGCCTCGGTCTCACGGTGATCGGCGGCAAAGGTTATCGGGCTGCTTTCATCCGGGTTGGTGAGCGACGTATATACGATATGCGAAACACCGGCGTCCTGCGCGGCGGCGATCGCGTTACGGTGCGCGGCAAGCCGTTTGCCCGGCTCAAGGTCGTCCGTCGAGATGATCAGCAGCCGCCCGCCGCCGGCAAAGGCCGCGCCAAGAGTGGCCGGGTCATTGAAATCGCCTGCCCTGACGTCGACCCCACGCCCCAGAAGGGCCGCGAGCTTTTCCGGCGTGCGGGTGATTGCAACAAGGGGCTCGGCCCCCTGCGCCAGCAGGTTCTCGATGACTTGACTGCCGAGTTGGCCGGAGGCACCGGTCACGATGAAGGGGCCTTTGATGTCAATTGACATGACTTTGTGTTCCTGTTCCAAGTTTCTGTTCAACCGAAGCGAAAGGCGCTTTCGATAGCGCCAAGAACGTGATCCTCCAGCGTCTTGCGACCGATATCGTCGCCCGCCGCACCCGCCACGACGTGCAGCGGGATGAGATGCTCTTCGCGCGGATGGGCATCGCGGCCGCCGGGTGCGTCCGACCAGTGCGTCAGCCTGCGGTTGCGGTCCTCGGGATCGGGGCAGGTCATCGCCTCGGTCAGCCAGGCGTCGAACGCGCCGCCAACGATGTCGCCCCGCGGCCCGCAGCGCAGGCTCCGCATCATCACGCCCATGTTGTGATAGGTGTTGCCGCTGCCGAGGATCAGCACGCCCTCGTCGCGAAGGGGGGCCAGGGCCTGGCCAAGCGCGATATGGCGCCCGGGGTCGAGATCGCTGGCAACCGACAGCTGGACGCAGGGAATGTCGGCCTCTGGAAAGGCGACCTTGAGCGGCACGAAGACGCCGTGGTCAAACCCCCGTTCGGCATCCTTTGCGGCGGGGAGACCCGCGGCGCGGATCAGGTCATGCACGCGCTCCGCCAGCGCCGGATCGCCGGGGGCGGGCCAGGTCAACTCGTAGGTCTGGGGCGGGAAACCGCCGTAGTCGAACAGAAGCGGTGGGGCGGGGTTGGTCTGCATGGTAAAGGCGGGCTCTTCCCAATGACCCGAGATCACCAAGAGCGCCCTGGGGCGCTCAGGCAGCGTGCCCGGCAGATCCTGCAGGAACTGCCGGTGCCGGTCCCACTCATCGGGCGGGTTCCAGTCCATGAAGAAGCATGGGCCGCCCCCGTGGGGAATTAAGAGCGTGGGTTGGCGGGCCATGTCCGTTTGTCCTTCCCGGTTTGCAGGGAGACCTCGCGTGTCTCGTGAAGACACTGAATAGTTGATGCATGGCGAAAAATAAAGTAGGAACGGAAAAGTAACAGCATAGCCCGAGGGTGAACAGCGATGCCCAAGGTCCCGCCACAGTGCCCGATGGACTCGATTTTGCGTCTGCTCATGGGACCCTGGACCACCTACATCATCTGGGTCCTGAGTGATCAGGGGCCGCAAAGGTTCGGGGCGCTGAAGCGAGCTGTGCCGGGGATATCAACCCGAATGCTGACTGAGCGTCTGCGGATGCTGCAAGGCGCTGACGTCATCTGGCGCGAACAGGCTGAGACCATTCCGCCTGCGGTGACCTATGGCCTGACGTCGCGCGGCAACGACTTGCGAAGCGTTCTCGACGCACTGGGAGAGATTGCACATAATTGGGAACACGAGGGCGTCTTCGCAGGCGAGGGAGGTGGTCGGCATGAGGGTCAGTAAAGTTGACGATGTGCTCAGAGGGGCCAGGACCGTTTTCCTGAAATGTGGCTTCGAAGGTGCCAGCGTCGATGCGATTGCCGAGGAAGCGAAAGTATCCAAGGCAACCCTTTATGCTCATTGTTCAAGCAAGGAACAGCTCTTTCTGATCGTTGTGCAAGCGGAGTGCGACAGGCTCTCGGCCGAAATATCTCGACCGCTATCAAGCAGAGAAGATCCGCGAAGCGTCCTGGAAGAGCTCTCACGGCGCATGATCGACCTTGTGATGGATGATGACTACATTCGTCTATTGCGTTCCTGCATTGGTGCGGTTTCGGTTCTGCCCGAGGCAGGCGACATATACATGGAAGCGGGTCCGAAGCGGGCTACCGGAATTGTCGCGCGGATCCTTCAAGGCATGCGCGACGCGGGATCTCTGCACGTGCAGGATTGCCATACTGCTGCCGGTCAGTTCATTCATCTCTCCCTGTCCGGCGTCATCATGCCGAGACTGTTGGCGCTCGAGCCTCGGATCGATGCATCAGAACATTCCACGAAAGCTACTGACGCCTTTCTAGACGTCTATTCCGCGGACAATAGCTCGATTTAGCGGGAGGAGGACACCCAGGTGGCTTCATGTACTCTTGACAGCAGGCGCCACGCCTTTCTGACGCGATGTGCACCAGACGCTTGACTTAGGTGGTAACGAGACATAGCTGCCTGTCGAACCTAACCGTCCGGATGGTACAGAAATGAAAGGGCGCCTACTCGCTGCGGGAGAAGGAAAGACCTCGCGGAGGATCCTCGAGGCGGCGCGTGCGATTGCCGCGCGTGAAGGGGCTGGAAAAATAACGATTGACGCCGTCGCAAAGGAGTCCGGCCTGAGCAAGGGCGGGGTGCTATACAACTATCCGACGAAGAAAGCCCTGCTATCCGGACTTTTGAACCAAATGCTCTCGGCGCATCGCGTGCTCCTTAACGATCTGCCCGAGCGGCTGTCCTCGCGCACATTGCGAGGACATCTTGAAATCATCACCCGATCCAAGGATGTCGACGATGACCTGTCCATGGCGATACTCGCCGCCGCGGCCTCGGATCCACAGCTGCTAGATCCACTCCGCGTTGAGCTGACCGGCGATCTTGAGCGCATCCTGTCCGACACGAAGGACGCTCCGGGTGCCATGATTACCGTCCTTGCGATCCAAGGGCTGAGGTTCCAGAAGCTTTTGAAGCTTCCGGATGGCGGCGCGGACATCGGGGAACGCGTCATCGAACGATTGAGGACCATGATCAATGAACTCGAATAGAAAGACACGACGTTTGAAGCAATTAATGTCTGTTGTCTTGGTCGCAGGCGTGGCTGCCGTTGCAATTCCGTTCGCTCCGTCGTTCCTGACCGACGTGCTTGCTCAGACCGCGACGGGCACCACGGAGGCAGATGTTGACACACGGCCTGGGGGGAACGCGGAACGACCGGTCACAGTCGAAGTCACCCGTGTGATCAGTCGCTCCGTCAATCAATCCCGCACCGTCGCAGGTCGCGTCGAACCTGCCCGGACAGTGGATTTTGCGTTTCAGATATCGGGGCAGATCGTTCGGCTCGCGGTGGAGCCCGGCGATACGGTCCGCGCGGGCGACGTTATTGCCGAGCTCGATCCGGTCGATTTCGAGCTTACGGTCCACCGGGCGCAAGCGTCCTTCGATCTCTCGAAGTCCGAGCTTAATCGCGCGGCCGGTCTCGCCGCGCGGGGTGTCGCGGCCGACGCCCGGCTCGAGACTGCGCGCGCCCAATTCGCGCAGGCAGATGTCGCGCTGCGAGAGGCACGGCGGCGTCTCTCACAGACCCAGATCGTCGCGCCGTTCGACGCGATCGTGGCGCGCACCTTCGTCGAGGAATACGTCAACATTACTTCGGCCGCCCCAGTCGCACGCTTGCAGGACCTCAACGAGATGCTAGTCGTGATATCGCTGCCGGAGGAACTTGCGGCCATTGCGCGAGCGACACCCGGCGCCTTCCACATCGTGGCGAGTTTCCCAGCCGTGCCGGGCTACACGGCACCTCTCGTACTCCGGTCCTTTGCGACCGATGCCGACCAGACGGCGCAGACCTATGATCTGGAATTCGCCATCACCGGCGATATCGACCCGCGCCTGCTGCCAGGAATGACTGCGGATGTGCGCATTGCCATTGCGGCAGAAGAAAGTCGCCCACAAGCCATCATCGTTCCGGTTTCAGCGGTGGACACGACGAGCCGACCCAATCCTTCTATTTGGGTCTACAATGAATCATCCGGCCAGGTCTCGCGCAGGTCGGTCCAGCTTGGGCTTCCCGTTGATGACGAGGTTGTCATTCTGGGCGGTCTGGAGGGCAACGAACTGGTCGTGTCTGGCGGCTGGTGGCGGCTCAGCGACGATCAGGCAGTCGTCGTTTCGGGTTTGTGATCCTACCCTTTTAACAGGACGAAAATAGTTCATGGCACTCAGCATTTCACGCGCCAGCATCAAGCGTCCCGTCGCGGTATGGCTTGCGATCATCTTCTGCCTGTTCGGTGGCTACTGGGGGCTGAACACGGTCGGCCGTCTGGAAGATCCGAGCTTTACCCTCAAGACCGCGCTCGTCTTCGTGCCCTATCCCGGCGCCACGGCCGTCGAGGTCGAGGAGGAAGTCGCTGACGTCATTGAGAATGCTTTGCAGCAGATGAAGCAGCTGGACAGGGTCGAATCCAAGTCGATGCCGGGCATGGCGCAGATTACTGTTGACATCGTGGACACCTATGGTCGTGACGAAATCCCGCAGGTCTGGGACGAAATGCGACGCCGAATCCGAGATGTGGAGGGGGAGCTTCCGGCGGGCGCGCGCGCACCCATCATAAACGACGACTTTGGCGACGTCTTCGGCATGTTCTACGCTGTGACGACCGAAGGTCTGACCCCACAGCAGCAGCGTGATCTGGCGAGGTCGTTGCGAGTCGGACTCGTCACTGTCGACGGGGTCGCAAATGTCGAGGTTCAGGGCCTCGCCGAAGAATTGGTCACCATTTCGATCCCATCCGCCCGCCTCACTGGACTTGGGATTCCGCCCAACCAGATACTTGGTCTTCTTACGGACGAGAACCAGGTGTTCACCAATGGCGAGATAACCGAGGGCCCTGCTCGTATCGGCCTGTCGGTTCCGCCGGGTTATGTAACACCCGAAGGGCTTGAAGAACTGCGGCTTGGCGTGGCTGGAGAGGTCGGACAAGTGGCGGTCAACGACATCGCCCGTGTCACTCGCGATGAGGCCGAACAGCCAAGCCAGATCATCCGCCAGAACGGAGCAGCAGCCTTCACTCTCGGCGTGTCGGCGTTGACAAACCGGAACGTCGTCGAGGTCGGCGCTGCGGTCTCGGACCGGATCGAACAGCTGAGGGCCGCGTTGCCCGAGGGGGTAGAGATCACCCCTATCTATGAACAGCATGTTGTGGTCGACGAGGCGGTTTCGAGTTTTCTTGTCAGCCTAGGGCAGTCCATCGCCATCGTCGTCGGGGCGCTGATGCTGACCATGGGCTGGCGGGCGGGCCTTGTGGTGGGGGCAACGCTCGGGCTCACCGTTTTCTCCACGCTGTTCTTCATGTCGGTGTTCGGGATCCAGATGGAACGGATCAGCCTGGGCGCCCTGATCATCGCAATGGGAATGCTGGTTGATAACGCCATCGTCATCACCGAGGGAATGGTGATCGGCATGGCGCGGGGAAAGAGCGCGGAAGACGCGGCGGTCGAAACAGAAGGTTCCACATCCATCCCCTTGCTCGGCGCGACCGTGATCGGGATCATGGCCTTTTCCGGGATTGGTCTGTCGCCCGATGCGACGGGCGAGTTCCTGTTTTCTTTGTTCGCGGTGATCGCCATATCGCTGCTCATGAGCTGGGTTCTTGCCGTAACCGTCACGCCGTATCTTGGCAAGCTGCTGCTCAAGGCCCCCAAGAACATTTCGGATGATCCCTACAAGGGCGCTTTCTATGGGGTTTATCGCGGGTTTCTGTGGCTGGCGCTGCGCGCCCGTATCCCGGTCGTGCTGACAATCTTGGGGATCACCGTCTGGTCGGTGATGGCCTTCGGTCAGGTCAAGCAGGCCTTTTTCCCGGCGTCGAACACCCCGATTTTCTATGTCCAATTCCAGATGCCGCAAGGGACCGACATCAATGTCACCGATCGCGAAATGCGACGTCTGGAACAAATGTTTCTGGCCGAAGAGGGTGTAACAGATGTGACGACCCTGGTGGGGCGTGGTGCAAGCCGCTTCATGCTGACATACAACCCAGAGCAGGCGGATGCCAGCTATGGCCAGCTCATCGTCCGGGTTGCGGACGCCGCGATGATCCCGGCGATCGCCAGCAGACTCAACGAAGACTTGCCCGCTGAATTCCCCCACGCTCTGATCCGCGTCGAAGAGATCGTGTTCGGACCGCCAGCCGGTGCCGATGTTGCAGTTCGTTTTTCGGGACCCGATCCTGTCATCCTGCGCCAGCTCGCGGATGAGGCGACAAGCATTTTCGAGGATGCTGGCACGATCACCAATCCGCGCACCAACTGGCGCCAACGGGAAATTCTCATCGAACCTGTCGTAGACGAGTCGCGGATGCGGCTGGCCGGCGCTACGCGCAGCGCGATTGCGGACACCATTCGCTTTGGAACCTCCGGCTTGCGCGTTGGCGAGCTGAGAGAGGGAGACGAGGTGGTCCCGATTCTTCTCCGACTTCCCGAGAGCGAACGTGACGGCATCGGCCACGTCCGCGACCTGTCCGTTTGGTCCGCGGGGGCGGGATCCTATGTTCCAATGGCCAACCTGGTGGAACGCTTCGAAACACGCCTCGCCGAGGCGCTCATTCACCGGCGCGACCGCGAACGGACGATCACCGCCCTTGGTGGCGCGCGCAGCGACCTCACCGCTGATGAAGCTTTCCGCAGTGTCCGCGCCGAGATCGAGGCCATTCCGCTTCCGGAAGGTTACTCGATGGAATGGGGTGGCGAATTCGAAAGCGCCGGGGAGGCGCAGCAAAGCCTTGGCAAACAGCTTCCCCTAGGCTTCCTGGTCATGCTGACGATTTCAATCTTGATGTTCAACAAGATCCGCCAACCGCTGATCCTTTGGCTTGTCGTCCCCATGTCCGTGACGGGCATGGTCCTGGGGCTGTTGCTCACCGGATTGCCTTTCACCTTTACGGCATTGCTCGGCTTCCTCTCGCTATCCGGGATGCTGATGAAGAACGCGATTGTTCTGGTCGAAGAGATCGACTTGCAACGTGCAGATGGTGTTGCGGATTACGAGGCCGTGATGAATGGATCGGTCAGCCGTCTGCGCCCGGTGGTGCTCGCGGCCGGCACGACGATTTTCGGCATGATCCCACTGCTGCCGGATGCGTTTTTCGCGTCTATGGCGGTGACGATCATGGGCGGCCTTGCCTTCGCTTCGGTCTTGACGCTGGTGGCCGTGCCGGTGCTTTACGCGCTCCTCTTTCGGATCCGTCCTCCGAGGCGGGAGATGAATCCAGCCACGTTGCATTCGAAGGTGACCTCTTCCTGACTTTGCGAACTGGTCGATATCACGTGATTAAGGTGACGACTTTGTGGGTTAACATTCTCTCTGTCTGACCGCAAATTTCTAAAAGACAGCAATCATTGACCCTTTCCCGAGCCATTCGAATCGCACTCACGGCTTGAATTTGGTCCGCCTCTTCGCTAATAATCTAACACCTGTTAGATTATTAGCGAAGAGATCATATGACCTCCCCACTTCATCAGCTGAAAATCATCGAACTCGGTCATGTTATTGCTGGACCACTCTCGACCTCGCTGCTTTCTGATTTTGGGGCAGACGTCATCAAGATTGAGGCACCCAACCGGACGGACATGATGCGCGATCTCGGACCAAAGGCCGGGGACGGAGTTGGCGTTTGGTGGAAAACTCTGGGCCGCAACAAAAAAATTCTGAGCCTCGACTGGAAGTCGGGCGAAGGACGGGACATCCTGCGCAGACTGGTTGAAAGCGCCGACGTACTTGTTGAAAATTTCCGGCCAGGCGTGCTTGAACGTGCGGGTGTCGGGCCTGAAACCCTGCATAAGTGGAACCCGGATTTAGTTATTCTGCGCGTTTCGGGTTACGGTCAGGACGGCCCGATGCGGGACGTGCCCGCTTTCGGGCGCGCGGCAGAGGCGTTGAGTGGCCTAGCCCATCTGACTGGTTTTGCGGACGGGCCACCGATGCACCCCGGATTTCCAGCGGCCGACAGCACGACAGGGTTGATGGGTGCTTTGGGGATCATGATCGCGCTGTTTGCCCGGGAAAAAGGGATTGCGCGTGGTCAGGTCGTCGATCTTGCGGTGTTCGAGGCGCTGCTTCGACTGATGGACTATCCCGTGCCCGCATTGACGGGCGCGAACCTCTCGCCGCGACGCAACGGGCTGCGCCAGCCGATGGATTTTGCGCCGGGGGGCACGTTCCGAACCTCTGATGGGGTGTGGGTGACCGTTTCGGCTGGCAGCGCAGAAACAGCGCAACGCCTGTTGCGGGCGGTCGGCGGAGATGCGCTGGCCGATGATCCGCGGTTCGCTACACTCGACGAGATGTCGCAGCATATGGCCGTGGTCTTCGACGCCATAAATGATTTCGTCACGCAACACACGCTTGCGGAAGTCGAGGCGGAGTTTGCCCGCTATGATGCGGTTGCCTCTCGTGTGCTGAGCGTCGAGGAGATCATGACGAATGAGCAGATACGTCATCGCGGCGACATCGTATCGGTTGAGGGCGAGCAAACGCAGGTGATTGGACCTATCCCGCATCTCAGCGCCACCCCCGGTGAGTTGCGCTGGCTAGGGCGGCCGCCGGGCGCGGACAGCCGAAGCATTCTGCGCAATCTTGGATATGAAGATGACCGGATCACTGCCCTGTGTGAGGCAGGGTTTGTAGGTGTGGATGGGAGCGAGACACAATGACATTTCGAATGACGGGTGAACAAAAGGAAATTCGAGATCAGATCCTGCGTATATGTGCGCAGTTTGATGGCGACTACTGGCTGGACCGGGATCGGAACGGGGGTTTCCCGCATGATTTGCACAGGGCGATGGCAGATGGTGGCTGGCTTGGCATTGCCATGCCGGAAGACGTAGGCGGTGCTGGTCTGGGGATCACCGAAGCGACCATCATGATGCAGGCGATTGCCGAATCGGGGGCTGGCGCCAGCGGGGCCTCGGCCATCCACATGAACATTTTCGGGCTCAACCCGGTAGTCAAGTTCGGAACCGATGAACAGCGCGCTCGCATGCTGCCCCCTCTGATCGCCGGCGATCAAAAAGCTTGTTTCGCTGTAACCGAGCCGACGACCGGGCTGGATACCACCAAGCTGAAAACCATAGCTGTGCGGCAGGGGGACAGGTACGTCGTTCATGGTCAAAAGGTCTGGATTTCGACCGCGCAGGTGGCCCACAAGATGTTGCTTCTGGCCAGAACGACACGGCTTGAAGACGTGACTAACCCGACCGAGGGTTTGAGCCTGTTCTATACGGATCTGGACCGCAATTTCGTGGATGTTCGCGAAATCGAAAAAATGGGCCGGAAAGCCGTTGACTCGAACGAGATGTTCATCGACGGACTGCCAATCCCGGCCGAAGACTTGATTGGGGAAGAGGGCAAGGGTTTCCGACAGATTCTGCATGGGCTGAACCCGGAACGCATCCTCGTTGCCGGCGAATGCATCGGCATCGCACGCAATGCATTGGTGCGCGCCGCGCAATACGCCAACGAGCGTGTGGTCTTTGGGCGGCCGATCGGCCAGAATCAGGGCATCCAGCATCCGCTGGCAATGGCATGGGCACGGGTGGAAGCTGCCAATCTCATGGTGATGCATGCCGCCGCCCTCTATGATTCGGGAGAGGCGTGCGGAGTGGAAGCCAACGCTGCCAAGCTACTGGCCGCAGATGCCGCGGTCGAGGCGACCGAAGCAGCGCAGATTACCTTTGGCGGGTTTGGATACGCCAAGGAATATCATGTGGAGCGTCTGGTAAGAGAGGCACTACTTTTCCGCATCGTTCCCGTGACACCACAGATGCTTTTGTCGTTCATCGCCGAAAAAGCGTTAGGGCTTCCAAAGTCTTACTGACCAGAGGTGATCACTATAGCAAAACGCATTCTTGTCTTGCATAGTTTTCTAACACGCGTTAGATTATCCGCAACGAACCCGAACGGGACACAGGGAGGAGGCGTCATGACTAAGACGCAGTACGGGTCTTCGCGAGGAGACTTGGCGTCACGCGCAACCGTGTATGCAAGCGACTTGTTTGCGGGTAAAACCGTTGCTGTGACGGGCGCCGGCGGTGGCTTGGGTCTTTCCATTGCGGTGCTGTTCGCTAGGTTGGGTGCCAATCTAGCGATCAATGGACGCGACGCGGTAAAGCTGGCCTCGGCCAAGGAATTTCTCGAAACTTTTGGTGGCATGGTGTTTGCCAAGCCTATGACGATCCGGGATCCCGGACAGGTCGAGGACTTCGTTGGCGAGGTCAACCGTGAATTCGGATCGATTGACGTTCTGGTGAACAATGCCGGGGGTCAGTTTCCCCAAGCAGCGTTGGACTTTTCTCCGAAGGGCTGGAACGCGGTCATCGACACCAACCTCAACGGGACCTGGTGGATGATGCAATGCACCGCACGACACTGGGTCAAGCAAAAGCGACCCGGTTCCATCGTGAATATCGTGGCCGACATCTGGCGCGGCATGCCGGGCATCGCGCATACCTGTGCGGCGCGAGCAGGGGTGATATACTTGTCAAAATCGGTCGCGGTAGAGTGGGCGCCGCATGGGATTCGCGTGAACTGCGTGGCGCCCGGATGTTGTGAAAGCAACGGCTTTCACAACTATCCCGACGATGGCGCGGCCACCTTCCAGGACTCAAATCCGATGCGCCACGCCGGCGACGAATGGGATATCGCCGAAGGCGTTGTTTATATGGCGGCAAATTCGGGGAAATTCGTAACCGGTGAAGTTCTGAATATCGACGGTGGGCAGCAGTTGTGGGGAGATCCCTGGCCTACAGGTCGACCGGATTACTTCCGGATATCTTGATACGTGCATTGCCTGGGGGAAAACGGGGGCCATATGACGACACTAAGTAATAAGCCGATACTGGAATGCACAGGGATCGAACGCCGTTTTGGCGGTATCGTTGCTGTCACCGGTGTCGATCTTGTCATCCAGCGAGGGGAAATCTTCGGCCTTGTTGGGCCGAATGGCAGTGGCAAGACGACGCTTACCAATGCAATCACCGGGTTCTACCCGCCAAACGAGGGGACTGTCCGGTTGGCCGGAAAGAACATCACCGGCACGGCACCCCACAAGGTTGCAAAGCTCGGTGTGGCCCGGACGTTTCAGAACCTCGCGCTCTTCAATGGGATGAGCGTTCTCGATAATATCCTGCTCGGCCGGCACATTCATATGCACCCAGGAGTTTTCCGCACGGCGTTCTATTGGTGGGCGGCCCGCCCTGAAGAAGTCGAGAACCGCAAAATCGTCGAGGAGGTGATCGAGTTCCTGCAGCTCGAGAGCATCCGGTACGAACTGGTCGACGGCCTTCCGATCGGGCTGAAAAAGCGGGTCGAACTTGCGCGGGCCCTGGTGGCAGAGCCGCAGATGTTGATCCTTGACGAGCCGATGGCGGGTATGAACCAGGAGGAGAAGGGGTATATGTCCCGCTTCATTCTGGACGCGCGGGATGAACGCGGCGTTAGTGTCCTGCTTATCGAACATCATATGGACGTCATCATCGGTATTTGTGATCGGGTGCTGGCACTCAACTACGGCGAAATGATCGCCAGCGGTATCCCGAAGGATGTTGTAAAAGATCCGAGGGTTATCGAGGCATATATTGGAGGATCGCATGGTTGAAGCAGCAAAATCGCAGTTTTCCGCCAGCGAAACGATCGGGGCATTGCTGGCACGGAACGCGTCAAGCTACGGGTCGAATATTGCTATTCGCGAAAAAGAGCGTGGAATCTGGAAAGAAACCACCTGGGCAGAGTACGCCGAAGAAGTACTGGCCTGCGCTGCCGGGCTTGAGAAGATTGGCGTAAAGCCCGGCAAGGCTGTGCTCATTCTGGGCGACAACCGTGCGCGGCTATATGGAGGCATGCTCGCGATTTCGCTACTCGGGGCTTATGCAATGCCGGCTTATCCTGGCGCAACGATCGAAGAGCTTCAGCATTTCCTGAGCGAGGTCGAGATCGTAGCAGCCATAGCAGAAGATCAGGAGCAGGTGGACAAACTCCTCGAGCTACGGAGTGCGAGCGCGAGTGGCATAGCTCATGTTATATACGATGAAACACGCGGCTTGGGATCCTATGAAGACGATGGACTAATGTCATGGGATCACCTGATTAAAGTCGGACTGGATTATCTCAACTTGGATCCACACCGCCGCGATGAACTTCTGAACAGAGCAAAACCCGAGGACCCGGCAATCTTCCTGCATTCGTCGGGAACCACGGGCAAACCGAAGGGTATCGTACTGAGCCAAAAAAACGTTCTTGCCGCAGCTCGCAACGGCCACGCGGCGGGAGTGTACGGAGAGGATGAGGACATCCTCGCATATCTCCCGATGGCCTGGGTCGGCGATTATGCCATCACGGTGGCGGCGGCGCTGATGTTCCGGTTCACAGTGAACGTACCGGAGAGGCAGGAAACGGTCGTGCGGGACATGCGGGAAATCGCACCGACCTTTTATTTGGCGGCACCCAGGAGCTGGGACCAAATGTTAACTACGATCCAAGTCGGCATGGAGAACTCAACCCCGTTGAAAAAGTGGTTTTACCACTTCTTCATGGACCGGGCGATTGCCGCCGAGACGCGCAAGCTGAACGGCCACAGTGGCGGTGCGTTGGAACCACTGGGCCGTTTTCTGGGGGAGGCGCTCATTTTCGGTCCAATCAAGGATCAATTCGGCATGAGTCGCCTGAGGAGTGCGTTTACCGGTGGCGAGGCAATTGGCGAAGATACCTTCGTGTTCTATCGCGCCCTCGGGATCAAGCTGCGCCAGTTCTACGGCCAGACGGAGAACAGTGCGATCACCGCGATGCAAGCCCCTAACGAAGTGCGCCTGCATACCGTCGGTAAACCCGCGCCCGGTGTCGAGGTGAAGATCGATGAGAGCGGCGAAATTCTCTTGCGCTCGGAAAGCGTGTTTGATGGCTACTTCAACAAACCGGAGGCGAGCGCTGAAGCCTTGGTGAGCGGGTGGTTGCATACCGGTGACGCCGGCTATCTGGAGGATAATGGCCAGCTTGTGGTTCTGGGGCGCGTCTCCGAGGTCATGCATACGGCGGGCGGTGAACGCTACGTGCCAAACTATATAGAGAACCGGCTGAAATTTAGTCCGTATATCAAGGATGCGGCCGTTGTCGGAGCGGGGCGGGATGAGCTGACTGCGATGATCTGCGTGGATTTTGAAGCTGTCGGTCATTGGGCCGAGGTGAACGGTGTGCCATATGTGTCCTATTCAGATTTGTCTCAGCGCGACGAAGTCGCGGCGCTAATACGCCCGGCTTTCGAACGGGTAAACAAGGCCGTCACCGAGCCACTGCACCTGAAGCGCTTTGTCTGCCTTCCAAAGGAATTTGACCCGGACGACGGCGAGATCACTCGAACCCGAAAATTGCGTCGCAAGGTCGTAGAGGAACGCTATGCCGACGTTATCGCGGCACTCTACGACGGTTCAGCCGAGGTCCATGTGAGTGCCCAGGTGGCTTACGAGACCGGAGAAATGGGGAAGGTTGAAAGAAACCTTCCCATAAGGGAGGTTTAAATGGATTGGGTTTTTTTATCAGAGCTTGCGATCAACGGTGCCCTGACGGGTCTGTTGTATTCACTTTTTGCCATCGGCCTGGTCCTGGTCTACAAGGCATCCTCGGTGCCCAATCTGGCGCAGGGCGGGCTGACAATGGTCGGGGCTTATGTGGTTCTTGCCCTAGCGCGCGATCTGGGAATGCCGTTATGGCTAGCTATTCCGCTTGCTGCGGTCGTCATGTTCGGTCTGGGGTTTGGCATTGAAAGGGTGGCGCTTCGGCGTCTCGCGGGCCGTCCGGTCGTCATGATCCTGATGCTGACACTTGGCCTCGACATCTTCCTGCGGGGCACAACGCTTGCAATCTGGGGTGGGACGTCGCGTTCGATGGAACTCGGTGTCAGCTATGAACCATTGTTCCTGGGCGACATCTTCATCAGCCGCATCCATCTGGTCGGCGCCGGCGTTGCGCTTGCCCTGTTCGTCGCTTTCATGGTGTTCTTTCGAACCCGGACCGGGATCAAATTGCGGGCGATCGCGGATGATTACATGGCATCATGGTCTGTCGGAATTTCGGTCGAGCGCGGTGTCGGGCTGTCCTGGGCCCTCGCTTCTGTGGTGGCTGTGGCGGCAGGTGTCATTTGGGGCGAAATCCAGGGTGTCGATCAGGCACTGTCGCTTCTGCTTCTCAAGGGTCTGACTGTCGCTGTTCTGGGTGGTCTCGACAGCATATTAGGCGCGATCGTTGCTGGTATCATTCTGGGCGTAGTCGAAAATGTCGGTGCGGAATTTCTTGATCCGCTTGTCGGAGGCGGCAGCCGCGAACTCATCGTCGCCGCGGTCCTGATTCTTACGGTCATGATCCGTCCGCACGGACTGTTCGGCCGTCACGACATCGAAAGGGTGTAAAATGTTCTATCGACTCTCGGGTGTCTACCACTCCAGCTTGATCTCGGATAGCCGCATGTTCAAAGTTCCGGCAGACCGGAACTTGGCGGTGTTCCTTCTGTTGATCGGACTTGCGGCACCGTTTATCCTACCGTCACTTTACCTTAACAGTTACATTTTGCCTTGGCTGATCTGGACAGCCGCCGCTTTAGGACTGAACTTGGTGACAGGCTGGGCCGGACAGCTCCATCTCGGATATGCCGCAGTAATGGCCGTTGGTGCCTATTCGGCCATACACGCCGTGCGGCTCGGGGTGCCTTGGGAAATCGCCTTGGTCATTGGCGGGTTGGCGGCATCAGTGATCGGCAGTCTGTTCGCCTTTGCCGCATTGCGGGTCAAAGGTCTTTATCTCGCGCTCACGACCCTCGCGATGCAATTCGTGATGGACTGGGTATTGACCCACTCCCCAACGATTTCCGGCGGGTCACACGCATCACTTCAGGCTCCAACTTTGGCGCTGTTAGGACAGCAGATCACCTCTGATGCCGGCTATTATTATGTCGCACTTGGCTGGTGCGTCTTGGTCACAATCTTCATGCTAAACCTCAAGCGCACTGGGCTGGGACGTGCACTTGTCGCAGTGCGTGAGAAGGATTTTGCTGCGGCGATCCTCGGCGTAAACAGCTTCTACTACAAGATCCTAGCCTTCGCGGCATCGTCTTTCATTGCCGGTGTCAGCGGGGCCCTGCTGGTAGCGACCTTCTACTTTCTGGCCGCACCCGAACAGTTTTCGGTAAACGTATCAATCCAGGTATTGGCGATGGTGATCGTAGGCGGACTTGGCAGCATCATCGGGTCCTATTTCGGAGTTGCGTTGATCCTGCTCGTGCCGGGGCTGGTGAACGGGCTCGTCGTGACAGCGAGCGAAGAGCTCGGCATGCAGGTCAATGTGGAAACGCTCGCTCATATCCCCAATGCGGTCTACGGCGCGTTGATCGTCATCATTCTCATGATCGAACCGCTAGGTCTCGGAAAACTCTACGGCAATATCAGAGACTATCTTATGACCTGGCCCTTCGATCAGCTCAGAAAGTAAAGAGGAATGCCGATGCAAGAGAAAGCCCAAGGCCAGTCCATTCTGTCGATGAATAGCATCGAGGTGCTGTACGACAACGTAATGCTGGCGATCAAAGGCGTTTCTGTTCAGGTGCCGAAGGGCGGAATGGTCGCGCTTCTGGGCTCCAACGGAGCCGGAAAAAGCACAACATTGAAGGCGATCAGTGGTCTTCTGAAGGCAGAACGCGGCCATATCAGCCGGGGTGAGATAAAGTTTGACGGGACCGACATCACAGAGATGCTGGCGCAGAAACGTGTCGAAATGGGCATCTGTCACGTCATCGAAGGACGGCGCGTTTTCGAGCATCTGACTCCAGACGAGAACCTGACTGCGGCCGCACCGATGGGAATGTCCCGATCTGAATTGAGTGTGGAAAAGGATAAAATATACGACTATTTTCCCAGGCTTGCCGAGCGCCGTAATTCGCAGGCGGGTTATCTGTCGGGCGGCGAACAGCAAATGCTTGCCATTGGCCGAGCTCTTGTGACCCAACCGAGTCTTCTGATGCTCGATGAGCCGAGTCTTGGGCTAGCGCCATTCTTGGTGGCTGAAATTTTCGGCATCCTTCAAAAAATCAACCGCGAGGAGGGTTTGTCGGTGCTTTTGGTTGAACAGAATGCCTTGGCCGCGCTGGAAATCGTTTCGGAAGGTTATCTGATCGAAAACGGCCGCGTGGTCATGCATGGTACAGCCGAGGCGCTCAAATCCAACTCCGACATCCAGGAATTCTACCTTGGCGGCGGAGAAGGTACCAACTTTCACAATGTCAAACATTACAGCCGACGCAAGCGTTGGCTGAGTTAAGTCACTAGACAGAGATTGTTCAGGGAGGAAAAGATGAAGAAACTTACCAAGGCACTAGCTGTTTTTTCTATGATGGGGAGCTGGATGGCCGGAACACAGGCTCTGGCGGAGCCATTCAAGGTCGGGGTTTGCTATGATCTTAGCAAGGCCTATACATTCGCCACGCCGCAGGTGTCGCAGGCAGCGATGGATGTGGCGAAGCTGATCAACATGCAGGGTGGTATCGGTGGAGAGCCGGTAGAGGTTATCGTTCGTGATCACGGAAACGAGCCACAGCGCGGCATCGAGTGTTATTCCAGGCTGAGCCGGGAAGGGGTTTTCGTCTTCGACACGCTGTCGACGCCTGTATCTTTGGCGATCCTGCCACGCGCGATGGAAGACGGGCGGATTCTGATGCAGTCACTGGTGGGTCGGGGCGATGCGGTGGATGGAACCGTTTTCGAATGGGTCTATCCCGTCGGCCCGACATATTGGGGGCAGGTGGCAAACGATATCGGATATATCAAGCAGCTACATGACGACGATCTCTCGGACGTCAAGATCGGCTACATTTATTTCGACTACCCGTTCGGGCAGGAGCCGATCGAGATTCTCAAAACGCTGTCGGAGAAAGAGGGTTTCGAACTTCTGCTTTACCCCGTGCCGCTGCCGGGCAGCGATCAATCCGGTGCATGGTCGAAGATGCGTCGTGACAATCCCGACCATGTGATCTCATGGATGCTTGGTGGTGCGCATGTCGTCGCTTCGAAGGAAATGCAACGCAATCGCATTCCGATGGACAAGTATATTTCCGTAAACTGGCTGAATGAAGTCGACATCGCCAATATTGGCGCCGAGGCCGCCACCGGGCTCAAGCGCGGCACAAATGTCGTGGGTGGTCAGGACGTGCCCCTGCGTCTGGAGATCATCAATAAACTCTATGACGAGGGAGAGGGCTCCGGTCCGCTCGTGAACACGCAGGACGTCTATTACAACACAGGTCTGGCGATGTATTCGATCATCTTCGAGGCTGCCCGCAGGGCCGCAGACATGGAGGGGATGCCGATCACGGCGGAATCCTATAAAAAGGGCCTAGAGTCGCTGGAAAACTACGACGCCAACGGTCTGATGGCACCAATCACGGTCACAGCCGAGGATCACGGCGGCGGCGGCAAGACGCGTATCGAGATGTGGGATGGCGAAACCTGGGTTCCGCAGACTGACTGGATCGCGGCGTACGGAGAAGTTGTTTGGGACGTCGTTAGGGAAAGTTCTTCGAAGTACGGGGAATGAAGAATGGCAACTGAACGCAAAATGCGTGGGGCTGAGAATCAGTATTGGAACTATGAGCCCTGCGTTCAACAACGGGAGAGAGAAACATGAAAACCAAACGGAAAGTATGGACTATTGCCATCGCCGCTGCGTTGGCAACCAGCGGGGCGATCGCATCAGCTCAGGAAAATGAGCCGATCAAGTTCGGCCTCTGCTTTGACCTCAGCAAGTCATACACATTCATTTCGCCACAGGTCGCACAGGCGGCCCAAGATCTTGCGATGTACACCAATGAAAACGGTGGCATCGAGGGGCACCCGGTTGAAATCATCGTGCGCGACCACGGCAATGAGCCGCAGCGGGGCGTGGAATGCTATGAGCAGCTGAAGCGTGAGGGCGTTTTTATCTACAACTTCCTGTCTACGCCGGTCACGAACGCGGCTTTGCCGCGTGCCATGAAGGATGGAAACATTTTGATGCAATCTTTCGTCGGCCGTGGTGACGCAGTCGACGGCGAGGTTTTCGGATGGGTCTTCCCTGTCGGTCCGACCTATTGGCAGCAGGCGGCGAACGATGTTGCCTTCATCAAGGGCCAAATGGGGGGCGATCTGAGCGATGCCAAGATCGGCTTCATCTATCTGGACTATCCTTTCGGGCAGGAGCCGATCGAGATTCTTAAGACGCTTGCCGAGATGGAAGGCTTCCAACTGGAACTCTATCCGGTTCCGCTGCCGGGGTCGGATCAGTCCGGCGCATGGAGCAAGATTCGCCGAGACAAGCCTGACTATGTGATCAGCTGGCTATTGGCCGGTGGGCATGTTGTTGCGTCCAAGGAAATGCGTCGTAACGGTTTCCCAATCGACCGCTACTTGTCGGTGAACTGGATGAACGAGGTCGATATAAATAACATCGGCGCGGAAGAGGCAAAAGGCATCTTGCGCGGGACTAACGTGGCCGGCGGGCAAGACGTGCCGATCGTCAAGACGATGCTCGACACCTACTATGCAAACGGAAAGGGCAGTGGGCCGGAAAGCCTGGTTCGTGACGTATACTACAATCTCGGCCTTGCGGTCTATACGACGGGTTTCGAAGCTGCTCGGCTTGCGATCCAGGAGAACGGTTGGCCGTTGACGCCCGAGAGCATGAAATCGGGCTACGAGGCGATAGAAAACTTCGACGCCAATGGCTTGATGGCCCCTGTGACCGTAACGCCCCAGGATCACGGTGGCGGTGGCAAGACACGCATTGAACAATGGGACGGGGCAAACTGGGTTCCTTTGACCGACTGGAGCGCGGACTACATCGATGTGGTGTGGGAAGTGATCAAGGAAAGCTCGGCGAAGTTCACTGTCGAATAGATGGCAGCTCCCCCGTGGCGATCATGTCGCGGGGGAGCAACAACCGCGTGTTCAAGTTAAAACGATGCTGGAGAAACGAAGTGGAAACCATGAGCCCGATCAAGCTTACAATTGAAGACGGAATCGCGACCGTCTGTATCAATCGGCCCGAGCGCAAGAACGCGTTGTCTGTGGACGCAACGAACGGGCTGACAGATGCTTGGAAGAAAATCGGAGCGGATGACACCGTCCGCGTGGCGATACTTACCTCGACCGATTGCGGTGTCTTCAGTGCCGGGCTGGATTTGAAGGAAGCTTCGCAGATAGCGCGTGATGAAGGAGTCGATATTCTGACGAAAATGCGTGACCCGTTTCATGAAACCATGCGCGCCTGCAAGAAGCCGATCATCGCCGCGATGACTGGATCGCTGATGGCGGGGGGCATGATGCTGACCCTCAATTGCGACCTGCGCGTCGGCCTCAAGGGAACAAAGGTTGGTATTACAGAGGTGAAGATTGGCCGGGGGTCGCCTTGGGCGGCGCCGGCGCTGTCGATGCTGCCGCAACCCATTCTCATGGAAATCCTTCTGACCGGCGATCTGATGCCGATTGAGCGACTGCATGATTACGGGTTCACCAATTATCTCGAGGATACGCCGGACGCGGTGCGCGCGCGGGCGTTGGATCTCGCCAAGCGGATTGCCGGGGGCGCGCCGCTTTCCGTGATCGCCGCCAAAGGCGGCGTTCGCGCCACCATGGATCTGGGCTGCGCAGGCGGTCTGGAAGAAGGTAAGCGCCTGCACGAGGTCGTTTACGCCAGCAATGACGCAATCGAGGGCCCCAGAGCATTCGCCGAAAAGCGCGCCCCGGTGTGGACCGGAACCTGAGGGAGATTGGCATGACCGAGTTGATGCGCCTAGACCGGGACGGCCCCATCGGCATCCTACGCTTTACCCAGCCCGGGAAACGTAACCCCTACAGCATCGGGTTTGTCGAGGATCTCGTAACATGCCTGCGGCAGGCGGAGCGGGACGACACGCTACGCGCAGTTGTCATGACCGGTGGCGATCATTTCAGCAGCGGTGGGGATCTGGTCGGCTTTCAGTCTGAGATTGCCAAAGGCGCGAGAGCCACATCGGAAATGGTGGACAAGGTTCATGATGGCGGGCGCGCCGCGTATCTCTTTCGGAAACCCCTGATCTCCGCCGTCTGCGGTGTCGCCTTCGGTGCCGGCCTGAGCCTGGCCCTGTCGGCGGATATCGTCGTAGCGGCCGAAGATGCCCGGCTGTGCGAGGTTTTTGCCCGTGTCGGCGGCTGCCCTGACACCGGGTCGAGCTGGCTTCTTCAGCAACGCGCCGGCGCGGGCGTGGCGCGGATGCTTGTTCTCACGGGGCGCGAGATCGACGGGCGCACCGCCCGCGACCTGCGCGTCGTCGAGGAATGTGTGCCGGCCGGACAGGTCGAGGCCCGCGCGCTTGAGATCGCGCGCGAGATTGCACAGCATCCGATGTTCGGCGTTCAAACCGCCAAGCGTGTGATGCGCGCGTCGGCGGAATGTAGTTATCTTGAGGCTCTGGACATCGAGCGTGACTGCCAAAGTGTTCTGCTGTGCGCGCATGACTTTCCCGAAGCTATGAAAGCGTTTTCGGAGAAGCGCAAACCCCAATTCACGGACCGATAAGTCGGTCGAAACCATATCGAAGAACTCAAGGGAGACCACGCCAATGAAGGTACTCGTGCCTGTCAAACGTGTGATCGACTACAACGTGAAGGTCCGCGTCAAGGCGGACGGAAGCGGTGTCGATCTCGCCAATGTCAAAATGTCCATGAACCCTTTCGACGAGATCGCGGTGGAAGAGGCGATCCGGCTCAAGGAAGCGGGCAAGGCTGATGAGGTCGTGGTGGTTTCCATCGGCGTCAAGCAAGCGCAGGAAACCCTGCGCACCGCGCTGGCCATGGGCGCCGACCGCGCCATTCTGGTCGTGGCTACGGACGATGTTCACAACGACATCGAACCGCTGGCCGTGGCCAAGATCCTGAAAGCCGTCATCGCCGAGGAAGCCCCCGGTCTGGTGATCGCGGGCAAGCAGGCCATCGACAATGACATGAACGCAACCGGCCAGATGCTCTCGGCCCTGCTGGGCTGGTCGCAGGCGGCTTTCGCCTCGCATCTGGACATTCAGGGCGATCACGCGCTGGTCACCCGCGAAGTGGATGGCGGTCTGCAAACGATCAAGGTCAAGCTGCCGTCCATCGTCACCGCCGACCTGCGCCTGAACGAGCCGCGCTACGCATCGCTGCCGAACATCATGAAGGCCAAGAAAAAGCAACTCGATGAAAAGACCGCCGCCGATTACGGCGTCGATGTCACCCCGCGCCTGACCGTGGTCAAGACCACGGATCCCGCAGCGCGCGCGGCAGGCATCAAGGTGGGCTCGGTCGATGAGCTTGTGGCGAAACTCAAGGAAGTGGGGGCTGTATAATGGCTGTTCTTCTGATTGGTGAAGTAACCGATGGCACGCTGGCGCTGGACGCCACCGCCAAGGCCGTCACTGCGGCCAAGCAATTGGGCGAAGTGACCGTGCTCTGCACCGGCGCATCGGCCAAGGGTGCCGCGGATGAGGCGGCCAAGATTGCAGGCGTCTCCAAGGTGCTTGTCGCCGAAGACGCGCTCTATGGGCACCGTCTGGCTGAACCCGTCGCCGCGCTGATCGCCAGCATGGCCTCGGGGTATTCGCATATCGTGGCCCCCTCCACGACGGATGCGAAAAACATCATGCCGCGCGTCGCCGCTCTGCTGGATGTCATGATCCTGTCCGACGTCGTGGGCGTGGTCGATGCAGACACGTTCGAACGTCCGATCTATGCAGGCAACGCGATCCAGACCGTCAAATCCACTGACAGCGTCAAGGTCATGACGATCCGCACCTCGACCTTCGATCTGGCCCCGATGGGCGGCTCTGCCTCGGTTGAGGCCATTGCCACGGGTGACAATCCCGGCCTGTCCGAATGGGTCGAAGACAAGGTAGCCGCCTCGGACCGCCCCGAACTGACCAGCGCAGGCGTGGTCGTGTCCGGTGGGCGCGGTGTCGGCTCGGAAGCCGACTTCGCCCTGATCGAGAAGCTGGCCGACAAGCTGGGTGCCGCCGTCGGCGCGTCCCGCGCCGCGGTCGACTCAGGCTATGCCCCCAACGACTGGCAGGTGGGCCAGACCGGCAAGGTCGTGGCGCCGGATCTTTATGTCGCGGTGGGCATCTCTGGCGCGATCCAGCATCTGGCCGGCATGAAGGACAGCAAGATCATCGTCGCCATCAACAAGGACGAAGAAGCCCCGATCTTCCAGGTCGCCGACTACGGCCTTGTCGCGGATCTTTTCACCGCGGTGCCGGAATTGATCGAGAAACTCAGTTGATTCGGGGCGCACAGCGTTTGAAAGGTCCGCCTTGCGCGGAGCTTATCATGAACGGGAGCAACCAGTAGGGGAACCGGCTCTTGGGAGGATATTTGCTTAATCTGACGCATCGCTTGAACCTGTTCCTCCTCATTTTCAAGACAAGACACCTGATAGATTTCAACAGATCAAGTCGCCTTTGTAGGAAAAAAACATGTCTCTGATCAAGAACTCCCCAAACTGGGTTTCCGATGAACACAAGATGTTCGCGGAGAGTACCCGCAAACTTTTTGATGCCGAGATGGCGCCAAATGTCGACAAATGGGCGTCACAAGGCATCGTCGACCGAGAGTTCTGGAAGGTCGTCGGCGAGCAGGGCGTCATGGGCGGATCCATTGCGGAGGAGTATGGTGGATTCGGGGGCGGTATTGGGTTTGACGCGATCACTGTCTATGAACAAGGGCGCACCGGAGATACCGGCTGGGGTTACGGCATCCAGAGCATCGTAATTCACTATCTGAACACCTACGGCAGTGAAGAGCAAAAGAAAAAGTGGCTGCCGCGGTTGATTAGCGGTGAAAGCGTCGCCGCTATCGCCATGACAGAACCGGGCACCGGCTCGGACCTTCAGAGCGTTCAGACCTATGCAGAACGAGACGGCAATCACTACAAGATCAACGGGTCGAAGATTTTCATAACCAACGGTCATACCGCCGACATAGTCGTAGTGGTGGCCAAGACGGACAGAAGCGCAGGGGCCAAGGGTGTGTCGCTGATCGTTCTGGAGGCCAAGGACGCAGAAGGATTCCGGCGTGGGCGGAACCTAAAGAAGCTTGGCATGAAGGGCTCTGACACGGCCGAGCTGTTTTTTGAGGATGTGCGCGTCCCCACAGCCAACCTGCTAGGTACTGAGGAAGGGCAGGGGTTCTATCAGCTGATGAAGCAATTGCCCTGGGAGCGATTGATGATCGGAATCACCGCGCTTGGTTTCATCGACTTCGCGATCGATGAGACCGTAAAATACGTTCAGGATCGCAAGGCGTTCGGCAAGCGGATCATGGATTTCCAGAACACGCGGTTCAAACTGGCGGAATGCAAGACCAAAGCCGAACTGCTGCGTAGCTTCGTCAATGACGGCATTGCCCGAATAGAGGCTGGCGAGCTTGATGCCGCCACCGCGTCAATGGCGAAATGGTGGGGCAGTCAGACGCAGAACGAAGTCATGCATGAATGTCTGCAACTGCATGGCGGATACGGTTACATGATGGAATTCCCGATCGCGCGTCTTTACGCCGACAGCCGGGTGCAGATGATTTATGGCGGCACCAACGAAATCATGAAGGAACTGATCGCTCGTTCGCTGGATGTCTGATCGGTCCGGGTGGGGTTACTCTTCGGCCGGGCCCAAGATCTCTTCGCTGTGCTCGCCCAACCGAGGGGCTGGTCGGTGGTCGTGTCGCGCCGGGGTTGCCGAAAATCGAACCGGTGGGCGTGTTGTCCAGATGGCACCTTCCGTTGGATGAGCAATCTGCTGAAAGAAACCGGTGGCGGCAAGATGGGGGTCGCTGGGCAGATCTGACAGGTTTCGGACTGGCATGGCGGGAATATCGGCCTGCTCCATCAGGGCAAGCCATTCTTTTGTGGTCCGTGTCAGCGCGAGCTGCGCCACCATATCGTAAACCGCGCCTATGTTGCGGCTGCGGGTGTCCATGTCGGTCACCCACAAGTGGCCGAGCATGTCTTCCCGCCCGACTGCCTTGAAAAAGCGTGCCCATTGAACGTTGGTGTAGGGCAGAATAGTGATAAACCCGTCCGAAGTCTGAACCGGGCGGC
This sequence comes from Seohaeicola sp. 4SK31, assembly GCF_028802875.1. NCBI lineage: Bacteria > Pseudomonadati > Pseudomonadota > Alphaproteobacteria > Rhodobacterales > Roseobacteraceae > Seohaeicola > Seohaeicola sp. 4SK31. Next base: position 121,157 of record NZ_JARAMP010000012.1, on the reverse strand, counting down.
GATGAGGGACAAGCATGCGGGCATAGCCGAAATCTTGCGGGTTGTCCTCGAATGTGGCACCATCCATATGTTCGGTCAGCAGGAACGACGTCAGCGTCTCAAACATCGGCACTTCGACATGCTGGGGCACGCCCGTGCGCTCACGATGGAACAAGGCGGCCATGACAGCATAGGCCGCAGTGACGCCGCCAAGCTTGTCGGCAAGGATCGTCGGGGCATAGGCCGGCGCAGCTTCGGGATCGCGCAATGATGCCAAGCTGGCCAACCCCGAGACCGATTGGACGATGTCGTCGAAGGCAGGTTTGGCCGCATAGGGCCCGTCCTGCCCAAAGCCGGTGGCGGATACCGTAATCAGTCTCGGATTCTCGCGGCGCAACGTTTCGGGGTCAAGGGACAATCTGGCAAGCGCCGCGGGCCGGATGCTGGAGATCATCACATCGGCATCGGCCAGCAGCTTGCGCAGCCGATCGCGATCATTTGGCGTCTTGAGGTCTAGAATGACGCTGCGTTTGTTGCGGTTTGCACCCAGAAAGGCGGCACCCATCAGCTTGTTGCGGGACGGCTGGACCTGGCGCAAAAGATCTCCCTCGGGGCTTTCCACCTTGATCACATCGGCCCCCAGATCGCCCAGCATTTGCGTGGCCAAAGGCCCGAAAACAACAGAAGTAAGATCGACAATCTTCACGCCATCAAGGATCGCGGGTTTCTGCGCAGCGGTCATTTACGCGCGTATCCTGTTTTATGACGAGGGTCGAACTCGGTGCGGATGGCTTTGCCGTCTGCGTCGAAAGCCGGGCAAGGGCCAAGTGTCGTCTCTCCGACGCTGCGCCGGATCGGGGGCGCAGGGACGTTGATTTCGCCAGATGGCGTGCTGATGACGGACCGGTCGAGTTGGGGGTGGTCGGACAGGGACGCCACATCGTTCACCGCCCCGTATGCAATGCCCGCCGCGTCAAGCCGCTTTAGCATCCCGGCGCGGTCATGAGAGGCGAACACGGCCTTGATGAGCGCTTCGAGCGCGGGCTTGTTCAGCAGCCGCGTCGAGTTGTCGTGAAAACGTGGATCGGTTGCCAGGGCGGTATCCCCAAGGATGTTGTCGCAAAAGCTCACCCACTCACCGCTGTGCTGTACGGCTATCACGATAAGCTGGCCGTCCCTGCACTCATAGGCGCCGTAGGGGCAGATCATCGTGTGGTTAAGACCGACGCGGGGCGTCGGTTTGGAAAGATAGTCGTGATAGAGCAGCGGAACCGACATCCAGTCGGCCATCACGTCGAACATGGCCACCGAAACGCCGCTGCCTGTGCCGGAGCGCTCACGCCCGATCAGCGCTTCGCAGATCCCGGCATGAGCTGTCATGCCCGTGGCGATGTCGCAGACCGACACGCCAACCCGCCCCGGACCGTCCGGCGTGCCGGTCACCGATGCCAGGCCGCTTTCGCATTGCACCAGAAGGTCATAAGCCTTGGCGTTGCGCATCGGGCCGTCTTCACCGTATCCGGTGATATCGCAGGTCACAAGCCGCGGGAACTTCTCTCGCAAGGTCGTCGAATCCAGACCCAGCTTTGCAAGGGCGCCCGGCAAAAGATTTTGGATGAACACATCCGCGTTTTCCAGCATTTTCAGCAGGATATCGCGATCTTCTGCTGCTTTGATGTCTAGTGCGACCGATTCCTTGCCCCGGTTCAGCCATGTAAAATAGGCGCTTTCGCCGTTGGCAACAGTATCATAGGCGCGCGCGAAATCGCCCACGCCCTTGCGTTCGACCTTGATCACCCGCGCACCGGCATCGGCAAGCCGCGAAGAGCAAAAAGGCGCCGCCACCGCCTGTTCGAGCGCGATGACGAGCTTGCCGGAAAGGGGCGCTGAATTTGAACTTGACATGGCGTTCTCTCACGTGATCCTAGGAGCTTGACAGAATCTAACAGGTGTTAGAAACATAATCAATACGATTAACCAGGAATGGGCCATTTGAGGAGAATGCCGGTGCCGGACGCCACAGGACCAGACCAGATATTCCAACGCGCGCTGACAAACGGAGAGATCGTGCTGCCCAGATGCGATGATTGCGGAGCCTATCATTTCTTTCCAAGGGTCTTGTGTCCGCACTGCCATGGGACCGCGATCTCTTGGCATCCCGCCAGCGGTAAGGGCCGGGTCCATACTACCACTGTCGTGCGTCAGAAGCTCGAGCGCGGCGGCGACTATAACGTGTGCGTGGTGGAACTGGAGGAAGGCGTTCGGATGATGAGCCGAGTCGAGGGCATTGCCCCCCGTGACATTGTCATCGACATGGTCGTGACCGCCTTCGTGGGCGGGGCCGAGGGGCAACCGGCCGTGTTGTTCAAACCGGCGGAGGTATAGGCCATGACACCCAAACTTCGGGGAAAATCCGCCATTGTGGGAACCGGGCACGCGGGTTTTGGCGAGGCGCATGGGCTTACGGCCTATGATGTCATGGCGCAATCCGCGCTTGCGGCGCTTGGCGATGCGGGGCTGAAGCTGTCTGATGTGGACGGTCTGTTCTGCACCATGATGGAAGACAGCATGCCGGCGCTGATGGCGGCCGAATATCTGGGTATTCAGCCCAGGTTCATCGACGGCACCATGACGGGCGGTTCGTCCTTCGTGAATTACTTGACCTCCGCCACAATGGCGCTGGAGGCCGGCCTGTGTGATGTGGCGCTGATCGTTTATGGCTCCAACCAGCGCACCGCGTCGGGCAGGCTTGTGACGGCATCGCGCCCGCCCGCCTATGAGGCGCCGTATAATCCGCGCTATCCGATTTCCGCCTATGCGATGGCGGCGGCACGGCACATGCATGAATTTGGCACCACCCGCGAACAGCTGGCCGATGTGGCCGTGGCCGCGCGGGCTTGGGCGCAGCACAACCCTGAGGCATTCGAGCGCGGCCCGCTGAGTCTTGAGGATGTTTTGGGCGCGCGTATGGTGGCCGATCCGTTGACGGTGCGCGATTGTTGTCTTGTCACCGATGGCGGCGGGGCGATCGTGATGGTTCGCGCCGACCGCGCCAAGGACTTCCCGAAGGCCCCGGTTTACGTTTTGGGCAGCGCGGCGGAAAGCTCGCACCGGCAAATATCGCAGATGAAGGATTTCACCGTGACCGCCGCTCGCGAGTCGGGCGCACGCGCCTTTGACGCGGCTGGCGTGTCGCCCGCTGACATTCAGGTGGTCGAGCTGTACGATGCGTTCACCATCAATACGATCCTGTTTCTGGAAGATCTCGGCTTTTGTGCCAAGGGCGAGGGCGGTGCCTTTGTCGAGGGCGGGCGCATCGCGCCGGGCGGGGTCTTGCCGGTGAATACCAATGGTGGGGGTCTGTCCTGTGTGCACCCCGGCATGTATGGCATTTTCACCGTGATCGAGGCGGCGCGGCAGATCCGTGGCGATGCGCCCGGCATTCAGTTGAGGGATGTCGACCTGGCGCTGGCCCATGGGAACGGCGGTGTGCTGTCCAGTCAGGTCACGGCAATCTTGGGTTCGCAAAACACCCTCTAAGAACAAACCAGGGAGGAAAGATCATGCCATTGGATTTCGACGCGCTATCGAACTGGGACTTCGAAGAGATCGAGCAGACACTGACCGAGCGGGATACGATCCTTTATGCGCTCGGCCTCGGGTTTGGCGAGGATCCGACCGACAGGAAAGAGTTGGCCTTTGTCTATGAAGCTGGGCTGAGGGCGGTTCCCTCAATGGCGGTCACGATGGGGTACCCGGGCTTCTGGCTGCGCGACCCCAAGACCGGCGTGAACTGGCAGAAGGTGCTGCATGGTGAACAATGGCTAGACATCTACAAGCCGCTGCCGGTGAACGGCAACATCATCGGCCGCAGCCGGATCGACTTTATTTCCGACAAGGGCGAGGGCAAAGGTGCCGTCATCTACCAGAGCCGCGACATCATCAATGCCGATAGCGGCGAAAAGCTGGCTCGCGTGGCGATGTCGGCCTTCTGCCGTGGCGATGGTGGGTTCGGTGGCGAAAACAGGCCCGGCCCGGCCCCGGCGGCCTTGCCCGACCGCGCGCCCGATCATGTCTGCGATATCGAAACACTGCCGCGCCAGGCGCTGGTTTACCGCCTTAGCGGTGACATGAACCCGCTTCATGCCGACCCGGATGTGGCGCGTTCGGTCGGGTTCGACCGCCCGATCCTGCACGGCCTTGCGACCTATGGTCTGGCGGCGCGGGCGATCCTCAAATCGCTGCTCGATTATGACGCCGCCCGGCTTGTCGGGCTGGACGTGCGGTTTTCCGCCCCGGTCTATCCCGGCGAGACCGTGCGGTTTGAGATCTGGGAAGAGGGTGGCGAGGCCCGGTTCCGCGCTTCGATCCCGGCCCGCGACGTGGTGGTTCTAAACAATGGGGCTGCGCGTTTCGCGTGAGGGAGGGAGGATGACACAGCCGCTCAAGGATATCTTGGTGCTGGATTTCAGCACCCTTCTTCCCGGCCCGATGGCCACGCTCATGTTATCCGAAGCCGGGGCCGAGGTTATCAAGTTCGAGCGTCCGGGCACGGGTGAGGACGCACGCCTGACCGCGCCGAAAATAGACGGGGAGAGCATTGGCTTCGCTGTTTTGAATCACGGCAAGCGGTCGGTGGCAATCGACCTCAAGTCAAAGGGCGCAATGAATGTTCTGCGCCCTTTGCTTGAAAAGGCCGATGTTCTGGTAGAGCAATTTCGCCCCGGAGTGATGGACCGGCTCGGTCTGGGATACGAGGCCGTGCGCGAGATCAATCCCGGTCTCATCTATTGTTCGATCACCGGTTATGGACAGACCGGCCCGAAGGCTTCGACTGCCGGGCACGATCTCAATTATGTGGGCGATGCGGGGATTCTGTCGCTGAGCCGGGGACCGGATCAGCAGCCAACCATGCCCTTCGGGTTGGTCGCTGATATCGGGGGCGGAACCTATCCGGCGGTGGTCAATATCCTGCTGGCCCTGATTGCGCGGCAGGCAAGCGGTCAGGGAACGCATCTGGATATCGCCATGTCCGAGGGGGCGTTTGCCTTTGCCTACTGGGCCCAAGCAGATGGCGTGATCGCCGGCAATGACATCGCAAGCGGCAGCAGCCGTCTGACCGGCGGCCTAGCGCGCTATCGTCTCTATACCGCGGCGGACGGCCGTCAGATCGCCGTCGGGGCGATCGAGGAAAAGTTCTGGCAGTTGTTCTGCGATGTCATCGGCCTGCCGCAGGAGCTTCGTGATGACTGGTCCGACCCCAATGCCAGTGTTGCGGAAGTGGCGCGTCGTCTGGGCGACCATCCCTCGACCCATTGGGAGTCTTTGCTGGCCGCTGCGGACTGTTGTTGTTCCGTCGTGAAAACGCCAGCCGAAGCTGCGGCCGATCCGCATTTTATCGCACGCGGCGTGTTCGCGCGGAAGCTGAACATTTCTGGTCGGGAGGTACCGGCGCTGCCGCTGCCAATTGCTCCGGAATTCCGTTGTGCGGCAACTTCGGCCGGTCGTGCTGCGGCTTTGGGGGAAGACAATACCCGCTTTGGCCAGGACTTGCGAAAAACAGAATAAATCTCGTTGACCCGCAGGTTTTCAGATTGTAATCTAACATTTGTTAGAAAAAGATGGAGAGGTCCATTGGCCCAACCCCACGACGACCTGCCGACAGAAGCTGCGCGCTTTGTCTTGCCCGCGCACTTTGTCGAGAGCGACAGCCTCGAAGTGCAGGGTTTCATCACATCGGCTTTGCGCGATCTTCCTGTGGACGCGACCAATCGAGATAAGGCGATCCGCCTGTTCGAAGCGGTTCGCGACGATATCCGTTACGACCCGTATTGTTTTGCGCTGGATGAAGATTCTTATCGTGCCAGCCGGATCGCCGGGGCGGAGGCAGCCTTCTGCGTCCCCAAGGCAATCCTACTTGCGGCCTGTCTGCGCGCCGTCGGTATCCCCGCCGCTTTGGGATTCGCGGATGTGCGCAACCACCTGAATACTCCCAAGCTGCAGGAGCTGATGGGGACCGATCTCTTTATCTATCACGGTTATGTTCAACTGTGGCTGGGTGGTGAATCCTATAAGGTCACACCCGCTTTCAACATAGAGCTGTGTGAAAGATTCGGGGTCAAGCCTCTGGTTTTTGACGGCTATCACGATGCTCTTTTCCACGAATTCGACGAGAAAGACCAGCGCCACATGGAATATGTGAACGACCGGGGTCTTTATGTCGATGCGCCGATGACGGAATTCCTGACGGCCTTCAAGGAAACCTACCCGAAACTGGAAGAGTTCAACCGGGTGAGAATCTCCAAAGATTCGAGCGGGTATGATTCAGGTTTCGCAAAGGAGGGGGCCACTTGAAATATCTTGACGATTTCGAGTCGGGCCAGGTCTTTCACTTTCGCAGCGCCCCGATGAGCTCACAGTCCATAAAGGCCTTTGCCCAGGAGTGGGACCCGCAACGGCTGCACACCGACGAAGACTATGCGACCGCGATACATGGCAGCCTGATCGCCTCGGGATTTCAGACCCTGCTTGAGGTGTTCAAACCTGTCGTGACGGAATTGTTGGTCAATGTGGCCAATATCGGCGGCATGGGCTTCGAGAATCTGCGCTGGCTGCTGCCTGTCCGCCCGGATGAACCCCTCGATATCGAAATGACGATCAACTCGGTCACGCCGTCCAAAAGCAAGCCAGATCGAGGTGTTTTGCACTATACGCTCAGCGTCAGGAACCCTAATGGCGAGGTGGTTCTTTCAGCTGACGTCCCATTGATGATGAAGCGAAAACGAAATGACACAGGTTGATATGCAATCCAGCGAACAAGAAGAAGACCTTCGCCTGCTGCGCGAAAGCGCGCGCACGCTGTTTGACCGCGCGGGCGGAAGTGGACGGTCGCGAAAGCTCCGCGATGCCGGGGGCGAATTTGACCCGGGTATGGTCCGGAAATTGGCCGAAGCCGGTGTTTTTGGCGTGGCCGTGCCCGAAGAACAAGGGGGGCTTGGCATGGGCCTGGCTGCCGGTGGCGTTATCGCCGAAGAGGTCGGCCGCGTGATCGCCCCGGAACCGGTCGTGGCGACGATTGGTCTTGGCCTAGGCCTTCTGCGCCGCCTTTGCCCGGAGCATCCGAAGCTGGAACAGCTTATCGGCGGCGAGGCATCGCTGGCCGTTGCCTGGCAGGAACGTGGTCCGGGCGGCGCTCCCGCTGATGCGACCTGCCGGTATGCGGACGGAAAGCTGACCGGCGGCAAGGCCTGGGTGGTTGGCGCGGCAGAAACGCAGGGTTTCCTTGTTGTAGCCGAAGCAGATGGTGGCCCGGTTCTGGTTCTGGCCGAGGCCAGCGCGGATGGGCTTGTTACGACCAGGCGGGCGCAGGCCGATGGCAGTTCCTTGGGCGAGCTTTCCTTTTCAGGAACGCCGGCTGCGGAGCTGGCCTGCGGTGCCGCGGTTCAGAGAGCGCTGTCCGAGGCTGTGGCCGACGCAACGGCGCTTGCCGCAGCCGAGCTTGTCGGCCTGAGCCAGCGCGCCTTCGAGATTACGCTCGACTACATCAAGACGCGCGAGCAGTTCGACAAGCCGATCGGATCCTTCCAGGTCATCCAGCACCGCGCCGTCGACCTGAACGTGATGTGCGAGGTCGCGCAGGCCGCAGTGCGCGAAGTTCTGATGCGGATGGATAGCGAAACGGACGCAAGTATCCGCGCACGTCTGGCCAGCCGGGCCAAGGCACGGGCGGTCACGGCCGCCAGGAAAGTCACCCGCGACGCCATCCAGCTGCACGGCGCGGTCGGCTACACCGATGAATTCGATATCGGGCTTTATCTGAACCGGGCGCTGGTGCTGTCGGCCTGGCTGGGCGACGACGCCTATCACCGTCGGATCTGGTTTGACGCGCGCGAAGAAGAGGGGGCCGCACAATGACCGACTGGAACGCAATGAGCGATGCGGAATTCCGCAAAGAGGTGCGCGGGTTCCTCGAGGCCGAGTACCCCGAAGAGCTGCGCCATCTGCCGCACCGCCCCAAGTTCGCCGAGATTGAACATTGGCATCGCAAGCTGCACACCAAGGGATGGGTTGCGCCGGCCTGGCCCGCGGAATACGGCGGTATGGGGCTGAATGCCGCCAAGCTGCTGATCTTCTACGAAGAGCAGCAGCGCTGGGGTGTCAATCGTGGTCGAGACATGGGTGTGCAGATGGTCGGCCCCCTGATCATCAAGTTCGGCACTCAGAAACAAAAAAACTATTGGCTGCCGCGAATCCTCAGTTGCGAAGACATCTGGTGCCAAGGGTATTCGGAACCCGGTGCCGGGTCCGATCTGGCCAACCTGCGCACACGCGCAGAGATTGACGGCGACGACTTTGTCATAAACGGACAGAAGATCTGGACCACGATGGCGCATGACGCCACGCACATCTTCATGCTGGTCCGCACCGATCCGGACGCGCCCAAAAAACAACAGGGAATCAGCTTTGTCCTTGCGCCGATGGATCAACCGGGTGTCGAGGTGCGCACGATCACCACGCTTTCGGGGGAAACGGAATTTTGCGAGGTTTTCTTCGACAATGCCCGTACACCCCGCGAAAACCTCGTGGGCGAGTTGAACAAGGGCTGGACCATGGCCAAGGCGCTCCTGAGCTTCGAGCGCATCTTCATCGGCTCGCCCAGCCTGGCCCAGAACGCGTTGGGGCAGCTTGAGAGCTTCGCACGGGGCCGTGGCGCTTTTGACGATCCTGTGTTCCGCGACCGCTTTGCGCAAGCCGCGCTTGATGTCGAGGATCACGCGGCGCTTTACTCCCGTTTCGCCGACCAACTGAAGCGCGGCGAAACGCTGGGCGCCGATGTCTCGATGCTCAAGATCTGGGTGACCGAGTGCTTTCAGCGCATCACCGAGCTGATGATCGAGGCAGCCGGACCCGATGGCGGCACCGTCGGCCCGCTTCAGGTCGGCAATGTAAGCGTCGATGTCCTTGCGAGTTTCTACAAGGCCAGACCGACGACGATCTATGGAGGGTCGAACGAGATCCAGCGAAACATCCTGTCCAAGGCCGTTCTCGGATTGCCTGACTGAACCTAATACCCTGAGGAGGAAAAGAACCATGTCCGATCGTTACGCAAAATATCACAAGATGAAATTCGACTACCCGGCTGATCGCGTCCTGCGCATCACGTTCGACCGCCCTGAGACCTTCAATTCCGTAGATGCGGAAACCCACACTCAGATGACAGATATGTGGATCGATATCGATCGTGACCCCGACATCAATGCGGTCATAGTCACCGGCGCGGGCAAGGCATTCTCGGCCGGCGGCGATTTCAGCCTGATCGAAAACATGATCGGCAATTCGTACGAGATCATGAAGACGTGGAAAGAGGCCAAAGACCTCGTCTACAACATCATCAACTGCAACAAGCCGATTATTTCCGCCATCAACGGCCCTGCCGCCGGTGCCGGCCTTGTGGTGGCCATCCTGGCCGACATCTCGATCGCCGGTAAGAAGGCCAAGATCGTCGATGGTCACCCGCGTCTGGGCGTTGCCGCTGGCGATGTCGCGGCGATCATCTGGCCATTGCTGACCTCGATGGCCAAGGCGAAATACTATCTGATGACTTGTAAGCCGGTTTCGGGCGAAGAGGCCGAGCGCATCGGCCTAGTGTCAATGTGCGTCGAAGATGACGAGTTGCAGCAAATCGCTTTGGATACGGCCGTCGAGCTCGCCAACGGCTCGCAAAGCGCGATCCGCTGGACCAAATATTCGCTGAACAACTGGCTGCGCCAGGCTGGCCCGATCTTCGATGCCTCGACTGCGCTTGAAATGCTCGGGTTCATGGGCGAAGACGTCAAGGAAGGGGTACTGTCGCATCGCGAGAAGCGCGCGCCGAACTTCCGCAAGGACTGCCCGCTTTAAGCCACGACTGAACAGGGAGGCATGATCATGTCTGAAGACATCTACAAGGACATAGCTCAAGCCTATGCCGCCGCAGCCGAAAGGGCATCTGGGCTGAAATCACGATTTGCGGCTGCCGGATTCGATCCGGCGGCCGTCAGGTCCTTGGCAGATCTGTCACGGCTGCCGGTGATGAAGAAGGAAGAGCTTCTCAAGCTCCAGCGCGCCAATCCGCCCTTCGGCGGGTTTCTCGCTGCCGATCTAAAGGATGTCGGCCGGATCTACGTGTCGCCCGGCCCGATCTTCGAGCCGTCGCTTTCGGGCGGCGGTGGCCACGGCTTGGACCTTCTATTCAGATCGGCCAGCGTGGGTGCGGGCGACATCATTCTGAACACCTGGATGTATCACCTCGTGCCGGCGGGGCTTTTGTTCGACGAAGCGGCACAGGCCGCCGGGGCCACCGTAATTCCCGGCGGCGTCGGCAATACCGAGCTTCAGGCGCAGATCATCGTCGAAACCGGCGTCACTTCGATCTGCGCATCCACCGCGTTTTTCCTGACGCTGGCGGACAAGGTGATCGAAACCTATGGCCGCGACGCTTGGAAGGTGAAAACGGCCTTCCTCGGTGGTGAGATGGGCGACTGGATGGCCAAGCGCCGCCGGATCGAGGCAGACTATGGCGTGTCGACCTGGGCTGCCTATGCCACTGCGGATTTGGGCCTTGTCGGCTATGAGGATGGCGGCGACGGCTATGTGGTTCATCCCGACCGCGTGGTGCAAATCTGCGATCCGATCAGTGGAGAACAGGTCGCTCACGGGGAACCGGGTGAGGTTGTTGTGACCGCGCGCGATGCCACCTGGCCGATGATTCGGTTTGGCACCGGAGACAGCGCCTTTGCGCTGGGGAGTAACGCGGATGGCACCGTCAGCCGAATTTCTGCACTGCAGGGCCGAGTCGGCGCAGCGGTCAAAGTGCGCGAGATTTTCGTTTATCCGCGCGTGATCGAAGAAGTTGTCATCGGTACGCCGGGCGCAAAGGCCGCGCAGGCCGTGGTAACGCGCGAGAACGATCGCGACATGATCCGCATCTCGCTTGTGCTGGAAGACGGTGCCGATGCCTCGGCCGCAATCATCGCCGCTGCCGAGGCCTTCAAGTCGCATTCCAGGATCCGCGCCGACGCGGTGAGCGTGGTGCCGGAGTTGCCGGAGAATGCCGATCTGATCGTCAACGACAAGGACGGATGAGGCGCGGACCCGGACCGCGCTGATTTTCCGGGCAGATCGCAAGGCGGCCGACCAAATCCGGCTGATATGACTGTCTTGACCGAAACGGGTTTGCGCAAAGTTGCCGGCGCTCAGCTGCAGAGCGCGTCCTTCGCGGCACGGGATTCCCGGTCGACGTAGTCCGCCGTTGTCGTCACCGCGTGAACCGCTCCGATGCCCTGACCGCAGCCCCAAATGTCGCGCCATGCCTTCGGGCGGACGTCGCCGGTGGAGAGGTTTAGCTTGTTGCCTTCGCCGGTCAGGTTTTCCGGATCCAGGCCTACTGACCGGATCGAAGGTTTGAGGTAATTAGCATTCACCCCGGTGAAATGGCTGGTGTAGAGAATGTCCTCGGCCGCGCTGTCCACGATCATCTGCTTGTAGCTTTCGGCGGCGACAGCTTCGGTCGTGGCGATGAAGAGCGAACCGATATAGCCAAAATCCGCGCCCATGGCACGAGCCGCCAGGATGGCGCGCCCGGTGGCGATGGACCCGGACAAGGCCAGCGGGCCATCGAACCATTCGCGGATTTCCTGAACCAACGCAAAGGGCGACAGGGCGCCGGCGTGCCCCCCGGCCCCGGCGCAGACCGCGATAATTCCGTCGGCCCCCTTGTCGATGGCCTTCCGGGCAAACCGATTGTTGATCACGTCGTGAAGCACGATTCCGCCGCAGTCATGCTCCGCCTGGTTGACGTCTTCGAAGCCAACCTGATGGAAATCCAGAACCGGCTGAGCTAAAAGAACAAATGAGAAATTGCGCTTCAGCGTGAGTTCACACTGCAAAGTCGCCCCGGAAGCGGCTTTCTGGCGGCAGAACGAGATTCATCATGAATGTGCTCAATCCGCGCAAGAGCCGCGAGAACGGGCCGTTCAATTGACTTTCGCCGGACTCGCTCCCTAACCTTAAAGGTGGAAGTGCTGCGGGTGCCGGACCGGCGAACGCTAATCGGCACGGTGAGTTTGCAAGGGAAAGATAACGGCATGGAAACTGTAGGTCTTGGGTTTTGCTATGAGGATCTGCCGGTGGGGCGCAAGTTTCGGACCATCGGCCGCACCGTGACCGAAGCCGACATCACGAATTTCATCAATGCCACCGGTATGCTTGAGGTGTTGTTCATCAACGCCGAATTCCGCGAGAAGGAATCCAGCATTCCGGGCTTCGCCGCTCCTGGCGCGCTGGTCTACACCTTCATGGAAGGGCTGCTGACCCAGTCCACGATGCAGCACACGGGCTTTGCCTTTCTGGAAATGGAACTCAAGGTTCTGGGGCCGACTTTTGCCGGTGACACGGTCCATTGCGAGGTCGAGGTGACGGAATCGCGTCGCTCGAAAAGCCGCCCGAACCGGGGCCTCGTCCGGACCCGCAACCGCGTGTTCAAGCAAACTGGAGAGCAGGTGCTGGAATACACACCTTTGCGGATGATCAAGGCCCGCACGACAGATAAGGAACCGGGAACAAGCTGAGCTTGTCTCTTTTGCGAGCGCAAAAGCAGTCCGGTCCGGAAATGGCGCTTGGACTGCCGCAAGGGCTCTGCTAGTACCCGGTCGCATTGCGACACTGGAGACCAACGCCATGAAAACCGCGCAGTCTGACCGAAAAGGATCTGCCGAGCGTGCGTCAGAGGGGCCACGCTCGCTGACGCGGATCCTGGCGCTCTTCGATCTGATGGGGCAAAGCAACCGGCGCATGACGCTATCGGAACTCAGCAGCGCACTGGATTGTCCCAAGAGCAGTTTGCTGTTGCTGCTGCGCCCTCTCGCAGAGAAGGGCTATCTGATGCGCGAGAAGGACACCTATTTACTAGGGCCGCGGATTTTCCAGTTCGCGCAGACCATCCTAGCAAACCACCCTTTCGAGTCAGTCCTGCGCGGGGTGATGAGCGATCTGGTCAGACAGACCGGCGAGACGGTTCTGTACGCGGTCCGGGACGGCGATCGCGTCGTCTATTCATCGGTCCTGGAAAGCCCGCAGCCGGTCCGCTACGTCGCCCAGACCGGCCTTGATCGGCCATTGTTCTGTTCGGCATCGGGCCTTGTGATGCTGGCCCATGACACGCCGCAGGAACTGGACGACTACTTTCGGCGGACGGAACTGAAGCCGCTTACGCCCAATTCGGTCACTGACGAAAAAGAACTGCGGCGCATGATTTCAGAGATCCGTATGGTCGGGTATTCTAGGACGGTGGGAACGGCCCATGTCGATGCGGCGGGGATTGGTGTTCCGGTCTTTCGTTCCGACGGGCATCTGGCAGGGGCGCTGGTGATCGGTGCCCCCGTGGAACGCGCTACCCGCAACCGGCAACTCTGCCTGGCAGCCGCCAAGGCGTGCGCCGGTCAACTCTCGACTGCACTCGGCTATCGTCCCGATCTGAACGTATCCGCCGTGCATTAGGTTCTCTCTACCGCACTCCCAGCCCGCGCGCGATGATGCCGCGCAGGATTTCGCGGGTGCCCCCCCGCAGAGAGAACGACGGCACGGCGAGCTGCGTATAGGCCAGCACCGCCGCATAGCTGTCGCGCGCGCTAGGAACGGCGGGGCGGGACAGCAGGCTGCGGGCCAGCCGCGGCATGTCCTGCTCGAAGAGCGCACCCAGATCCTTGACGATGGCAGCCTGTAGCGAGGGGTTCTTGCCCTCGTTCAGCATCCCCGCGACAGACCGCGACATTTTCCGCAGCACCATCAGATGCGCCGACAGGCGGCCGATCTCGGCCTGTTGCGCCTCGGTTGCGCCCTCGCGCAGCACGCGGATCAACTCCTCGATCAGCGCGAAGGATGACAGGAAGCGTTCAGGGCCGCAACGTTCGAAAGCCAGCTCGCTCATGACTTGGGTCCAGCCCTCGCCCTTCTCGCCCAGAAGCGCCTCCGAGGGCAGAAATGTATTGTCGAAGATGACCTGGTTGAAATGATGCTCGCCCAGCAGGTCGATGATCGGGCTGATCGCGATGTTTTCGGTGCGCTTGAGGTCAATGAGGAACTGGCTCATGCCGCCGTGGCGGTCGTCGCTCTTGCCGGTGCGGCAGAACAGGATCATGTAATCGGCCATATGCGCGTAGGTCGTCCAGACCTTGGTTCCGTTCACCCGGAACCCGCCCTCGACCTCGGTCGCGACGGTGCGCGTCGCGGCCAGGTCCGAGCCGGCATTCGGCTCGCTCATGCCGATGCAGAAACAAAGCTCGCCCGCGGCGATACGGGGCACGATCCGGCGTTTCTGTTCTTCGGTCCCCTTGGCCAAGATCAGCGGGCCACTCTGCCGGTCGGCGATCCAGTGCGAGATGACCGGCGCGCCGGCGGCCAGCAGCTCTTCGGACACGACATAGCGCTCCAGTGCGCTGCGCGCATGGCCGCCGTATTCCTTGGGAAAGGTCATGCCGACCCAGCCGCGCTGTGCCAGCTTGCGCGAAAAGTCGCGGCTGAATCCATTCCAAGACTCCGCACGCTTCTCGGGCGGGAAATCGGCAAGCTCACTGGCCAGAAACGCGCGGACCTCTTGGCGCAGATCATCATGATCGGCACCGGACGGGGGCGGGGAAAATGCGGTAGGTGTCATGCTGAGGCGCCCTTTGCAGTGCTGTCCGTGATGAAATGCCAGAAGGTGTCCCGGGGGCTCGACAGCGCGGCACGGCCCAGCTCCCTCGTCCAGTCAAGTTCGGTGCCGAACTCGTCGCGCCAGCTCCAGATCCGTTTAGTGAAATGGTGCAGTGCGAATTCCTGAGTATACCCGATCGCCCCATGAATCTGGTGGGCCAGCGCCCCGACCGTTTCTGCGGCTTCCCCGGTGCGGCTCTTGGCGGCGGCAACGGTCAGCGCAAAGGAGGGCGTGTCATAGCTGTCGGCGGCCATCTCTGCGGCGACTCGAGAGGCGGCGGTTTCTCCGGCCATGGTTGCGAGGTATTGCTGAATCGCCTGAAACTTGCCGATCGGCCGCCCAAACTGGACCCGGTCGTTGGCGTAGTCGACGGTCATCCGAAGGATGGTTTCCAGCGCCCCCGCCGTGGCTAGGCTGCGGATCATCGCGCCCAGCCCGCGCATCCCGCCAGCTGACCGGCCCAGCGGTGCGATATCGGCCCCGGTCAGATCAAGATCGACCTCGGCATCGTCGCGGGGCATCCCGGAGATATCCTGCGCCGGGCCGAGGGTCAGATGTTTCACCGGCAGCGACAGCACATGATCGGTTCCGTCAATCGCGGCGATGGTCACGATCTGGTCTGCCCATCGGGCAAAGGGCACCATCTTGAGCCGTCCACGGGCTCGAAAGCCCGTCGCGCTGCTTTCCAGCACCAGCGTGTCGCCTTCGGCGATGGTCAGCCTGCCGCCGGGCATGTCCAGCCCTGCGCGCGCCAGCACCGCGTTTGCGATCAGGGTTTCGGCAAGCGGCAAGGGCAGGCCATGCGCCCCGGCGATGCGCACCAGCCCGAGCGCCTCGGCAGCAGGCACGCCAAATCCGCCATCGGCCTCGGGCACCAGAGCCATGGTCAGCCCCGCCTCCTCAATCCGCTTCCAGAGCGCCTCGGGGCATTGTCCGGCCGAGGCGCTCTCGCGCAGTGCATGGGTGACATGGTCGCGGAAAAGCCGCTCGGCCATGTCATAGATCATCGACTCCATCAGGTTGTCCTTTCAGACGGTGCGGAATTGGCTGTTGCCGGGCTGCGCATTGATTCGGGGTGCCGCTAATCGCCGGTCTCTGAGCGCTGTAGGGAAGCGGCGGCAGATGCAGCCGCGCGCGCAGATACCGCCGGAATGCCGCGGCGGCAGGCGGCACTCCCCCGTCGCGGCCGTATTTCTCAAGGCAATCGGCGATCTTGTCCCGAATCTCGGCGGGGGTGGCCGGGTCCGAGGGCGAACCCGGATGCGCCGCAACCGCGGTTTCGGCCAGGGTCTGGTTGCCCTTGCGCAGGCGGACATGGACCTGCCCGTGATCCACGCCGAGGCGGTTCTTCCCAGCATCCGGTTCGGTTTCGATGCTGACCATGCCCATCAGGCGGCGGATCTCCGGGCGCCGGGGCCTGTCCCCTTCGAAATCCGCCAACCCGACCTGGCCCTGATGCAGCGCCACCGAAAGGGTATAGGCGGCGCAGAACTTGGCCTCCATTCCGTCCTTCGGATCGGTGACGTGAAGCGGCGCCATGACGCCTTTGGGCACCGTCATCTCGATTGCCACGCCTTCGGGCACCGCGTCTCCGCCTCGGTCGGCGTAAAGATGGCGCCCTGCGGCGATCATCCGGTGCGTGAGATAGCAGCAGGGATACAGCTTGCGGGACACGGAGCTCAGGTCGATCCTCGGCTCCACGTCCGCCGGATCCGCCGCAAGCCCCTCCGGGCTAGCGTAAAGATCGAAGAACCCGCGCGGCGCGAAAATATCGGGCGCGCCGGTGATGCCGGCCTCGGCCATGCGGGCCGCGCGCAAACCGGCGAGCGCGGCGTTTCCGACCTGGATCGGTTTCGCCATGGTGCCGAAATTGATCTGTGACCCGCCGGCCAGCGACGCTGCCAGCGAGAGCGCGTTGCGGATCGCCGCTTCGTCGAGGTCGAGTTGATGCGCGACCGCCGCCGCTGCCGCCAGAGCGCCGATTGTCGAAGTGGCGTGCCAGCCCTTGTCGTAGTGACCAAAGCCCAGGACCTGCCCCAGCGCGATATTGACCGCCGTTCCCACCGCGAGCGCGGAGGCCACGCGGCTGGCCGTGTCTGGCCGCGCGTCCGCCATCGCCATCAGCGCCGGCACGAAAATGACGCTGGGATGGGTGACGCTGAGCGTGTGGACATCGTCGAAATCGAGCGCATGACCGGCGACCGCGTTGAGGAACGCCGCCCGTTCGATGCCGTCCTTCTTGCAGGTCTCCGCCGGGTCGACCGGCCCGCCACCGTCCAGTACCGCCAACCGGCGGACTACCGGCTCGTGCCAGCCGCCATAGATGACGGCGACCGTATCCTCCACGCATAGCGCGGCCTGCTCGGCATCAGCCTCGCCCAGCCGGTGCGGTGCGGCGACGAACCGCGACAAGCGGGAGGTGAAATCACTTATCATGTCCTGATCCTCACTGAAACCGCACATTGCCTCATGTTTGGCGGCACTATCAACTCTGGTTACCACCCATTTGCACATAAGTGTTGGAGTAGGAGAATCGCGTTGTGATCCTTGCGGCGCTGAGGCAGTTTTGAAGATGCTCCCTATCTACATCCGTGCCGGATCTGACTCCAGCGTATCCAGAATTCTGCGAGTAAAGTGAAGAACTTGGCTAAAGGTGTCGGCGTGAACGGTCGGGAAGACAAGGGCGCAATCACGAAGAGACATGTAGAGATGCCGGTGTGCCGTCATCCGTCAGACGAGATTTCCGCAAACACTCCGAAACGGGGCTGGGGGCGCAGCCGGGGTGTTCGGTCGCCGTCTCTGCGCTCGCGATATGAGCGCTTTGCGCGTCCCTGCGGATGGAGATGCAATAGTCTACATCACTTACCGTGCCTTCTGCCCGACGCGCTGGCCTCAGTCGGCGATTCGCCGGCACACCGGACGCCTTTGGGAAATTGGGGCTGATGTCGTCCAGTGAGCTCCTGAAACGCTCCGGCACGCGCAACCTGATTGCCGCAGTCTGTTTGCTGTGCTGTTTGGGCGGTGCCATAGTGCAGGGTGGCTTCGGCTACAGCGGCGTTGCCATCGCGGTCGTGCCGCTTTTCGGCGTCTATCTTGCGATCGGGGCTCGCAACATCGCCCGCGTCGGATGGGTGCTGCTTGGTTTCGCCCTCGCAGTTGCGTTTCTGGCGCTGGCCGAAGGGGTCGAAACCGGCGTTTTCGTGGAATCGGCGGAGCGTGTCGTGTTCATGTCCGCGCTGCTGACGGCTGTCGCTTTCCTGCGCATCGCGGCTACCAACGACCGGGTTGTGGAAGGGGCCGGGGAGTTCCTGACCTTGCAGCCTCCGGGCCGTCGCTACGCGTCTCTGGGGGCGGGCGGGCACCTGTTCGGCGTGCTTTTGAACCTTGGCGGGCTTGGCGTGATGCTGGAGGTCATCATGAAGGGCCTGCACGCGCATCGTCAGGAGATGAATGAATTCGTCTACGCCGCGCGGAAGCGGCGTATGGTCAGCGCCTGCATGCGGGGGTTTTCCTAGCTCACTTTCTGGACACCGTTCGGCATCGCTCTCAACCTGTTGATCCTCACCATACCGGGACTCGAATGGGTGGATATGGCACCTTACGGCATCGCGTTGGCCGGGGTTCTCTTTCTGCTTGGCTGGCTTTTCGACACCGTGGAATGGCGGCGCCCACCCTCGGCGCGGGGCCGGGCGCCGGCGCTGACCGGGAATCTGCCGAGATGGAGCCGGTGGGCGGTCCTGATCGTTGCGGGCCATGTGCTTTTCCTCGGGGCCACCATATTATTCCTGGACAGGGCGACCCAATACAGCTTCCAGACCGTCCTGATCACCATCGTTCCGGTCTATGCGCTTTTATGGTCCGGGCTGCGCGGCGGTCTTGGCGGCATTTCCGACACGTCGCGCCGATTCGTTGCCCAGTCACCGGGATTCGCCACCGAGATGAGCGTGATCGCCTCGGCGGGGTTTATCGGGCTTGTTGCCCTGGAGATCGTGCCGGTCGAATGGATCGCGGATCACCTTGGCTGGATCGCCGCGCGGCCGGTCCTGACCGTTGTGCTGTTGATCTTTACGGTGTTCCTGACCGGGCTTGCGGGCGTGCACCCGATGATCTCGGTGGTTCTGCTGGCGGAAGTGGTGAACCGAATTGGCGTAGAGGGCCTGTCGCCACTCGCTCTGGGCCTGTCCCTAGCAGGCGGCTGGAGCAGCATCGTCTGCATGGGACCCGCAATCACCGCTGTTGTCTATGCTTCTGCCATCGTGCGGGAATCGCCCGTAACGATAGGAATGCGCTGGAATGGAATGTTCGGGGTTTCGAGCATTCTGCTCGTTGCTCTGATCGTCGCCACGGGTCTGCTTTAAACCGTTAGAGCGCCGGGAGGATGTCGGCGCATATCTCCGCACATATGTGTTCGATCATGCGTCGCCGGTGCCGAAGAGAGACGAAATGCGCGAAATGCAATATCTTTGATCTGCGCGGTGACCTGAATTCCCGCGCGACAACAGAAACGACGGGGCGCAACTCATACGATGGACGGCCAAAGGATACTTACGCGTGACAGCAAAGTCATGGGCATGGAGGACGCTGCGCTTCTGGCCAGGGATGCTTTGCGGGACCGTCCTGAGCTCTGCCTCGGCGGGTTGTTCAAACAGGGGCGGCCGGTCGCGTTGGTGCGCGCCTTGTTGGCGGCGGGCGCCGATGGCCTGCATCTCTATTCCTCGCCCGGCGCGGGGTATGACATCGACCTGATGATCGCCGCCGGGGCGGTCGAACAGGTGTTCATTCCCGGCGTCACGCTTGAAAACCGTCTCTGCCCCAATTTCCGAAGCGCGGTCGAGGCGGGGCAGGTGACCGCCCACGCGCTGGACGCGCTGACCGTGGTGGGCGGGCTCATGGCCTCGGCACACGGGGTGCCGTTTCAGCCGATCGACGCGCTGCGCGGCTCCGACGTGCTGAAGCACAATCCGCTGCTGCGCGAGATCGGCTGCCCCTTCACCGGGCGGCGCATTCACGCGGTCGGGCCGATCCGCCCCCGCGTCACCTTTCTGCATGCGCAGGAAGCCGACCGCTGGGGGAACCTGCGCCATCTGAGCACGATGGTCTATGCCGATCAGCTGATGGCGCGCGCGTCGGATATGGTGATTGCCAGCGTGGACCGGATCGTGCCGGACGAGGTGGTTTTGGACGATCCGTCGCGGGTCACGGTGCCGGCGCATTATGTCGATGCGATGGTCGAGGTGCCTTACGGCGCACACCCGACCGCGAGCTTTCCCAACTATGCGATGGACGAGGAGCATATCGAAGCCTACGCCGATCTTGGGGATGCCGCGCGCGCCGGCGACCGCGCGGGGCTGGAGGCCTATATCGCGCGCCATGTCACCGAGCCAAAAAGCCAGGATGACTATATTGTGGCAATCGGGGGAGCCCGGTATCTCGCGCGGCTGGAAGCGGAGGCGCAGGACAGATGAGCGCGGCGGCCTCACCCTTGGAGCAGATGGTCGTGGTGCTGGCCCGCGACCTGGCTGATGGCGAACTGGGCGCGGCGGGTGCCGCCGCCTTGGTCCCGATGGCGGCGATCGCGCTGGCGCGCGAGATGCACGCCCCCAACCTGACAGTCGGCGGAGAGATGTTCTTCAACCCGCAGCCGGGGCGTCTTTATCCCTCGATGCTGGACGACCGGGCGCTTGGCCGCTGCGAGGCGGCCGAAACATTCATCGAACTTTTTGGCCACAGCCATCATGGCCTGGACTTCTTCTTTCACAGCGGTTTGCAGCATGACGCTTACGGCAACATCAACCTGCACCATGTCGGCGGGACGCTGCACGCGCCAAAGATGCGCGGGCCGGGGGCTGCCAACCTGTCCTACTGCCACACCTCCACGCGGTTCTACATCTGCCCCACGGTGCATAGCGCGCGCAACTTCGTGGAAAAGGTGGACTTCATCACCATACCGGGGCATCTTTCTGGTCCCGAAGCGAAACGGACGGCCGGACTGACCAAGGAAGGGCCGCGGTTTGTGGTGACACCGCGCGCCGTTATGGATTTCGACGCGATAACGCTGCGGATGCGGTTAAGATCGGTCCATGCGGGCAACACGCCGGAAGAGGTCCAGCGTCATACGGGCTTCGATCTGGCGATAAGGGACGACGTGCCGCAGACGCGGCCGCCAACGGAGGAAGAACTTCGCGTCCTGAGAGAGCGGATCGACACATCGGGGGCCCTGCGCGCCTGATCGTGTCGGCTGCAACCAACTGTTCAACAACAACTGGGAGGAAGAAATGTTCGAACGTAAGTTGACCAAATACTGGGCGGCAATCGGCACCGCGGCGGCGCTGGCTGCCATGCTTGCCGGCGGGGTGGTCTCCGCCAAGGACATCACGATGGGTACGACCAGCCCGACATCCAGCCACTTCACGATTTCCGTCGCGATGAGCAAGGCGATCGAGACCGGCATTGCAGATACCACCGTCAACGTGATCGAGACCGGCGCCAGCGTTGACAATGTGCTGCGCCTGGCGCGGGACGAAATTGATCTCGGTCTTGCCACCACGGACATTCTGATTTCGGCCCGAAATGGCACTGGCAAGTTCGAAGGCAACGCCATTCCCGACACGGTTGCACTATATCCCTACAGCGCCTCAATCCTGCTGATTGCCGTGACCGAGGAGTCGGGCGTGACGACGCTCGGCGAACTGGACGGGAAGAAGTTCAATCCCGGCATCCGGGGATCCGCCGCCGAGACCTTGACGACCAATGTGCTGTCGATGTTCGACATCAACGCCGATCTGGTGCATGGTGCCGTGGGTGACGCGGTGGAAGGCATCAAGAACCGCCAGATCATCGGCTACAGCAAATACGGGGCCGCGGACGCTGTCGATGCCTCTCTTCAGGAGTTGATGACCAGTAACAAGATGCGGTTGATCGGCTTCACCGAAGAGCAGGAGAAAGCCGCGACAGATGATATGGAGGGCACCGGGTTCACAACCCTTCCCGCGGGGCTGATTCCGGATTCCGAGGCGATCCGGGTGCCCAAGCTGAACGTTTTCTTCCTGACCCGCACCGGCGTGATGGATGATGAGACCGCCTATGACATCGCCCGCAGCATTCACCAGAACATGGCGTTGCTGGTCGAAGCCTGGCCGCAACTCGCCGATTACGACATCGCCGCGGATGCCGTCGAGACGATGGAGTCGGGTGTCGCCTATCATCCGGGTGCGGAACGCTACTGGAGAGAAGTAGCCGGAAACTGAACCGGCATCTCGGTCGACTAGAAGGGTCACGCGAACTGACCAGGCGGGGTGCCGAGCACACCTCGCCGACTTGGGAGAGAACATGACACAGACTTTGACCGCCAGATCGTTCAGGGAACGGCGCGGAGAGCAGGCACTCGGTCTACTTTTCGCGGCATTCGTCGCGCTGCATTTCTACAATTCCCTGTTCGGACAGTTCGCCCCGCTGGTTCAACGCCCGATTTTCATCGGTTTCGGAATCGGCGGCGCGTTCTTTCTTCATGCCTGGCGGGTGTCCCGGACCGGCAATCGAAGCGGGCTGGAACAGATCGTGGACATCGCGCTCGGGATGTTGGCCATGGGTGTATGCCTTTATGTGATCGTGAACCGGGATCGCTTTTCCGATATTATGGTGCACTACGGACCGCTCGACAAGGTGGCCGCCTTGCTGGCCATCGTGCTGACGCTCGAAGCGGCGCGCCGGGTCATCGGCTGGTTCCTGCCGCTGCTGGCGCTTTGCACCTTGCTCTACTTCTATTTCGGCTACGATCTGATTGACGGGGGCTGGCGCCCGCCGCGTGTCTCTGCACGGACGGCGGTTGAAACGTTCTACAGCTCCACCACCGGAATCTTCGGCTATCTCGCGGATATCGGGGCTCGGGTCATCGTGATCTATGTGCTTCTGGGGGCGCTGCTGCTGTCCACGGGCGCAACAGATGCCTTCATGAAAATGGCCACATGGATCGCCGGGCGCTCTTACGGCGGCCCTGCAAAGGTCTGTGCCCTGTCTTCGGCAATGTTCGGGACGGTCACCGGTTCTGCCGTGGCCAATGTCATGGCGACGGGTTCGGTCACCATTCCCACGATGAAGCGGCTCGGGTATCCGTCGGCCTTTGCCGGCGCGGTCGAGGCGGTGGCTTCCTCTGCGGGCCAGCTTACGCCGCCCGTGATGGGGGCGGCGGCCTTCATCATGGCCGAATTCCTGAACATTCCCTATACTCAGATTGCCATTGCGGCGATCGGTCCGGCGTTTCTCTACTATCTTGCCGTATGGCTCGGGGTGGATCTCTATGCGCGCCGGACAGGGCTGCAACCGACGCCAAGGAGCGAAATACCCAGGCCGGCGGAATTCCTGGCCCTCGACAAGTCGATCCCGCTGTTTCTTCCCATCGCCGCGATGATCTATCTCTTGTTCAACGGCTACACGCCGAGCTATGCTGGGGCCGGCGCGATCATCATGCTGGTCATGGCCTGCGCTCTGGTGCGTCCTTTCGGCCACGAGGCCAGAGAGCAAGGCGTGGTGGCCTGCTGGACAACGCTGGCCCGCGATATCTACCAGGGGATGGTGGAAGCAGGACGGGCGCTGGTGATGATCGCCGCGCTGCTGGCCTGCGCCGCCATCGTCGTCAAGGTTCTGACCGCGACAGGTGCCGGGGTGAAAATCTCCAACCTGCTGTTCTCGATGTCTGATCACGGGCTGATCGTCGCATTGGTGCTGGCGGCGTTGCTGGCAATCCTGCTGGGCATGGATGTTCCGACGACAGCCTCCTACGTCCTGGCGGCGGCGATTGCCGCGCCGAGCCTCGTGCGTCTTGGCCTGCCCGAACTAACGGCGCATCTTTTCGTCTTTTATTATGCGATTCTGTCGGCCATCACGCCACCTGTCTGTTCAAGTGTATACGCGGCGGCGGCGCTAGCTGGGGCCAATTTCTGGAAAGTGGCGTGGCGGGCGCTGATGCTGGCCGGGGCGATCTATGTGGTGCCGTTCCTGTTTGTCTTCAGGCCGGGTATCCTGGCGCAGGGGAACACCGGGCAGATCTTCATGGATCTTGCGGTGGCGAGCGCTGCGGTCTTCGCCGTCAGCGTCGGAACGAGCGGCTGGTTCCGGGGAAGGCTGTCGGGATTCGGCAGGGTGCTGTTCCTGTCTGTTGCTGCGTTACTGTTCTATGCAGCGCCGTCGACCGACATTATTGGCGCGGTGGCGCTGGTCGGGCTGCTGGCGTGGCGGTATTTGCAACCGGCACCGCAAATCAACCGCATCGAATGACGCACCGATTGCCAATGCGAAGGGCCGCCGCAGACGTTCTGCGGCGGCCCTTTGATGTTCGGCCCCGAGGAGCCGCTGCGTCTGGTTTCAAGTCATCCTGAAATACGGAAAGGTGACCTCGTCGCTGGCCTTGACGAACGTCACCTCCACCTTGGCTCCGATCCGCACTTTCTCGGGATCGTCGGTTTCAATCCGGCTCATCATCCGGGGGCCTTCCTCCAGTTCGATCAACGCCACGACGTAAGGCACGTCATCCGCAAAGGCCGGGCCTGCCGGGCGGCGGGCGATGGTGAAGGTATGCACCTTGCCACGACCGCTGACCGTGTCGAAACGCAGCTTGTCGGAATGGCAGTACGGGCAGATCGCGCGCGGATAGAAATGATGCTTGCCGCAATCGCCGCAGAGCGGGATATCCAGGCGGCCCGCGCGCGCGGCCTCCCAATAGGGGGCGCTGTCATGGTCTATAACCGGAAGCGGTTTTTCAGTGCTCATCAGCTCAATCCTTCTGCAAAATCACTGTCGCACCAGAGGACAGCGTGCCCCCCGTGCCATGCACCAGGGCGGTTTCGGCGCCCTTAACCTGACGTTCGCCGCATTCGCCGCGCAGCTGTCGGGCGGCCTCGATCAGCAGGAACATGCCATACATGCCCGGATGCAGCGCGGACAGGCCGCCGCCATTGGTGTTCATGGGAAAGCCGCCGCCCGGTGCCGTGCGCTGGCCGGAGACGAAATCGCCGCCTTCGCCGATCCTGCAGAACCCCAACGCTTCGAGTGTCAGCAGGACCGTGATGGTGAAGCTGTCATAGACCTCGACAACGTCGATATCGGAATGGCTGACACCGGCCATCTTCATAGCGCGCTCCCCGGCCTTCTGCGCCGGCAGCAGGCGGGCGAGGTCCGGCATCTCGCCGATGGCCCAATGGGTGTGCGCCTCGCCATAGCCCTTGACCGCGACGGGCTTAGTCTTGAGGTCTTTCGCCCGTTCGGCTGTCGTCATCACGATGGCGCCGGCCCCGTCGGTGACAAGGCAGCAGTCCAACAGGTGCAGCGGCTCCGAGATCATCCCGCTGGACAGCACGTCGTCGATTGAAAGCGGTTCGCGCCGCGTTGCCGCGGGGTTCAGTTGCGCCCATTTCCGGGTGGCGACGGCAATTTCGGCCAGGTTCTCGGAGGTGGTTGCGAATTGATGCATGTGGCGTTGCGCGGCCATCGCGTAACCGCCCACCGGCGTCGGCATGCCGTAGGGAGTTTCATGCTGCATCGACAGGACCGAGGGGCGACCACCCAGGTTGCGGCTGCGCAGCGATTTCTGATCCGAGCTGTAGACGATCAACGCCACTTCGCAATAGCCCTCGCGCAGCGCCATCGCGGCATGGGCGACATGCGCCTCGAAGGCCGAACCGCCGATATTGGTGCCATCGACATAGGTCGGCATGATGCCGAGATACTCGCCCAGCGTCACGGTGGCGAGCTGGCCCGGTCCGGGCACCCCCCACATGCCCGCGGTCAAAAGCCCATCGACATCGTCAAGCCTCAGACCCGCTTCCTCGACGGCGGCCTTTGCCACCAGCGCGGCATGGCCCAGGACCGACGCCTTGGTGACGAATTTGCCGTCCTCAATTGGCGCATCGGCAATGCCGACGATCACCGGATCGCGTCCGTTCTTCATATGCTCCTTCTCCTTGCTATCCGGTCGTCCCGTTGAGGACCCGACGCTCAGTTGGGTCGCATGGTCTTGGCGATGAGGGTGCGCTGGATTTGCGACGTCCCGCCGCCGATGGTGCTTTGCATCCCTTCACGAAAATACCGCTCCATGTCCGAGTCCGGCAGCATGGAATGGCCGCCAAGGATCTGCATGCCGTCGCGCGTGACAGTTTGCAAGGTCTCGGAGGCGAACAGTTTTGCCATAGACACTTCGCGTGTACAGGGTCTCTTGGCCGCGGCCAGGTTGGCGGCACGATAGACCAGCAGCCGTGCGGCATCGACCTGGGTTTGCATGTCGGCGAGCATGTGGCGGATCACCTGAAAGTCATAGATCGGCCGGTCGAACTGGACACGCTCATGCGCATAGCGCAGGGCGTCGTCCACCGCGGTCTGGGCGTTGCCGACATAGGCGGCCGCCACCGCGATACGCTCCAGCTCCAGGTGGTCGGTGATGATCTTCCAGCCCTCGTTCTCCTTGCCCAGCAACGCTTCGGCGGGCAGTTTCACGTCGTCCACGAAGATTTCGGTGGTGCCGGTCGCACGCCGTGCCAGGGTTGGCAGCTTGCGAATGTCCAGACCCTCGGTGTCGTTGGGGATCAGGAAGACCGACAGCCCCTTGTGCTTGGGCGCGTCCGGGTCAGTCCGGGTCAGCATGGCGATGATCGCGTTGTCCGCCGCCGCGCCCGAACACCAGAGTTTCTGCCCCTTGACCACCCAGCCTTCGCCTTCGCGCCGCGCGCGGGTCTTGGCCGATGCCGCGTCGGACCCAGAGCCGGGTTCGGAAATCGAGATCGAGAAACGGATGTCGCCATCGAGGAATGGCTGAATATAGCGTTCCTTCTGCGCGGGGGTGCCGAACTTCTCGATATTCATCGCGGTGAAGGTGGCCACCATCAGACCGGTGGAGAAGTCGAAGCCGTATTTCGCCAGCCCTTCGCACATCAGCGCATAGTCCAAGATGTCGCCGCCAAGGCCGCCGCTCTCCTCCGAGAACAGGATGCCGAGCCAGCCCTGCTTGGCCACCTTTTCATAGGCCTCATAGGGATATTCGCGGTCGCGGTCACATTTGCGGATGTAGTCGCGGCCGATCTCTTCGTCGATGAATCGTTCGACGGTCGCCCGCCACATCTCCTGTTCGGGTGTCAGAAAATTCATGCGCTTTCTCCTTGATTCTCGCCATGCGCGGCCCGGATCTTGGGCGGCTCTCCGGGGCGGTCGAGCCGGGACTTGCGGATCAGCAGGCTGAACAGGCAGCGCATCACCGTTTCGTCGCGTTGGTTGATGGCTTCCAGCTTGCTGGTCACAACGCCGTGCTTGTCGTCGTGATCCTTCAACTTCTCGATTTCCACGCGCGCCCAGAGGGTGTCGCCAATGAAGGTGGGCCGCAGAAAGCGCAGTTTGTCGCAGCCATAGAAGGCGGCAAGCACCGAACTGTCGAACGGAATCATAGCATTGACGATGGAAAACACCAGGCTGCCCTGCACAAGCCGCTGACCATAGAGCGAGCTCTTGGCATGTTCGACATTGGAATGCAGTTCCAGCCAGTTGCCCGTGAGCATGCAGAAATTCACTACGTCCGATTCGGTCATGGTGCGTCCGATCGAGACGCCGGTCTGACCGAGGGACAATTCGCCATATGGCTTGCGTATCATGCGTCGTGCTCCTTATCACTTGCCGTCGCGGGCTCCAGGACGATCAGGGCGTCGGCGGCGATCAGTCCCTTGCTGTCGGCCCGGACCATCACAGGGTTTATTTCGATTTCCGAGATCAGGTCGGCGTTTTCGGCGAAGAAAACAGATATGCGTGAAATCAGCTGCGCCAAAGCGTCGCGATCGGCCGGTTCCTTGCCGCGCAGCCCCTTCAGCAGGCTTGCGCCGGGACCCGAGTCCAGCATCGCCGCGGTGGTTTGCATATCTGACGGTGCGAGGCGAATCTCTGCCGCGTCGATCAGTTCCACCAGAATGCCGCCCGGACCCGCCAGAACGATCGGGCCGAAGGTCCTGTCGCGTTTGCAGCCGATGATCCATTCGGCCACCGCGCCCTCCTCCATGGCCTCGATCAGCGGCGTGCCGCTGGGAATCTGTTCGCCCATCTCGGCGGCGGCCTGCCTTGCCGCCTCCGGGGAAAGCCCCAACCGCACAAGACCATGATCGGATTTGTGCGGGTAGTCGTCATGACACAGCTTTGCGACGCAGCGCCCGCCCGCGGGGTTGCGCTCTGGCACGGGCACGCCGATCTGCCGGAGCAGGTCCTTCGCGTCCGCCTCGTGGACCACCTTGCGCCCGATGCGCTGCCAATGCTCCAATGTTTCTCTGGGGGTCATGCTACTTCTCCCTGCATCGCCATCAGCGCCGCGAGGCCCGACGCCGCCCTGGCAGGCGAATCATAGACCGGAACCGCGCGTTCCCGCAGGGCCTCACCCGATGCGTTGCTGCGCGCCGCACCCGTCCATACGATCAAAATCGGCTTGTCGGTGCCGTCATAGGCCTCGGCCAGCGCGTCGATGAACTGTTGATCCGGCACAAATGTGATTATTGCGACGGCGATATCGACGCGTGGATCCGCGGCGATGGCTTCGAGGCAGCGCCCCACATAGGTGGGATTCGCCAAAACCACCCCGGTCAGATCGACCGGGTTCTTCACCGAGCCATAAAACGGGACATAGCGCGACAGTGCGGTCTGCGTCGCCTCGTCAAGCACCGGCACCTCGAAGCCTGCGACCTCGGCAAGGTCTGTCATCTCGACGCCGAGCCCCCCAGTGACAGAGATGATGCCGACACGGTTGCCCACAGGCCGCCGCCCCGCGGCCAGCGCCGTCACTGCATCGACAGCGGCCACGGATTCGCGGGCACGGATGACGCCGGTTTCGCGGAAGATCGCGCTGATGACCCGGTCATCGCCGGCCATTGCGCCAGTATGGGACTGGACCGCCCGCGATCCGGCGCGGCTGCGCCCGCCCTTGACGACGACGACATGCTTTCCGGCCTGCGTAAGGCGACGCGCGGCCTCGGCAAAACGGCGCCCGTCGCGCAATTCC
The DNA here is from genome assembly GCF_028802875.1 of Seohaeicola sp. 4SK31. Classification (NCBI taxonomy): domain Bacteria; kingdom Pseudomonadati; phylum Pseudomonadota; class Alphaproteobacteria; order Rhodobacterales; family Roseobacteraceae; genus Seohaeicola; species Seohaeicola sp. 4SK31. The sequence continues at coordinate 92,433 of NZ_JARAMP010000012.1, read as the reverse complement.
TCGACGTAACACAAGACCACGCGGGTCTGCGGATCGTTCCCCAGATAATCCAGCAGATCCGCCGCTGTCAGGTCCGTCTCGTTGCCACTGGACACGATGGCATTGATGCCGACGCCACGTTCGCCAAGGCGCAATGCCATAAGGCCCGCGAGGGCACCTGACTGAGAGATCATCGCAACAGGGCCGGGCCGCAGGCCGTCGAACATCGGGCTGAAGGTTAGCTGGAGATCCGAAGTCGGCCGCACGACGCCTTCGCAATTCGGTCCGACAAGACGAAACGGCGCGTCCCGCATGATCCGGCGCAAGCGCGCCTCGTTTTCATTTCCCTCTTCGCCGGCTTCGGAGAAGCCGGAAGTCACGCCAACGACCACCTTCACTTCGAGCGTTGCGCAGATTTCCAGCGCATCCAGCGCGATATCGACGGGCGTGGCCAGAACAACCACGTCGATCGGGCCGTCGATTTCCTGCAATGTGCGCGCGGCGGGAAGGCCTTCGATCTCGCCACCGGCAGGGTTCACAGGAATGATCCGACCGCGGCAGCCATTGCTTTTCAACAAGGCGAGCACCGCTTGCCCGAGCTTTCCCTTGGTGCGCGAAGCGCCGACCACAGCAATGGTGCGGGGATCGAACAAACCATCCAGTGCCTCCGCAACCGTAGGTCGGCGGCGGGGCAATTGATTCGTGTCTGGCGCTGACATTTCTTCCTCCGTCAAGAAAATTTTTCTCTCTGTCCGCGCGATCTAACAACTGTTCGATTGCGCTCGCAATTCATTTCAAATCCGATCAGACTGACGCCGCCAGTCCCGAAAATTCGGGCTTGACGACTGCGAATTGGCGATAGGGGAGGAACTGCGTGAGCACGAGTGACGGGCCGCTGAGCGATGTGAGGGTAATTGAAATGGGGCATGTGATTGCCGCGCCGATGTGCGGCGCGCTGCTCTCCGATTTTGGTGCCGACGTGATCAAGATCGAACGGCCGGGGGAGGGCGACATGCTGCGCGTTCTGAGCGTGCGCGCCAAGGATGGGGTGGGTGTCTGGTGGAAAACACTGGCCCGAAACAAGCGGCTGCTGGCGCTGGACTGGAAATCCGACGAGGGACACAAGGTTCTGCGCCGCCTGGTGGAAAACGCCCATGTGCTGATCGAGAATTTTCGTCCCGGCGTGTTGGAGCGGGCGGGACTGGCGCCGGAGGTTCTGCATGAGTGGAACCCGGACCTGGTGATCGTGCGGATCTCGGGCTATGGCCAGACTGGGCCGCGTGCATCCTGGCCGGGATTTGGCCGGGCCGGCGAGGCGATGAGCGGGCTGGCCCACATGACAGGTTTTGCGGACGACGCGCCGATGCACCCCGGATTTCCGGCGGCGGATTCGACGACCGGGCTGATGGCGGCCTATGGCGCGATGATGGCGCTCCATGCGGTGCGCAACGGCAGCGCCCGCGGCCAGGTGGTTGATCTGGCAATATTCGAGCCGCTGTTGCGCCTGATCGACTACCACGTGCCGACGCGCACCGGCGCGGGGCTGCGGGTTGATCGCAACGGGCTGCAGGCGCCAAATTCCTACGCCCCGGCGGGGGTGTTCCGCGCCAAGGACGGAAAATGGGTCACCATAAGCGCTGGAAGCGCTGCGACGGGGCGGCGGCTGCTGGAAGCCGCAGGCGGTGCGGAATGGGCGGCAGAGCCGCAATTCCTGACGCTGGACGGCTTCGCCGAGCACATGGATGATATCGTGAAACAGCTGGGAGCTTTCGTCGCGCAGCTTGGGGCGCAGGAAGCGATCGACATCTTCCGCGAGCATGATGCCGTGGCGGCGATGGTCTATGACGTCGATGACATTCTCGCAGACCCCCAGATCGCCGCGCGGGGCGACATCGTGGGTGTCGAGGGTGACGACACCAAGGTTGTCGGCCCGGTCCCTAAACTTGACAAGACGCCCGGACGCCTGCGCTGGCTTGGCCGCAGCGAGCTGGGGGCGGACAGCCGCACGGTGCTGGAAGAGCTCGGTTACGACTCTGGCCAGATCGACGGTCTTGTCGAAATAGGAACGGTCGGCGAACCCGGCCATTGATCCAAGCATACGAAGATTGAGGAGGAAATCGTGACCTATCAGATGACAGCGGAGCAAGAAGGCATCCGCGATGCGATCCTGAAGATTTGCGCCGAATTCGACGATGAGTTCTGGCTCAACCGGGATCGGGAGGGCGGGTTCCCGCATGAATTGCACCAGAAGCTGGCCCGCGACGGCTGGCTTGGCATCGCGATACCCGAAGAATACGGCGGCGCCGGTCTTGGTATCGTCGATGCCGCCATCATGATGCAGGCCATTGCGGAATCCGGGGGCGGCAACAGTGCGGCCTCGGCTGTGCACATGAACATCTTCGGCCTGAACCCGGTGGTCAAGTTCGGCACCCATGACCAGAAGAAGAAGTATCTTCCGCCCCTGGTGGCGGGAGAGCAGCGCGCCTGTTTCGGCGTGACCGAACCGACCACCGGCCTCGACACCACCAAGCTCAAGACCCGCGCCGTGCGCCAGGGTGATCGCTATGTGGTGCATGGGCAGAAGGTCTGGATCTCGACGGCGCAGGTGGCCGACAAGATCCTGCTTCTGGCGCGCACGACGCCGCTGGAGGAGGTCAAAAAACCGACCGAAGGGCTGAGCCTCTTCTATACCGATCTTGACCGCACGTTCGTCACGGTTCGGGAAATCGAGAAGATGGGCCGCAAATGCGTCGATTCGAACGAGTTGTTCATCGACGGGCTTCCCATCCCCGCCGAGGATCTGATCGGCGAGGAGGGTCAGGGGTTCCGGCAGATCCTGCACGGGCTGAATCCCGAACGGGTGCTGATCGCCGCAGAGGCCGTCGGCATCGGGCGCAACGCGCTGCGGCGTGCGGCGAAGTACGCCAGCGAGCGGGTCGTCTTCGGGCGGCCGATCGGCCAGAATCAAGGTATCCAGCACCCCCTTGCCGCCTGCTGGGCAGAGCTGGAGGCCGCCAATCTGATGGCCATGCACGCCGGCGCCCTTTATGACGCAGGCAAACCCTGCGGCAACGAGGCTAACGCAGGCAAATATCTCGCTGCGGAAGCGGCGGTCAAGGCGACGCAGACGGCGCAACTTACCTTCGGCGGCTTCGGCTATGCGAAGGAATACCATGTCGAGCGCCTGGTGCGGGAGGCCATCCTGTTCCGCATCGCGCCGGTGACACCCCAACTCGTGCTTTCGTTCATCGCCGAGCATGCGCTTGGTCTGCCGAAGTCCTATTAATCCTGAGTTTCAAGAGAGGTACCATGCGAATTAACTGAATGGATGCCAATTTCGCCCCACGATCTGTTGCCGTGATAGGCGCTTCAAGCGACCCCAGGCGCATCGGCGGGCGGCCAGTGGACTTTCTCAGGCGGCGCGGGTTCGCGGGCCCGATCCTGCCAATCAACCCGAAATCCGCCGAGGTGCAGGGCCTGCCCGCCTATCCGTCGCTTGCCGAGGCACCGCTGGTTCCGGATCTGGCGGTGATCGCGCTGCCTGCTTCGCTGGCCGCCAAGGCGATCGAGGAATGCGCCGCCCGTGGCGTGGGCGGGGCGGTGATCTTCAGCTCCGGTTTCTCCGAGGTCGATGCCGAAGGCGCGGCGCTTCAGGCGCGCATGGTCGATATCGCCCGTGAAGCGGGGATGCGGCTGGTCGGGCCGAACTGCCTTGGCATCGCAAATGTCCGCCAAAACCTTTTGCCGTGTCCGCAAATCGTGTTGGTTAGCCTTCGTGTTTTCACATTCGGCCAATATCCCTCCGTAAACCATTCCGGAGATGCCTTTGAGAAACCACGATTTTCGCCGGTTCCTGGACCGAATTTCTCACCTGAGTCCTGCACAAATAGCGGTAGCTGGGACCGCCTTTCAGGAGGTTCGCAGGAGATCCGAAGCGCTTGCCGAAATCGAAACACGAACAGAGCAAGAACACAAGTGCCCGTTTTGCGACTGCGAGGCGCGCCAGAAATGGGGCACAACGAAAACGAAGGTCCAGCGATATCGCTGCTCTGGCTGCCTCAAAACCTACTCGGGGCGAACAACCTCGATCATTCGTTATATTCACCGCCCTGATCTTTTCCTGGAAGTTCTCCGTGACATGATGGGAGATGCACCGCCTTCGCCGGTTCGACGCCTCGCCGATGCCTTGGGCGTGAATAAATACACCATCTGGCGCTGGCGCATGATCATTCTCGATGGATTGTCTGGATCATCTTCTGAAGTCTTCGCAGGTATCGTCGAGGTAGATGAAACCTTTCAGCGGGAGTCGCGAAAGGGATCGCGTGAATGGGTCAATCATCTGCGCAATCCTGCAAGCCACCCTGCGCTTGCATGAGTATGGCAAGGAGGGTATTCCCATGATGCGAGGGCTGTCGCGCTGGCAGGTGCCCATTCTGACGCCGGTAGATCGGAACGGCGCCCGTCGGGCCGAACGCATTCCAAACCGAACAGACAAGACGATTGAGGCCGCGCTTGCGCCGTTCGTGGCCCCAGATACCGTCCTGTGCTCTGATGGCCTTTCTGGCTACAAGAACTTCACTTCGCGCAGGCAAATAACTCATGTCGAAATCAAACCGAAACAGACATCAACCGGCATCTCGTCAGCCTACCACATCCAGAATACTAACTCGCTCCACCAACTATATAAGACCTTTATCCGGCCTTTCCGCGGCCCAGCCAGCAAGTATCTCGAAGGCTATATTTGCTGGTTCATTGCGAGGTCCTTGAAACGCGATCCAGTTGAGGTTTTTCGAACAATATGAGAGTTCACAAGTGGCGATATCAGGCCAGACTGGCATTTCGCGGGGGTAGCGGGGGTAACTGAGTAATACCAATGTCTGAAACGCAATGACTGCCCTGCGTCCACCTTCGCCGGGGGCTGCAATGCGCACAGATGGGTGCTAATGTAGGTTCAGCCGCCTTTCGTATTGGGATACACCAAAGAAAGACCGAGTATGACCAATCTCTACGACACCATCGGTCTAAATTATGCCGAGCTACGACGTCCCGACATGAGGATCGCGGCCCCGATACACGCAGCACTTGGCAAAGCGAGCACCGTCTTGAACGTAGGTGCTGGAGCAGGGTCTTACGAACCAACAGATCGAACCGTAATAGCGCTTGAGCCGTCCAGTGCGATGATTGCGCAGAGACCTGCTTCAGGAGCACCGGTAGTGCAGGGGGTGGTTGAAAATCTGCCATTTGCTGACGGAGCATTCGACGCTGTAATGGGAGTTCTTACAGTGCACCACTGGACCGATAAAGCGAGAGGCATGAGTGAGATGCGTCGCGTGTCACGTGGACCAATAGTGATCCTGACCTATGATCCGGCTTTTCACGATTTTTGGTTGCTTGACTACTTTCCAGAGCTTGCCACTATTGATGCAGGAGTTATGCCAAAACTTGACCACTACGCGGAATGGCTCGGCCCAGTCAGCGTGACTCCAGTCCTCGTTCCTCATGATTGCACGGACGGATTTGGGGCGGCTTACTGGCGTAGACCAGCTGCCTATCTCGATGCGAGAGTTCGAGCTGCGATGTCCTCATTCTGGAAGATTGGAGACGTGTCTCCTGGTGTCGAGAGGCTTCGGTGCGACCTCGAAAGTGGCCAGTGGGATCAAAAATATGGGTATCTTCGTCAACTTGAGGGACGTGATTGCGGTTACCGTTTGGTGGTTGCGCCGTAAGATGAACGCATTTGTGGCAATCCAGACGGCTTCCCAAGATTTCCTCGGAAGAGGTCGCGGGGTATATTATCTGACCCGCAAATGGCTCTAAGCCAAGCCGCACTACCCAAAGAAATGGACTGATTGGCCTGCCTCGATTTTCCTACAGCTATTTTACCCAACACGATTTGCGGACACGGCAAAACCTTTATGCGACATTCACACCGGGGGTCGATAAACATCTGCCCCGGCCCGGCGGCGTGTCGATTATCAGTCAGAACGGTGCCTTCGGATCCTATTGCATGACGCTGGTGCGGATGCGCGGCCTAGGAGTCAACATCTGGGCGACGACGGGCAATTCCTGCGATGTCGATTTTGCCGATGCCGTGGCTTATTGCGCCGAGGATGAAGATACCAAGGTGATCATGGGCTATCTTGAGGGCTCGACGGACCGCGACCGTCTGGTCGAAGCGCTGGAACTCGCGCGGGCCAAATCCAAGCCGGTGATCATGATGAAGGTCGGGCGCAGCGCGGTTGGCGCCGAGGCGGCGCAGTCGCACACTGCATCCCTCGCGGGCTCTGATACCATCTATGATGCGGCCTTCCGTCAATACGGTGTCTACCGTGCCCGGTCGGTGGATGAGATGTTCGACGTCACCTACGCCTGTTCGGAGTCCGCTTCGCTGATGAAAGGCGACCGGCTGGGCATCGTGACCATCTAGGGCGGTGTCGGGGTGCTGATGGCTGATGAGGCCGAGGACTGCGGCCTAGAAGTGCCGGCCCTGCCGGATCATGCACAAAAGAAGCTCAAGGAGGTTCTGCCCTTCGCAGGCGTGCGGAACCCGGTGGACGTGACGGCGCAACTTGTGAACCAGATCGACCTGCTGGAAACCAACATGGATGTGTTGTTCGGCGACGGCCATATCGACGCTGCGATCATCTTCATGTCCACGGTCGGACTGGTCGCGGACCTGAACGAGGCGATCCGGGCCATTCTGGAAAGAACCCGTGTGAAGTTTCCCGGCAAACCCTTGCTGTTCTGCTCGCTGACCGAGCCGGAAGGGCGCGCCGCCTACGAACCCACCGGGTTCATCGTCTTCGAGGAGCCGACCCGTGCGGTGCGTGCGATGGCCGGATTGCGCTATTTCGCACGCTCCTTTAGGCGCGCAGGCGAATCCGATCCCATTCCCGAACTGTCAGGCCTGTCGCCCTTCCCGGACGCAATGGTTAACGAGATCGAGGCAAAGGCCCTGCTCGCCGAGGCCGGTATCGCGATCGTGCGCGAAACGCTTGCGGCGACCCCGGCGGCAGCCGGCGCCGCGGCCGATAGCATGGGCTATCCGGTTGTTCTCAAAATCGCGTCGCCCGACATTCTGCACAAATCCGATATCGGAGGTGTCGCGCTGAACCTGCGCTCGGCCGAGGAGGTCCGCACTGCGGGCGCGCGCATCCTGAAGCTGGCCGCCGAGAAGATGCCGGAGGCGAGGCTCGACGGTCTGGTGGTGGCGGAGCAGGCCGCGCCCGGTCTGGAAGCGATCCTGGGCGTGACACAGGATCCGGCTTTCGGCCCGGTGGTCATGTTCGGCCTGGGCGGGGTGCTGGTCGAGGCCATGGGAGACGTGTCCTTCCGGGTTGCGCCCTTCGGCCCGGCCGAAGCACGCCGCATGATCGACGAAATCCGCAGCCGAAAACTTTTGGACGCTTTCCGGGGCGCGCTCGAACGTGACATCGACGCCATCGCCGAGGCCCTGGCGCGTCTGTCGGCGTATGCAGCCCACCACGGGGCAGCGCTTGTGGCCATTGATGTCAATCCGATGATCGTCGGTGTCCGTGGCGAGGGTGCCCTAGCCGTGGACGCAGTGGTCATCCCGGCCGGGCGAGGAGGCGACTGACACCCGGCCCGACACGCTCCGTTCACCTGGTCTCGTTCAGCGCGCGACAAGCCGAAAACGAACCATTGACAGGATTTGCATGCGTGGGCATCCTTTTGTGAATGGCGTTCATATACGTGCACACAGGGGGGGGGTTATGGGAGACACGGTTCGAACTTCGATTCAGGGGGGCGGGGATCACATCGTAAAATCGGTCGCCCGAACCTGTCAAACATTGGTATATTTCGACGAGGTGCGCCGGCCGCTGTCGGTCGTGGAAGTGTCCAGAAAACTGGGCTATCCGCAGTCGAGCACCTCGGCGCTGCTCAAGAGTCTGGTAAAGCTCGGCTTTCTGACGCATGATGCCCAGAAGAAGAACTACTTTCCCACCGAGCGCGTCCCCTTGCTTGGTTCCTGGATGAACCCTGACCTGTTTGGCGAAGGCATCATACAGCGGCTGCTCAAGACAATTTCGGAACGGACGCAGCATGTGGTGGTTCTGGCCACAAAGAACGGTGACGAAGCCGAGTATCTGCAAGTGATCCGTCCGAAGAAATCGCCGATCCACCACATTTCACTCGGTGCGCGGCGCCCACTGGGAAACTCTGGCGTGGGGCGGGTTCTGATGAGCCGTTTCAGCGAAGAAGAGGTGGGCCGCCTGCTCCGAAAGATCAATGCCTATCGCGCGCCCGGCACGCCGGCGGTGGACGTGAAAGCCTTTCTCGACTCGTTGGCCGAGACCCGTGCAAAGGGGTATTATCTTTCGACCGATCAGGTCGTGAAAGGTGCCGGCTTGATCTCGATGCCGTTTCCCAACCATCTCAGCTCGCGCCTTTTCGCTGTCGGGGTTGGCGCCCCGACAGATGTGATCCTGCGATCTGAGAAGGAGATTGTTAAGATCATGTGTGAGGAGATTGTTCACACCCTGGGCAAGAACGGTCAGGCGCTCAAATCCCGCACACGTCAGCTGCGCATGCCGTGAACTGATCCGGCGGGTTCTACCCTGCGCGTCGGTATTGGACTGGATAACCTGAAGGGGTGAACACCAGTTCGGGGTGCTGTGGGGATGGCATCCGTCCCAGACAGCACCCCGATTGTAACGGGTATCGGTCGAAAGCGTTCGCCCGGTCAGTGGGCTGCCCCCATCGAGTGGTCCGGTGTAAATGTTAGTGCATGGTCGGCCTCTGGTCTATTGAGACGATGCTTTCGGGTGCTGGTGGCCGGTATCCCAGAGCGCTGTGCGGTCTGACTGTGTTGTAGTGGCGCCGCCACTTCTCGATCAGAATCTGGGCCTCGCGTAGCGAGTAGAAGACCTCACCGTTCAGAAGCTCGTCCCGGAACCTGGCATTGAAGCTTTCGCAGTAGCCGTTTTCCCAGGGTGATCCTGGTTCGATGAAAGCCGTCTTGGCACCGACTGCTCCGATCCAAGCTCGCACCTTTTTGGCGATAAATTCCGCGCCGTAGCACGTCGGGAAGAAGGGCTGCTGGTAGGTTATGGCCGCCTGCGCAGCCTCTAAATTGCGCAGCGGGTGGCCATAGCCGGGTCTCAGGTCTCAACAGTGGTTTTGCACAACCACACTGCTGAGGAGACCGGCTATGACCGCTACCCATTCTACCCCTACGACCGTGTTGGTCGCTATCGACATTTCCAAGCATCGGCACGAGGTGCTGATTGGCATCCCGGGCAAAAAGCGCCGCCGCCGCATGACAATTACGAACACCCTGGAGGATTTTCAGCGCCTGTCAGCAGCTCTTACCAGCTATGACCTGCCAGTGAGGATCGGGTTTGAGGCGACCGGCAATTATCACCGTGCCTTGGCCCACCATCTTGGCCTGGCCGGATTTGACCTGAAGCTGGTCTCTTCCGTGGGCTTGGCCAGAACGCGCGAGGCCCTGCACAATAGCTGGGATAAGAACGATCCCAAGGACGCCCAGGTCATTTTGCATATGCTGGAGATCGGGGCCGTGCAATTCTTCCACGACCCGCTGGTGACCGGGACAGCCGATATCCAGGAACTGTCGAAGACCCACGAGATAGTTTCGCGCTCGAAGACTGAGTTGTGGCACCGCATCCTCACGCATTACCTGCCGCTCTACTTCCCTGAGGCGGAGCGATTTCACCGCAATTCCCGCACCGACTGGTTTCTCGCATTCCTTGAGAAGTATCCCACACCACACATGATCAAGGCCATGGACCGGGAGGCTTTCGTCGCCGATGCTTGGCAGGTTGTCGGCCGCAAGGTTTCCAAAGAACGTATGCTTTCAGACATTTACGACACGGCGGTTGAATCTGTAGGCCTGCCGGTTCACCCGGACTCCGATGCGGTCCGCATGTTCCGTCTCGTGTTAGCCGAGGGCCGCAGTCTGATCCGACAGCGCGATGAGATCGAGGCACGGGCCGTCGAGCTTCTGTCCGATCTCCCCGACTTTCAGCTGCTGACGACCATTCCCGGCATCGGCCCGATCAACGCTATGACCATCCTGGCCGAGGCCGGTGACCTGCGTCGCTTCCGGCACCATCGACAGTTCCTGAAGTTCTGCGGCATGGACCTCGCCACAACGCAATCCGGCATGTTCCGTGGCCAGAGCCGCATCTCGAAGTATGGCAACGCCCGGCTGCGCCGCACGCTCTGGATGGCCGGTCAAACAGCCGTGCTAAAGCGGACCAACAGCTTCCGGGACAAGTTCGAGCGATACATCTCGAAGGATCGACACAATGCCCATCTACGCCGAAAGGCTTACACCGCGATCGCGGCCAAGATGGCGCGCGCCGTACACGCCGTGGTCAATCACGGCGCACCCTATCGCCCCTTCTTCGAAGGGGTGAGCCCAGGCGGAAGGACCTCTCTCTGTAGCAGCCGTGGAGGCAATTCGCTGACCTCGTAGATAATGTTTGGGCCTTCTGCTTGGGATTTGGGATCTCGTATTGAGGACGGTGAGGGCCGCAACCGCGCGTACCCTGTGTTTGCTATGGAAGAGATCATTTCTTGACGGCAGAGCCCGTCTGGGCAACGATTCAGGGCATCCGGTTCGCCGGATGCCCCCATGACCTGCTGACTTAAACAGCCAAAAGTTCCCGACATAGGACGTTGTCGGATCTTATGTATTCCGGCGGACCGCGCAGGATGAACAGGTCGGTCAAGGCGTCGACCACGTCGACGGAATTAAGCCTGCGTTTGACGCGGATCACCATGGCCTCCTTCGTGAACTCATCGATGATGTTGAGGGTGCGAAACAGCCGCCCGTCATGCGTTCGGTCCTGCACGAAATCATAGGACCAGACATGGTTTGGGCGTTCTGGCCGGAGACGGACACACGACCCGTCATTCAGCCAGAGCCTTCCCTTCTTAGCCTGTTTCTGTGGGACTTTAAGCCCCTCCCGCCGCCAAATCCGCTCTACGCGCTTATCGTCTAATCGGTCAATGCAATTTCCAGGTCTTCTATGTCGCGGTGCTCCCATTGCGTTGTCGTCTTCGAGGTCAGGTGTTCAGAACTGCCTCACAATGGCGCCATGCTTGAAAGTCTCTCGATGTGATTCACGCTGTCATCGCCGATGTCGGGGGCGTGCAGCAAAGCGCGTCGCGAGATGACTTTGGCCAGACCCGGAACGTGCCTGGCGTTCGGTTGTCTCAAAATTATGTGGTGAAGCTCCTGTTCTCGAACATCGTGTTTGTTTTCCACATGGTCAGAAGCGTAACGGCCAGCTTGCGCGCCAGTGCGACGCGGGCTTTCCAGCTCCCGGATCGGGCGCTCAGTCGCAAACCCCACTGCTTCAATGCAATCGAAGGCGAAGCGCGATACAGGATCACTGTGGCAGCCTCGAATAGCAGCTTGCGGGTCAAGCGATCTCCCGTCTTTGATATCCGCCCGCCGATGTCGACCTCGCCCGACTGATAGCGCTTGGGCGTCAGCCCAAGATAGGCACCGACGTCGCAGGCTGACCGGAACCGAGTTGGGTCGTCCACAGCCGTCACGAAGGCGATCGCCGTAAGACTGCCGACACCGGGGGCACTTGAGACGATACGGCAAGCCTCGTCTTCTCGTGCGAAGCGAGCGAGTTGCCGGTCAAATGCCCGGCGCTGGTCCTTGAGCCCGGACAGCACGGACAGCAGGCTTTCAAACAGATCGCGCAAAACGGCATCGACTGGCAACGCGCGGCGCACTGACTGCTCGAAGACCTGCCCTTTACCCGTCGACAGCTGTAATCCGAAAGTCTTGGCCAAGCCTCTGATCTGATTGATCATCGTCGTGCACATGCGCACGATACGCTCCCGCGCCGTCAGAACGGCACGCATGCGGTAACGTTCAAAGGACTTGATCGCCACCGGTTCATACCAGCCGCTGTGCACCAAACGGGCAAGCCCGAAGGCATCGTTGCGATCCGTTTTGTTGGCTTGCAGTTTCAATGCGGCAGCAGCACGCCGTGCGTGAATGCAATCGACTGTGATCCCTTTCTCCCGCAGGGCATGCCAAAGCCAGACGGCTTGAGGGCCCGTTTCCATACCTGCCCGCACCAGATCCGGGGCCTTCTCACGCATGATCGCTGCAATCGTCTCGGCCGAACTGGGCACGCTGCCTTCCCAAACACGTTGGCCGGGATCGTCCAAAACCGCAGACGGCAGTTTCCTTCATAGACACGTCGAGTCCCACAAAATGCTTCATCTTCTCCTCCATGCTGATGAAAGCGGTAGCGTAGCACGAGAGCTGTCCCTCAGATTACGCCATGTGATTTACATGCCAGCCGCTGTTGTTCAGCATCCCAGTAATCATGCGATATCCGTAACGCCCGAACTCTCGCGTCAGTTCAATGATGTCCTCGGTCAGCCGTTCTTCGTCCGGAAAACCGAGGGGTATCTTGCGCTGCGTCGAGCGATGCTGTCCCAATGTGCGGCAGGCCCGGCGCTCGGATACGCCAAGGGTCTGCCGCACATGTTCGATGCACTGGCGGCGGCGAGCGGGGCTTAGAAGTTTCCCCGAGCGGCCTCGGTCAGGATCATCTTGTCCAGCGTCAGATCTGACACGGCGCGCCTCAACCGTGTATTCTCTGTCTCCAGCGCCTTCAGCCGCTTCAACTGATCACGGCTCATGCCACCATATTCTTTGCGCCATCGATAATAGGTCTGCTGCGTGACGCCGATCTGCCGAACAGCCTCAGCGATCGAGTTGCCCTGTCCTTGCAGAACTTCAACCTGCCGCAGCTTCAGCACGATCTCTTCCGGTTTGTCTCGCTTTCCAGCCATCTCTTGGTCCTCCTGAAATCGGGATAAGACTATCCCACTTGGTGGACCACTTCAGTGGGGGCACTCAATCAGACCTGTCGGCTTTTCACATTGCAGTTGGATCAGATGAACAGATCCGCCTGAGTCCGGTTGACCAGGCTTTGCGACGCCAGCTTCCTGCATCAATCCGGTCTGCCCGGCCACACTCTGCATCACGGCCGAACGGACGGCAGATCGAAGGGCATAATTCACCGAGCCATGCGGGAATTTGGGTGATGGCGTGATTTGAAAGGCGGCGTGTTGTGGTGCGTGTTGACGCCGACCAGAACCTCACGAGGAGCAATACGCCTATGAAGAACGATACAACGATCCTGCCCTTTCGCCAATCGGGTTCGATAGCTGACCCCTTGACCGAGCTTGCGCGTGAAGGCGCACGACGGATGCTTGCTGAGGCGCTGAAAAAACCGCGCCGCCAAATGATGCGCATCACCCAAATTCAGGCATAGCTCTTTAATTCACCCCTCGGCGGATTTCTACGCGTCTGGTCATTCGGTCTTCGCCCTCTCCTAAACCCCGCGGCCCGAATGTGACCCGGCGCCGCAGAGACGCCGGGCCGAACGCGGTTTGCCGTCAATCCTTTGCCAGCGCGGCCCGGAAGGCTTCCAGGATCTCGGTTCCGGGCTTGCCCTGGCCATCCAGTTCCGCCGCCCATTCCGAACCCACTGTCGACAGGATCTCAACCAGCTTCTGGGTATCCTCGGCGGGCAGGTCAACGAAGGTTACGCCGGCATTCGCGATCTGCAGCTTGACCTCCGCGTTCTGCTGGTCGGCGGTGGCGCAGCCCTCCATGGTCAAGTCTGCGCCGATCTCGGTCATAGCCTGCTGGACATCCTCGGGAAGACTGTTCCACTTTTGCAGACTGATGACGTAGGTCGCCACGAAGGAACCGAAGTTCAGATCCTGCGTTCCCCAGTCGAGAAATACCTCCATGCCGTAGGGAGGGACGCTCGGATAAGGGAAGAGCCCGGCATCGACGGTTCCGCGTGACAGCGCCTCGCGCACTTCCGGTGCCGGCATCTGCACCGGCACGCCGCCAATCTTCTGCACGGTCAGGTCCAGCGCGCCGCCGGTGCTGCGGATTTTCAGGCCCTTCATGCTTTCCAGCCCGGTGATTTCGCGACTTGACGTCAGCAGGTTATAGGGCGGCAGCACCATCGCCATCAGCAAGCGTACGCCATTCGGTGCAAATTCTGCCTGGTCAAGCGCGCCGCCGGGCTTGGCGATCCCCCAAAAGGCCATTGTGCCCTCGCATGAGGTTGAGAAGGCCTCCGGCAATTGCCCTACCGCAGACAGGGGCATCTTATCGCTGACATAGGAGGGGCCGACATAGCCGATGTCTGACACGCCCGTCTGCGTGAGCGATAGCAGGTCTTTCGCCTTGCCGAGCTGCTGCGCGGGAAAATAGGCGAACTCGGTCTGCCCGGTGCGCGCGCTCACCTTTTCCATGAACGGTACGATCAGGCTCTCGGCGATGTAGTGGCCGGTCGGTAGGCTGTCGGCGGCGCGCAGTTCGATCTGCTGCGCCGAGGCCGGCAGAACGGCGAGCGGCAGAAGTGCAAGGGCCAGAGCCCCGACTGCCGGACGAAAAGTCGCGGAGTGGTTGGATTGCGTGATCATGACTTGATACTCCTTCTGGTTTCTTCGGTTATGGCCCGGCGCGGGGGCGCGGCGGACTTCAATTCATCGTCGAGGGCAGCCACAGCACGATCACAGGAAAAGCGGTAAGCAGAGCGATCACTACGAAATGTGCCAGCACATGCGGGAAGGTCCCCCGGAAGATCTCGCCAAGTGGCCGCCGCGTATATCTGGCCACCACGAAGACGTTCATGCCCAGCGGTGGCGTGACCATGCCCACCTCAGCCGTCACCACCACGATCACTCCGAACCAGACGGGATCGAAGCCCAGCGACAGGACCAGAGGCAAAAGCACGGGCACGGTTAGGATGAGGATGGCTATCTGGTCCATGAAGGCGCCAAGAAAGATGTAGATGATGAGAATCAGCACCATCACGGCCATCGGCGACATGCCCAGGCCCCCAATCCATTCTGTCAGGTCATTTGTCACCTGCGTCAGCGTGAAGAAATAGCCAAAGATATGGGCGCCGAGGACCACAAAAAGTATCATGCAAGAGGTCTGCGCCGCCCGCCGCAGGCATCCCCAAGCTGCGCTCGGCCCCAGCTTGCCTTCTCGCAGCGCCAGCAGCATCGCGCCGAAAGCGCCGATGCCCGAGGCCTCGGTAGGTGTGGCGATCCCCGAATAGATCGTGCCGGTGACAGCCAGGAACAGAACCAGCATCGGCCCGACACGTGACAGCGACGCCAGTTTTTCGCGAAATCTATAGGACTGGCCGACAGGCGCGGCGGACGGGTCGATGCGGACCAGAACGGCAATCGTGACCATGATGGTGAACATCACGAGGAACCCCGGAATCACCCCCGCCACCAGAAGCTGACCCACCGACACATCGGCGATGATGCCATACAGGATCAGCGCCACCGACGGTGGGATCAGCATGGCCAGGGTGCCGGATATCGCCACCACGCCGCAGGCCATCCTGGGGTCATAGCCCTCGTCAATCATGGCAGGGATCGAGGTTGAGGCAAGCGTTGCCGCCGCCGCCGTGCTCGATCCCGAGATCGCACCGAAACCCGCCCCCGCCACCGCGGTCGCCATGGCCAGGCCGCCGCGTAGGCGCCCGACCCAGATGGTGGCCGCTCGGAAAAGATCCTGCGCCACGCCCGAAATGATCACGAACTCTGCCATCAGGATGAACATTGGGATGGTAATGATCTCGTAAGAATTCGCCGTGCTCAGCGGCGCCGTCTTGAGGATGCCGCCAAGCACCGCCATTCCGCCGAACATGTAAAGCCCCAGCGAGCCCGATATCGCCATTGCCAGGGCCACTGGCAGTCCGATCACAAGTAACGCGGCCAGAAGGGCGACAACCACTGCCACCGTCACAGGACATCCTCCCCACGGGGGCAGGATGTCTCGGGCGGCGGCGGCATCTCGACCAGATCGTGATGCGAGAAGACGGAGAGCCCATGCCCGCCCGCCCGGTAAAACAGGCGGAGCGTCAGAAGTGCGGTGCCGACGGTCACGATCAGATAGGCGGGCCATGTCGGCCAGGGAATCAGCGCGGCGATCCGTTCCTGTCCTTGAGAGGCGCCGAGGAAGCGGCCCCAAGCCTCCAGCCCGATCAGGGCCATGACCACCGTGCCTGCGGCGTAGCCCACCGCCAGCCCAAGGTGCCGGAACCTGCGTGGAAGCACGCTCTGGAACAGGTCGATCGCCACGTGGCCGTGATGATGCAGCGTGTCGGGCAGCATCAGAAAAAACGTCGCCACCAGAAGATAAAGCCCGATAAGATCATAGGACCAGCCCAGCGGCATCGACAACGCGTAGCGCATCGCGACGTCCACGACCACGATCAGCATGATCGCCGCCAGCGCGACACAGGCCAGCGCAGCCAGCCCGGCCTCTACCACCGCCAGCCCGCGCGAGGCGGCGGACATGGCACGAGCAACTGACCATCCACCTTTTTCCTGCGGTTTCATTGCATCCACGATCCCCGCTTGGCGGCCTTCCTGTCTGTTTTCCGACGGCGACTTCCCGCAGCAGAAACGACGGCCCATTCCTCTTCCCAACGTCAAGGTTAACAAGGGCCCCTTGCATGTCAACGCTTCTCGTGCAAATAATCCGAAAATACGGTTTAATAGTCCTCTGTAACGCCGAGGGGCCGACGCCGAAGATGGGAAATCGGGGGGGAGAGAACCATGTTTCAAATGCTCGACGATGTGCGCGTCGTGGAGCTGGGCCACATTCTCCTGGCCCCCTACGCCACCCAGTTCTTGGGGGATTTTGGCGCTGATGTGATCAAGGTCGAAGCGCCGGAGGGCGACTATTACCGGCGGCTCGGGGTTTCTCGCGCGCCGGGCATGACGGCACAGTGGATAGCGGTGAACCGCAATAAGCGCAGCATCGCGCTCGATCTGAAATCCACCGAGGGGCGCGCGGCACTGCTGGAAATGCTGGGCCAAGCGGATGTCGTTGTCCACAACATGCGGGTACCGGCGATCGAGCGGCTGGGCTTAGGATATGACGTCGTGCGGGCGGTCAACCCGAGCATTGTTTATTGCGCCGCGATCGGGTTCGGGCAGGGCGGCCCATATGCCGACCTGCCGGCCTTCGACGACCTGATCCAAGCCCGCTCGGGGCTGGCCGAGGCCAATGGGCGAAACGCCGGCGCCCCGGCCTTCGTGCCGATGGTGGCCGCCGACAAGATCACTGGCCTGGTGCTGGGTCAGGCCATGCTGGCCGGGCTCTTCCGCCAGCGCGCCACCGGCGAAGGCTGCTACATCGAGACGCCGATGTTTGAAACCATGGTCTCGGTGATGCTCAGTCAGCACTTCGGCGGCGCGTCCTACCGGCCGCCGGAAGGAGGGTTCGGCTACGCGCGCGTGATGAACCCGTTCCGCAAGCCGGCGAAAACCCTCGACGGCTACATCGCGCACGGGGTTTACAAGTTCGACCAGTGGCAGCGGTTCCTGCGCGCGGTGGGCCGTGACGAAGTAGTCGATGGCCCGATGATGACCGATCCCGTCACCGCGCAACGGCACTTCCCCGAGCTCTACGAGATCGTCGTCGCGCAAATCCTGCCGCAACGAACCACTGCAGAGTGGCAGGCGCTGTTCGACGCGCTCGACATTCCGAACGCTCCGGTGACGGCGATGGAGGAACTGCCCGACGATCCGCATGTCCGCGCGGTCGGCCTGATCGAGGATTACGTTCATCCCCAACAGGGACCGATGCGCCGCGTGCGCAGTCCTTACACGATGCGCGGCGTGCAGACGGTTCCCGACCTTCCGGCGCCCGCGCTTGGCGCGCAAGGCCGTGAGATCCTGGAAGAGTTCGGCTTCTTGCCGGAACGGATTGCCGAGCTGATCGAGGCCGGTATCCTTGCGCTGCCCGAGCAGGATCCGCCGGAACCGGCCGCCGCCGACCCGGCAGGAACGACGCGCGGTTCCGGCGGCCGGCCGTGACCGGCGAAGTTAGCGCCTCAGCCCCGGAGGGGGCGGCGGCCAAGGTTTCCACCCGGCAACGCGACGGCATCCCGCTGTATATAAAACTCGCAAGCCTCTTTCGTGAAAAGATCCGGCGCGGAAAATGGCCGACGCTCAGTCAACTGCCCACATTGCCGGTGCTGCGCGATGAATATGGCGTGGCCCGAGAAACGATCCGCCAGGCATTGGGAGTGCTACGCAGCGAGGGCCTGATCGACAGTGCGCGCGGGCGGGGCACATTCGTCACCGCAGCGGCCGAACGGCTGGCGGACCCCGCGCCCACCTATGATCCGCTGACGCTCGGAGAGCAGGTGCGCATCGACATCCTGTCGCACGCGCCCTGTGCGCAGCTTCCAGAACTGGGTCGCGACCTGACCGGTTTGGAAACGCCGCTGATTCATGTGCGTAAGCGCCATCACGCGGGGGCGCAGCCCTATTCGCTGGTAGACCTGTGGCTGCCGCAGCGCTACTTCGACATGCTGCCCAAGGGGGCCGACCGCACGCGGCTCTATTCTCAACTGCTGCGCGATCACATCGGCCTGTCGGGCCTGTCGGGCGACCAGTTCATCACCATCATCCGGGCCGACATCGCGACGGCGCGCCTGCTGGGGGTCTCGCTCAGCGAACCGGTGGCCCATGTGGTCTCGCGCCTGTTCGATGCCCAGGGTAAGCCGGTGATGGCCCATTGCGTCCAGATCCGCAGCGACGTCTTTGCCGCCGAGCGCCGGTTTGGCGATCTCGCCACGGGCGATCCCGGTTCCTGGAGGCCGCACACGACACCACCCCCCGAAACCGGGGACAAAGCGCAAGCATGACAGCAGGAGGAGTGACGTCATGGATTTCGATTTGACCGAGGAACAACGGGCCATCCGCGACGCGGTAGCCAAAATCTGCACCCGATTCGATGATGCCTATTGGCTTGAACGCGAACGCAGCGGCACCTTCCCCGACGATTTCGCGGCCGAGATTGCGAAGGGCGGCTTTTACGGCATCACCATACCCGAGGAATACGGCGGCTCGGGCCTGGGCATCACCGAGGCGTCGCTGGTCATGCAGGAGATCGGCCGTTACGGAGCGGCGGCCAGTTCATCGGTTCATATCAACATATTCGGGCTGCAACCGGTGGTAGGTTTCGGCACTCCAGAGCAGAAGGCCCGGATGCTGCCGCCGCTGATCCGGGGCGAGCACCGCACCTGCTTCGGTGTGACCGAACCGGACGCGGGTCTCGATACCACGCATATATCCACCTTCGCGCGCCGCCGCGAGGGCGGGGGATACGCGGTGAATGGTCGCAAAGTCTGGACTTCGACGGCGCAGCGCGCCGACCACATCCTGCTGGTCACCCGCACCACCCCGATCGAGGAGTGCAAGCGGCCGACCGATGGCATGTCGATATTCTACACCGATTTCGACCACAGCAAGATCGACGTGCACGAGATTCACAAGATGGCTCGCAACGCTGTGGATTCGAACGCCATCTTTATCGACGGGCTCGAAGTGCCGGAGGAGGACCGGATCGGCGCCGAGGGCGAGGGCTTCAAGGTGCTGCTGCACGGGCTGAACGCCGAGCGGATCGTGGTTGCCGCGGCGGCGGTCGGCTTCGGAATGTATGTGCTGGAGAAGGCGGCGGCCTATGCGCGCGAACGCATCGTCTTCGGCCGCCCGATCGGGCAGAACCAGTCGATCCAGCATCCGCTCGCCGCAGTGTGGATGCGTTTGCAGGCGGCGGAACTGATGACCTACAAGGCCGCTACCCTTTACGATCAGGGCCGCCCCTGCGGACTGGAGGCGAATACGGCACGCAACCTCGCCGGCTCGGCGGCCTACGAGGCGGCGTTCCGCGCGGTGCGCACCCATGGCGGCTTCGGTTTCGCACAGGAGTACCACGTCGAGCGGTATTTCCGCGAAAGCGTGCTGAACTTCATCGCCCCAGTCAGCGAGGAACTGATCCTCTCTCACGTGGCCGAGAAAGCGCTGGGGATGCCCAAGTCCTACTGACCGGCAATCGCCGCACCAACGCCGCCGCGGCCTCGGTCGGCGCAATCGCATGTATGTGCGATCTGGCGGCCTCGGCCGAGCAAGTCGATGACGGTAGAGACGGACATCGGCGAAATGGGTTTCATCGACATGATCTAGTTCACCGCTACGGGAAAAAACCCAATTCAAGCACCCGCGCGATAACCAACGCGATCATCCGTACGGCCTCACCCCCTTTGCCATCGCCTCGCGGATGACCATTCTCGGTGTGCCGAATAACTTCGGGGTGCAGTGGCGGCAGGTCTTATGGGTGCGGGGGGCACTGCTTGGGCACCGTACCGGACATGCCCGTCCTCCGCGGGATCTCCGGCGAGAACGGGTTCGTCGGCCGACACTGGCGGTTCATGACGGTCGTCGAGTCCGCCACGCGTACGGAGTTCGCCCGTTTTTCCATGTTCCATAGCTCATCTCCTTTGTTGATAAGCGTTCACAGAAGAGCACTGGCCGTTCAGCTTGATGGCTTTAAGCTCCACGGCAGTAGGTGACCTGCCACAGAACTTTCATCCAGCCGCGATTTGAGCCCGGTTAGTGATACGCCGACTGGCGCTGCTGGAGCTACTGACAGATGCGCGGAACTTTAGAATGGTGCAGCGCAGCTTTCGGTTGCGATGCCCAAGTCCTCGGCGAACGCCTTGGGCGTCTGGTAGCCGAGGCCCGAATGCGGCTTCCTCGTTGTACAACTGAACACCAGAACACCCACGTTATCGATTGGCGCGAGGTTCTTCTATCGATGACGTCCATGGTTTGGCCGGTCGGTTTATCTCCATAAAGTGATCGACAAACCTGGTGTGGCGATGTTTCGATGCAATCTCACTGGCGGCCGGGCGGACCGGTCTCTGGAAGTCCAGTCTGGATGTTTGACCGGGTAGCATCTGCCGACTGTCGCGGTATCGATGATCAGGATGCCCTGACGGTGCTTGCAGAGTTGGTCCGCGATGCTGGCCGTAGCTTATTCGACAAATTCGCTTCCTCTTGGCCCCTCCGCTCGGGTCGAGGCAAGGTTTGGATCGACCTGCTTAACGCCATTGGGCCGGAACGATCACGCCGTGGCTGCACCGCGTGTGCCGTACCGGCCCGGGCGCATTTCAGAACGCGTTCAACCCGGTCAGGTTGCGCCCGATGACCAGCTTCTGGATTTCGGTGGTGCCGTCCGGGATCGGCATGACCTTGGCATTGCGGAAGTGCCGTTCGACGGGAAACTCTTTGGTGATACCATTGCCGCCGTGAATCTGCACGGCCTTGCCGGCGATTTCGACTGCCATTTCAGTCGCATACCATTTCGCCATCGAGGTCTGCGTGTCGCAGCGCACGCCCAGTTCCAGAAGTTGCAGCCCACGCTGGCACAACAGGCGCGCAGCATCCAGATGCGTGGCCATGTCGGCTAGGTAGCCCTGGATCAACTGGTGCCCGCCGATCGGCTTGCCGTGCTGCTCGCGCTCTTTCGAATAAGAGACTGCGCACTCCAGCGCCGCTTGTGCAATACCGACGCTTGTCAGCCCCACAAAGACCCGCGCGCTCTCAAAAAGCTTCAATGTCTGGAACAGGCCCCCGCCTGCATTTCCCAGAACATGTTCGGCGCTGGTTTCCGCACGGTCAAAGAACAATTCGCAGGTCGAGGCGCCGACAAGCCCCATCTTGCGCAGCTCGCGGCTTTCATAACCGCCCTTGTCGCGATCCACGATAACCATCGAAATGCCACCGTCCAAATTGCAGACAACGATGGCGAAATCCGATTGCGCACCGTTGGAAATCCACAGCTTCTGTCCGCTGACAAAAATCCTGTCGCCGTGGCGCTCCGCGCGGGTCTTGACCTCACGCACGTTCGAGCCGACGGAGGGTTCGGAAATGCAAGTGGCGCAAATGCGCTCACTGCGCAGGAGCGGTTTGAGATAAGCCTCTTTCTGCGCCGCGTCGCCCATCAGGTTGAGCGCGAATGCGGCATGACCCTGAATCAGAACGGCGATCGCCAGATCGGCCCAAACCCGCGCCAGTTCCTCGTAGAGGATACCATAGGTCAAGCGGTCGATCCCCGCGCCACCGTCCTCTTCGGGAAGCAAGCCGCTGATGAGCCCGAATTCCTCGACCTTGGTGAACAAGCCCTTGAGGGTTTCCGCATCCGGAGGATGGCCCAGATCTTCGTATTTTTCCACTAGCGGAGCGAATTCCGCATTGGCCATCTTGCGGAAGTTTTCCAGCAACATGCGCTGGTCGTCGGTATAAATCGCCTGTGCGGCAGCAATCACATTTTCCATTTTCTTTTCCTTGTTTCAGCGGCCCAGAATGGTGACGCAGGCGGCGGCTTCCTCGACGCCGTGCAAGCCGCCGCCATTTTCGGCGATGGCGTTCTGTGCGCCGTCAACCTGGCGTGCGCCAGCCTCGCCGCGTAGTTGCGTGACCAGTTCGAATATCTGGCCAATCCCGGTGGCACCCACCGGGTGGCCCTTGGATTCCAGCCCGCCCGAGGTGTTCACCGGGATGCGCCCGCCGATCGTTGTCTCGCCGCGGAGGCTGGCCGGGCCACCTTCGCCGAACGGGACAAAGCCCAGGTTCTCTATCTGGATGACCTCGCCCACGGCGGTTGCGTCGTGCACTTCGGCGAGGGACATGTCATCGGGGCCAAGCCCGGCTTGTTCATAGGCTTGCAGGGCGGCAAGGCGGGTCAGGTGGTTTTCGTGATCCTCGGGCGCGCGGTCGGTGCCCGAGCGCAGGACCGCTGCCTTGACCCTGATCGCGCGGGTCCGGTCGATGCCCAGCCGTTTGAGGCCCTCGCCCGTACAAAGCACCGCCGCCGCCGCTCCGTCGGAAATCGGGGCGCACATGGGAAGGGTCAGCGGGTAGGTGATGGGCGGCGCGGCGAGCACCTGATCAATGCTCATGCTGTCGCGATATTGCGCCAGCGGATTATGTACCGAGTGCCCGTGGTTCTTGGCGGACACGGCCGCGAAGTGTTCCTGTGTCGTGCCAAAGGTTTTCATGTGCAGCCGCGCGAAGCCGGCATAGACATCCATGAACACGCTATATGGCTTGGACGATTTCGAGCCTTCGGGTTCCTCCACCCCGGCACCCAGATCGGCCAGGCGCTGCGCGACCGCTTCGCCATTGCTCACGTCCCAGCCGCTGTCGAAGGCCGAGAACATCAGCGCGCGATCATCGGAATACATCTTTTCCGCACCCACGGCGAGGCAGCAATCGCCGTTGCCGGCCTTGAGAAAATCGACCGCCAGCTTGAAACCAGTCGCGCCGCTGGCGCAGGCGTTCTCGACATTCACCACTGGAACGCCCTGAATGCCGATCTCGCGCAGCGCTATCTCTCCGCGGATCATGTGTTGGCCCTCCATGTGGCCCTGCACGGCGTTCGAGAAAAACGCGCCTTCGATGCGCTTTGCCGAGAGTCCGGCATCGGCAAGAGCGCCGGTGACGGCCTCGCGGGTCATGTCCTTGATGGACTTGTCCCGAAACTTTCCGAACGGCGTCATGCCGACGCCGATGACATATATGTCCTGCATCATTCGTCCTCCTGTATCAGTATCCGCGAAACCGAGGCTTGCGCTTCTCATTGAACGCCGCCAGCCCTTCGTGCATGTCCCAGGATCGCATATGAGCGCGCAGATTTAGCATCTCTTCGGCGAGCGCGGCAGGCTCGTCTACGTTCAGCGACCGGTTGGCGACCGACTTCATGCGGCGCAGCACGGCCGGGCTCTTGTCGGACAGCTTGTCGGCAAAGGCCTGCACCGTCTCGCGAAGCTGGGCGTCCGCAACCACCTTGTTGACCAATCCCCACTCCATCATCTCCCGCGCCGAGACATTTTCGCCCGAGAAGAGCAGGTACTTCGCGCGGTTCAGTCCGACCCGGCGCGGCAGGATCGCCGCGCCGCCCGCACCGGGAAAGACACCGAAATTGGAATGGGCATCGCCCATCTGCGCGCTTTCGGCGGCAAAGACCAGATCGCAGGACATCACCATTTCCAGCCCGCCCGCCATGGCCAGCCCGTTGACGGCGGCGATCACAGGCTTGGGGCCATGGCGTATCAGCCCGAACGTGTGCTCGACCAGGTCGAGCAGGTCGGGCTCTCCGGGTTCGTGACTTGCGCTGGCCACTTCCTTGAGATCGGCCCCCGCGCAGAACGCACGGCCCGAGCCGGTCAGGACAATGGCGCGAACGGCGTCGTCGGCAATCGCGGCTTCAAGCGCATTTGTCATATCGCGCAGCATCTGCATCGACATGGCGTTCAACTGCTCGGTGCGCTGGAAGGCAATCCATTCGGTTCTGGCCACACGTTCGACGGTAAGGGTGCTGGGTGTTTCAGTCATTGTAACCCTCGGAATAAAAACAACATTTGCTGAATTGGGCTTGCCTTTTAGCGCGGATTGCGTTGCACTGAGCTGGATACGCGCGCGGAAGAAACAAGACCTGGAGCCTGATATGAGCACTGCACCACTGGCCGGATTGAAAATCCTCAGCCTCGCGGAACAATTCCCCGGACCCTACGCGACGATGCTTCTGTCGGATATGGGTGCCGAGGTGATCATGGTCGAACGGCCCGGCGTCGGCGATCCCGCGCGGCAGTTTCCGCCGCTTTTTCGGGCGCTCAACCGGGGCAAGCGCAGCGTGGCGCTCGATCTGAAATCCGCCGAGGGGATCGCGCGGTTTCGTGAGATGGTCAGCAAATCCGATGTCATCGTCGAAGGCTTTCGCCCCGGCAAGCTGGCAGCACTTGGCGCCGGGTTCGAGGACATGCGCAAGATCAATCCGCGGCTGGTCTATGTGTCGATCTCGGGATACGGGCAAGACGGCCCCTATCGCGACAGGGCGGGGCATGACCTCAGCTATGAAGGCGTCGGTGGTCTTCTGGCCGATCAGGCCGAGGCCGGGCAACCGGGGCCGGTGCCGACCCTGCCGCTTGCGGATATCGGCGCCGCGCTGTTTGCGGCGATCGCGATCCTCTCGGCTGTGGTATCCAGCCAGCGGACGGGGCAGGGCCGTTACGTCGATGTCTCGATGACGGATGCGGTGGTCTCGATGCTCACGGCCTTCCTTGTGCCCGCGGCCAATGGCACGCCGCTGGGCGAGTTCATCTCTGAGCCGGGCTATGGCGTGTTCACCTGCAAGGACGGCAAACTGCTGACGCTGTCCATCGCGCATGAGGACTGGTTCTGGCATCCGTTCTGCGAGGCGATCGACAAACCGGACCTCGCCGGGATGAAAAGCCGCGACCGTGTCACGCGCAAGGACGAGTTGCGGGAGGAGATTGCGGCGGTTCTTGTCGGCAAGACGCGCGCGGACTGGGGCGGTCTCTTTGACAAGGCCGGCGTACCCTGGGGCCCTGTCAATTCGCTGGCCGAGGCCATGAACGATCCGCATGTGCGCGCCCGCCGGTTGCTGCGCACCATCGCGCACGATGGCGGCAAGACAGAGACTTTTCTGGTCCAACCCCTGAAATTCGACGGTTTCGAAACCGAGATTTCGGGGCTGCCGCCGGAGATCGGCGCCGATAATAAACGCTTGTTCGAGGGCGGCCCCAATTGATTGCGACTGCCCATATTCGGCTCTAGCAAGCAAATGAATAACCGCCATTCACCGGATAGGTCTGGCCGGTGATCCAGCTTGCTGCATCCGAGCAAAGAAACAGGATCATGCCTGCCGCGTCTTCCGGCTCACCCAGCCGCCGGACTACATATTGCGAAAGCGCCCGCTTTTCGGTCTCCGCATCCGGGATCAGATCGGCGACCGCCGGGGTTCTGGTGCCGCCTAGAGCGACGCAGTTTGCGGTAACTCCGAACCGGCCACCGGCCTTTGCAATGGCGCGCATGAAGCCCGCCGCCCCGGCCTTGGCACCGGAATAGACCGCCAGGTGCGGCTCGCCCACCCGGCCTGCGTCGGAAATGACCGTCACGATGCGTCCGTAGCCACCCTTGACCATCATCGGCATGGCGTGGCGGGTGCAGTTCAGCACGCCATCGAAATTGGTGGCCATCCAGCGCCGCCATTCGGCGGGGTTTGATTCCCAGAACGGTACAAGATCGTCGAGCCGTGACGTCGGCCCGGCATTACCAGCATTATTGACCAGAATTTCCACGCTACCAAAGACGCGCTGCGCCTCGGAAAAGGCCGCGCCCACAGCATCGAAATCCGACACGTCAAAGGCCATCGGTAGCGCCTTTGCACCAGCCGCTTCCACTTCCGCCGCGACGCTTTCGGCCCGCGCGGCGTGGAAATCGTTGACCACAACGGCACCCGCGCCATGTTCGGCGAGATAAAGCGCGACCTGACGACCCACGCCTTGTCCGGCCCCGGTTACAAGTGCGGTATGACCCTTGATGTCCAGCAATTCAGTCATTGTATTTCCCCTCCTATCCGAGCCATCTCTTGCGGCGCCGATAATGCTTGATTTCGCGATAGCTCTTGCGTTCACCGGAGGCGGTGACACCAAGATAGAATTCTCTGATGTCTTCGTTGCCGGCGAGCTTGTGGGCGGGGCCATCCAAGACGATGCGCCCGTTTTCCATCACATAGGCGTAATCGGCGATCGACAGGGCGGCGGCGCTGTTTTGTTCAACAAGAAAGAAGGTCGTGCCTTCGCGCTTGAGCTGTTTGAGAACTTCGTAGACGTCACGGACCATCATCGGCGCCAGACCCAGCGACGGCTCGTCGATGGCGATGATCTTGGGCCTCGCCATCATGGCCCGGCCGATCAAAAGCAGTTGCTGCTCACCGCCGGACATGAACCCCGAGGTGCGGTTGCGCAGGTCCGCAAGACGCGGCATCAGGCTGTAGACATGAGCCAGACGGTTTTTCAGTTCGGTGGAATTGGTCACCATATGCCCGCCGACAATCAGGTTTTGTTCCGATGTCAGGTGACGCAGCACGCGTCGGCCCTCCATCACATGGATAAGGCCATTCTTTACCACATTCGACGCTTCCATGTTCTGAATCGGCGTGCCGTTCAGGACGATCGAACCGGCGGACACGGTTCCGTCTTCGGATTTCAGAGTTCCGGAAATCGCCTTGAGCGTCGTGCTTTTCCCTGCCCCGTTTCCACCGAGAAGCGCAACACACTGACCCTCGCGCACGGTCATTGAGATCCCTTTGAGCGCCAGAATGACGTCGGAATAGGTCACTTCCACGTTATTGAGTTCGAGCATAACTTCGGGTCCGGATCCAGAGAAAGGGTCGGGCACCACGATCGCGGTGCCCGGGTTTTGTTCACCACTTGCTCAAATCGGGAACATCGACGCCGGTCGCCGCGATGGTGATCTTCCCGTCCTTAACCGTGCCCACGTTCACCTTGAGTCCTTTCAGAGGAAAGGGGGCTTCTGGGGTGAAAGTGAGACTCGGAAGGAAGCCATGGGTTTCCTCCGAGGTGATCGGCTTGGCAAAGAGCGCCTCGCGCACCAGCTCGCCCGTCAGACCTTCGGCACCGTTCTCCTCGATCGCGTGCTCGATCACGGCCACGGTATAGAGGGCCTGGGAAATCCCCATGGCCGTCACGACATTCCAGGGCGCCTTGAGCCCGTAATCCGAAACTAGGGTCTGGTAGAACTGCCGCGCTTCTGTGTCCTCATCGGCCGCGATCACCATGCCGTAGGCCTCAAAGTCGCCTTCAAGCTGCGCCAGCCCGCCAAGCGCTTTGCCCGAGGCAGGCAGCCCGTTATGCGAGCTCATCATGATCGGGATGTCGGCCCCGTTGGCCTGCAACCCGCGTTTCGCGGCGACCACGATCGAGGTGTTGGTCTGGATGATCACCGCTTCGGCCCCCGACCGCGCGACGCGACGCATTTGCGCGGTCAGGTCGGTCGGCTGCACGTCGGTATAGATGACCTCAACCAAATCGGCGGCCTCGGGATGCTCTTCGGCATAGACTTCGAGCCCCTTTCCCATATCGACATAGGCAGGGGATGCCTCGGAGGACAGGACCGCGAATTTAATGGGTTCGTCGCCGCCACGTTGTTCGCGCATCCAAGCCAGAAAGCCTGCGGCTTCATGCGAATAGGTCGGGCGCGGATTAAATATCCAGGAATCGGGCTGCCAGGCAAAGCCATAGGCGGCCGTGGCCATGAACATCGGGATCTTGTCTTCGGGTAAGCGTTCGGAAAGGGCCGCCACGTCCGGCCCGCCAAGGCCGACCACGGCGATCGGCGCCAGCTCCGACTTGATTCCGGGCCACAGGCTGGCGACCTGTGCGGCATCATATCGGGTCTCGTAGTTCTTGTAGTTCAGCTTGACGCCGAGTTCCTTGCCGCTGGTCGCGTTCCACCAGTCGAAAACGACCTCCCGGCTTGAGGCCAAGATCGGCATGATGTCGGCATAGGGGCCAGAAAAGTCCGACAGAAGCGCAAGGTTATATGTGGTCTCCGCCTGTGCCTTCATTGGTAGCGCCGTGGCGAGCGCCAGCGTTCCGGCGGCCAGCAGCCCCCCAAGGCCCGATTTGCTGAGGTATGTCATTTTCATTCTCCTCCCAGGTTATAGACCGCCCCGAAATCAATAGGGGAACGGCCAGATACGATAAGACGATTTCAGGATATTCCAGCGGTGCATCACCCCCTTGGGTTCAAGGATCATGAACAAGGCAATCACGCCACCAAGAATGACGTTCATGCCCGCGAACACGATATCGCCTCCCAGAAACGAGGCGGAATCGGCGATATTCGGGCCGACTGTGGCAATAACTTCCTGGATGGTGCGAATGACGAAGACACCGACCAGCGCCCCGACGATCGACCCCATTCCACCGACGATGATCATCGCCACGAAAAAGATGGAATGGAACAGGGTGAATTGATCGACCCCGACAAAGCGGATCATGTAGGCCCAGAGTGCCCCGCCGACACCAGCATAGAAGGCGCCGATCAGAAAGGCATTCGCCTTGGTAGCCGCTACATTGATCCCCATGATGCCTGCGGCCACGTCATCGTCCCTGACCGCGATGAAGGCGCGACCGAAGCGCGACCGGATGATCCCGAACGCGCCTGCGATCATGATCGCGGCAACCGCAAGGTTCATGTAGAATTGCTGGGTCTCGGTGACGAAGCGCAGCCCGAATATCTCTGCTGCCGGCACGGTGACTCCATTTGAGCCACCTAGCCAGGAGGATGGCAGGTTCAGGACTGCAAAATGAAAGATGAACTGTGCCGCGAGAGTCGTCAGCGCCAGATAGAACCCCTTGATCCGAGTCGCCGTCAAACCGAAGAGAAAGCCGAACAGCGCAGCCGCGAACCCGGCCAACGGTATGGTCAACAGGAACGTGAGACCGGTCTTGGAGGCCAGTATCGAAGCGGTATAGGCGCCCACCCCCATGAATGCGGCCTGGCCCAGATTGATCTGGCCCGCATAGCCGGTGCAAATCTGGAGTCCGACGGCGATCACGGCGCTGATCAGCATCATGTTCAGCACGGCGATGATACGCCCGCTCACAAGATAGGGCATCGCCAGCATAACCACGAGGAACAGCGCCAGGCAAACCGCCTGCCAGCGCGTGCGCACGAGACGTCTGTCGGCGCGATAGCTTGTGGGAAAAATGCCGGAAGGATCCATGAATTAAACCCGCTCGATTGTGCGCCAGCCGAACAGACCCGTGGGCCGGATCAGCAGAATGGCAAGCATGATGATATAGGGCACGACACTGCCGAGCGAGCCGCCGATGATCGGATCGAGGTAGTTGGTGGTCAGGCTCTGGATTACACCGATGATGATTCCCGCCAGGACAAGTCCGCCGATCGACTCCAACCCGGCGAACAATGCAACCGGCAGTGCCGCAAAACCGATATCCGAGGCCAGAAAGGTCAGCGACTTGCCGCTGAGGAAGATCATCGCTCCTATCGTGGACAGGATTGCGCCGAGAATCCAGGCAAAGGCAATAGAGCCTTTCACCGAAATCCCCATCGAAGCAGCGACGACGTGATCTTCGGCCACTGCCGTCATCCGCAGGCCTGAACGGGTCCAGTTGAAGAACCAGGACAGGCCAACGGCGGCAACGATGGTGATGATCCCCCCGATAAGCAAGTTCATCGGAATCAGCATATCGCCGAGTAAGAGCGGCTTCAGCGGAAAGATGATCGGGAATGGCCGGACGGAAGCCCCAAACAGCAGCAGGACGACGCCACGCAGCAGGATCAGCAGGCCGACAGTCACCATCACCATCGAGAACACCGATTCACCGATCAGCTTGGTGAGGAAAATCCGTTCGATCAGATAGCCGACAAGACCCGCAAGAACCAAGGATAGCGGGATCGACAGCCACAGGCTCAGGCCGAGCTGCATGGTTGTGAACCAGACGATGAAACCGCCGATGATCACCAGTTCGCCCTGCGCGAAATTGAACACCTTGCTAGCGCGGTAGATCACGACGAACCCCATGGCCACCAGCGCGTAAAGCAGGCCGATCAAGGCCCCGGTGATGATGTCATTGATGAAATAGACCATTTTTGCCGACCTCCCTTAAATTTGCGACCGCCGCCCGGCAGCCTTCGATCCGCTCTCGACATCCGATACACGCACCTCGGCCCTGAGCACGCCCTGGCGGCCATCCTGATAAGTAACGGCAATCTCAAGGTCGATCTTGTCGGAACCGCTGTAAATAGCCTCGACGAGCGTGGCATACCGATCTTCCAGGAATGCGCGCCGGAGTTTCCGGCTGCGGGTCAGCTCGCCTTCGTCCGGGTCCAGTTCCTTGGGGAAATTCGCGAACCGCACGACCCGAGAACCTTCGGGCAGCAAGGCGTTGATGCGCGAAACCTCGCCTTTGATAAGGTCCAGAACCTCGGCTTTTTGCGACAGGTCGGTATAGGTCGAGAAGCTGATATTGTTCTCTTCGGCCCAGCGGCTGAGGACCTCGATGTCGATATTGATCAGCGCTCCGACAAAATCCCGGGTTTCGTCGCCCAGCGTCATAAGATCCTTGATGTAGGGGCTGTAGCGCAGCCGTGTTTCGATAAACTGCGGCGGATAACTGTGGCCGTTCGCTAGGCGGCGCATGTCCTTGACGCGGTCGTAGAATACCAGCTCTCCGTCATCGGTCATCGAAACCGCATCGCCGGTGGCATACCAACCGTCTTCGGTCAGCACCTCGGCGGTCTCGTCCGGTTTGCCATAATATCCGCCAAAGCCCGAGCCGCCGCGGACCTGCAACTCACTTTGCGGCGTTATGCGGTATTCCAACGGATCGCCATAAGCGGTATTGCTTTGCATCCAGCTGCCGCTTGTTTCCAGCTGATAACTTTCGCTGACATGCGCGGTCAGAAGGCCGATTTCGGTCGCGCCATAGACGTTGCGCAGCTTGACCCCCATGGCGTGGAACATGCGAAAGACTTCGGGGGCCATCAGAGCACCGCCGCTCATCGCATTTTTTGCCTTGCCAAGGCCCAAATTGTCGCGCAGGTGATGCAGCACCAGCGCCTCGGCAAAGGGAAGTCGCAGGCGCGAGGCGAGGCTGGGACTGCGCCCTTCCAAGCGTTCGACATAAACGTCACGGCCGATTTTCATACCCCAATTGTACATCAAGTTGCGGAACTTGCCCGCGCCCAACATCCGGGCCTGCACGATCGACGCAAGGTTTTCCCACTGGCGCGGACTGAACACCAGCGCGTCAACCGCCAGTTCGCGGATGTTGGTCAGCACATCTTCGGGGCCTTCGGGAAAATTGACGACCATGGGCGCGATCAAACCGATCGACAGGCCGAAAATCTGTTCCGTGACCCAGGCAGGCGAAATGTACGTCAAGTATTCGGTGCCTGGCGCGATTTCGATTGCCCCCATCACACGTGAGCAGTTGTCGAACAGATAACGATAGCTGATGACAACGCCCTTCGGTTTTCCCGTGGTCCCGGAGGTATAGGACAGCAAGGCGGTATCGTCCGCCCGTCCGCGTTTGACGTGTTCTTCAAATCTGGCAGGCTCCTTGGCGTGAATCTGACGTCCTGCCGCGCTAAGGCTTTCAAATGAATGCAAAAGGGGATGATCATAGCTCCAAAGACCAGAATCATCCCAGTAAACGATCGCCAAGGCACCCGAGTACTTGCCCGCGATCTCGATGCATTTATCGACCTGCTCCTGATCCTGCGCCAGAAAAATCCGCGTTTGCGAGTCTTCGGCCAGATACAGGATCTCTTCGGCGTTCTGATCCGGATAGACGGACAGGACTTTGCCGCCCAATGACTGAACGGCGTATTCAGCCCAGAAATGTTCGGGTTCGTTTTCCCCGATCAACATGACGGATTCGCCCGCCGACAGGCCCAGGTTCTCCAACCCGAGAGCCAGGGCACGAACTCTGTCAATCACATCGGCCCAGGTGAATTCCCGCCAGATGCCCAGGCGCTTGTGGCGTTCGGCGAGGTTGTTCGGCATGGACGTTGCACGCGCGAGCAAAACCTGCGGCAGGGTTTCGCTGTGTGTCACTGCCGGGTCTGAAAAGACCATTGCTGTTCGTTGTTTTGTCATCCCGCTAACCCAGATATGCCTTGATCACAGCCGGGTTCTTCTGGATTTCTTCGGGCGTGCCTTCGGCGATGACCCGCCCGAAGTCCAGCACTACGATCCGGTCAGCAAGGTCCATAACAACGCCCATGTCGTGCTCGACCAGAACCACTGGAATCTTGCGCGCCTCGCGCACATCGAGAATGAAGCGCGCGAGGTCTTCTTTCTCTTCCGAGTTCATGCCAGCCATCGGTTCATCCATCAGCAGGATGGATGGTTCCTGCGCCAATGCGCGGCCCAGATCGACACGTTTGCGCAGCCCGTAGCCCAATGTGCCCACTGGCCGGTTGCGGATTGCTTCGATCTCCAGAAAGTCAATAATCTCTTCGGCGGCTTCGCGATGCTCTGATTCCTCCCGCATCACGAGCCCAAACTGGAAAAAGGCCTGGATCACATTCGATTTCATCAGCATGTGACGACCGATCATGATGTTTTCCACCACGGTCTGCCCGGCAAAGAGATGGGTGCCCTGAAACGTACGCGCCAGTCCGCGCCGGGCGATCTGGTCAACACGCAGGCCGGTAACGTCCTGCCCGGACAACTCGACACGGCCCTTCTGCGGACGATAGAAACCCGCAGTAACGTTCAGAAGTGATGTTTTTCCGGCACCGTTCGGACCGATGATCGCAAGCAATTCATCGTCGTTCACGGTAATGCTCACATCGTCGAGCGCCGTCACACCGCCAAATTTCAAAGTTGCACTGCGCACAGCAAGCGGCGATGTGACGATCCCCCCATTCGTGGTCATGACTCAGCCCGTGCCTTTTGCCGACAGCCCATGGAACGGCACATAACCTGACCGAACGGTGATCCGCAAGTGACGAGGTTTCCTCGCATTTTTCTCCTCCCACCTCTTATTTCAGAGGGCTGCTTGCCGGAGGTGCCAAGCCGCTTTCTGATACCTAACATATGTTAGAAAGTTAAATCAACAATTGAATCCGCCGCCAAGCAGAACCGCTCAGACAGTCGCGTATTCTGCGGTAAAACTTCGAAGACCGTTTTGATCCTGACACCAGACTGTCCCGGAGGTTTCGGCCCCTTCTCTATGCAACTGCAATTCGCAGGGCAGGGTCAGCGGTGCAAGTCCCCGGAAAGAAAACCGGTGGGGCGACGACTTCAAGGCTTCCGCCGCCAGATTCAGAAGAAGCGTCGCCTGCAATGGGCCATGCACAACAAGCCCGGCATAGGCTTCGGTTTCGGTGGCGTAGACGTGGTCATAGTGGATGCGATGGGCATTGAACGTCAGCGCCGAATAGCGAAACAGCAGCACCGGATCCGGTGCAAGGCTCGATCTGAGCGTGGTGGGGTCAACCGCGTCAGGTGCGTTCTTGACCGGGCGGGGCACAGAAATCTCACGATAGACAATCGATTGCTTCTCCCGAATACAAAGCCGGCCGCCGCTCGAATACTCGTGTTCTACGGTCACAAAGACCAACGTTCCGCTGTGGCCCTGCTTGGCTGTTATATCCCCGATCACCGAGCGGCGGGTGACGGCTTCGCCGATCGTCAGCGGCGTGAAATGTGTAACATCGCCGCCGGCCCACATGCGGGCGGGCAGCGGGACAGGGGGCAGAAATCCACCCCTTGCGGCATGGCCATCGTCTGACAGGGCGGCAGCTGGCACGGTATCAAGGGCAATACACCAATGAACCCCCAGCGGGACATCACCTGCTCCGCCCCAAAGATGCGGACCGAACGTGGCACGGAATTTGTCGATCAGACCGTGCGTCAGGACGTCTTCTTTGGTTTCAGTGCGTCCTAGCCAGGGTGCCAGCGCGTCAAGGTCGATCTCATTCATGGTCCCTGGCCTCAGAACGACCGCGGCATACCCAGGATATGCTCGCCGACATAGGACAGGATGAGGTTGGTCGAGATCGGGGCCACCTGATACAGTCGGGCCTCGCGGAACTTGCGCTCGACATCGTATTCGCGCGCAAAGCCGAAGCCGCCATGAGTCTGGATGCAGGCATTGGCCGCTTCCCAGCTGGCATCGGCGGCCAGTAGTTTTGCCATGTTCGCCTGTGCCCCGCAATCCTGCCCGGCGTCAAAGCGTCTTGCGGCCTCGAAGCGCATCAGGTTGGCGGCCTCGACGTTCACATAGGCCTTGGCGATAGGAAACTGCACGCCCTGATTCTGACCGATCGGGCGATCGAAGACAATACGCTCGCCGGCATAGGCGCGGGCCTTGTCCACAAACCAGTATCCGTCCCCGATACATTCCCCGGCGATCAGCGTGCGCTCGGCGTTGAGCCCGTCAAGAATGTGGTAAAATCCGCGGCCTTCGGTTCCGATCAGGTTCTCGGCGGGAATCTCCAGGTTGTCGAAGAACACTTCATTGGTTTCGTGGCCCGGCATGTTGGCGATGGGGCGCACCTCCATGCCATTGCCGATGGCCTCTTTCAGATCAACCATGAAGATCGACAGGCCCTGGGACTTCTTCTTGACATCTTTCAACGGTGTGGTGCGGGCCAGCAGGATCATCAGGTCCGAATGTTGAATGCGGCTGATCCAGACCTTCTGGCCGTTGATCACATAGCGGTCGCCCTTCCTGACCGCTGTAGTCTTGAGCTTGGTGGTGTCGGTCCCGGTCGTCGGCTCGGTCACGGCCATGGACTGCAGGCGCAGCGCGCCGCTGGCGATGGCGGGTAGGTATTTCTGCTTCTGCTCGTCCGAGCCGTGCCGCAGAAGCGTGCCCATGTTATACATCTGCCCATGGCAGTGGCCCGCGTTGCCACCGCAGCGGTTCACCTCTTCCATGATGATCGAGGCTTCGGTCAGACCCAGGCCCGATCCGCCGTATTCCTCGGGGATCATCGCGGCGAGCCAGCCCTCGCGGGTCAGCGCATCGACAAATTCCTCGGGGTAGGTTTCGTTCTCGCCGAACTTTCGATGATATTGCGGCGGGAACTGTGCACAAAGCGCGCGCAGGGCATCGCGCAGGTCGCCATGGGTGTCGGGGGCTGATGTCTGCATCGTTTATTTCGCTCCCGGTCCCGAGGTTTCAAGGATTTCCTGCTCGGCACGCTGCCACAGCTCATAGGAAATTGGGTTTTCGCTTTCCTCAAGGATATGGCCGACCAGCCCGATGGCCCGCGCCATCACCCCAAAGCCGCGCACGATCTTCCACGGAAAGCCGAATTCGCAGCAGATCGCGCCGATGGCACCGGTAGCGTTGATCGGCAGCATCTTGCCCGATCTCGCCTCGGCCACGCCCTGAATTTTCTGGATCAACTCGATGTATTGACCGGATTTGCCGTTCTCGGCTGCGATCTGGAACAGGCGCGGTGTGCGCGGATCGACCGGCTTGTGAACCGGGTGGCCCAGCCCCGGCACGATGGCCTTGCGGGCGTGGAACTTCTCAACCGTTTCCAGCGCTATGGCATCCAGATCGGCGCCGATGCCGCGCCTGTCCTGCGGCAGCGCCTCGTAGAGCATTTTTGAGGCGCCCTCCATCGAGCCGACAAAAACCGTGCCCAGCCCGCACAGTCCCGCCGCCACCGCCGCCTGAAGCGATTCCGGTGCGCCCATATAAGTCATGCGCGCGGCCAGCGCCGAGGGCGTGATGCCATGCTCCACCAGGGTGATGATGATGGCGTTGAAGACCCGGCTTTCCTCTGGCGTGGCCTTGCGGCCCGTCAGTTGCAGAAAGGCGAGATCGCCTAGGTTCATGTGGCCCAGAATCTCGTTCGGCAGATCAAGGCCCCGCACGCAGATCTTGTCCGGCGTGCTCCAGGCGATGTTCGAGCTAATCTTTTCCTTGCGTTTTCCCATCAGACCGGATCCCACGAAAAGACGTCCGCCGACACTTCGAGCGGTGTGAACTGCGATCTGAGCGTGGGCATGGCGCGCTCGGCGATTTCATCCGCTGTCCAGCCCTCGCCGGAATGAACCGACCGCACCGGGCGGGGCTGGTTGAACAGGAAGATCTCGTTCTTGCGAACCGCAAAGACTTGTCCGGACACGTCAGCCGCGTGGTCGCTCATCAGGAAACAGGCCATCGGCGCAACTTTTGCAGGGGTCATCTGCTTGATCTTCTCGACCCGCGCCACCTGTTCCGGGGTGTCTGTCTTGATAGACGAGATCATCCGGCTCCAGGCGAAGGGCGCGATGCAGTTCGACCGCACGTTCCACCGCTTCAGGTCGAGCGCAATCGATTTCGACAAGGCGGCGATGCCCAATTTGGCAGACGCATAATTGGCCTGCGCCAGATTGCCGATCAGACCCGAGGTCGAGGTCATGTGAACCAGAGCGCCGCCTTCCTGTTCGCGGAAATAATCGGCGGCAGCGCGGCTGGTATTGAAGGCACCATAAAGATGGACCTTCACCACCGCATCGAAATCCTCGTGTGTCATCTTGTGGAAAAACCCGTCGCGCAGGATGCCTGCGTTGTTGACCACCGCGTCAATGCGACCGAATTCCTTGACACCGGCCTCGATCATCGCACGCGCGGCCTCGGGGTCGGTGACCGAACCGCCATCGGCGATCGCATCACCTCCGGCGGCTTTGATCTCTGCGACGACGGCCTGAGCGGCGCTTTCGGTCTGGCCGGTGCCTTTCAGGGACGCCCCCAGATCATTGACTACCACCGCCGCCCCTTCGGACGCCGCCATCAGCGCGATATCGCGGCCGATACCGCCACCCGCGCCGGTGACCAGAACCACTTTTCCGTCAAGCGCCTTCGCCATCTTCATCCCTCCTCAGTTTGCCTTGCGGTACTTGTCGAGCCCGCCGGTATGCATGACCCGGCCCATGAGAGGCACGCCGATGATCTCTTCCGCCTTGACCGCCGCTGCGATCAGCTTGTCCAGATCAATGCCGGTTTCGATGCCAAGCTCGTGGCACAGGAACACCGCATCCTCAGTGCAGACATTTCCTGCGGCGCGGGCGTGGCCGTGGCCCGCGAAAGGACAGCCGCCAAGACCGGCGACCGAACTTTCGAACATGTCCACGCCCATCGACAGGGCGGCATGGAGATTGGCGATGCCAAGCCCGCGCGTGTCATGAATATGCATCCCGATAATATGCATCCCGATGCGGGCACTGGGTGCCAGTTCCCGCAGCGCGCCGATCATTCGTTTGACAGCCTCGGGGTTGCCCCAGCCCATTGTATCGGCGATCACAAGGATCGGTACGGGGATGTCCTCTTCTTCGCACAGCTGAAGAACGAAGCGGAAATCGTCCAAGATGCGCTCTTGCGGGATGGGGCCTTCGAGATTGCAGCCGAAGGCCGTCATCACATAGGCCGCGTCGATCGTATATCCCTCTTCCTTGTAAAGACGAACCCAGTCGCGTTGTTTTTCCCGCATTTCCGCGGAGGAACAATTGTTGTTCGATTGGGCAAACGCCTCGGAAGGATAAAACAGCAGGCGCGGGTCGATATCGACCTCATGCGCCGTCAGGGCCTTGCGAAACCCTTTGTCGTTCAGCCATAGTGACGTGTAATTCACGCCCGGCTTGCGCTTGATACGCTGGAACAACTCCCCGGTGTCCGCCATCTGCGGCACGTATTTCGGGCTGACAAAGCTGCCAACCTGAATGCGCTTCAGACCGGTGTCGCTGAGCATGTCGATCAGTTCGATCCGCTGTTCGATCGGATAGATCTTCTTTTCGATCTGAAAGCCCTCGCGCGGGCCTTCCTCACGAAATTCGACGAATTTGGGAAAGTCGCTCATCTCATTGCTCCTCGGATGGCAGTATCTCGGCGATGACCTGGCCGCGATTGACCATGTCACCATTCGAGACGGATATCTTGCTGGCGGTACCGGCTGCGGCAGCGCGGATCGAGATTTCAAGTTTCATTGATTCCATGACCGCGATCACGTCGCCTGCGGCGACGGGTTGACCGTCGGTCACCTTGATCTCGACGATCATGCCGGTTAGCGGCGAGACCACGGCGCGATCCGCTGCCGCATCGCCGCCGGCAAAGGCCAGCGGCGTGGCCGGGCGAAAGATCAGCCGACCTTCGGGCGTGTCCATCTCAATCACCCCGGCGTGGAGCCGCGCGTCGATCAAAAGGACGGTATCGCCCTCGCTCAGGCGCCATCGACCCGGCGTGATTTCACGCGCGGTCAACATGGTAGCATCGCCGTTTTCCGAAATAACGGTGTATTTGTCACCCGGTTTGACAGGGCCGACGCGCAATTCCTCCGATGCACCGGCGGAATCGGTGAGCGTCACGCGCTGTTCCGCCTCAACCGCATCTCCACCCAGGCCAAGCCGCCAGCCGGTGAAGGTATCGCGGTTGCTCCAGGGATCCACGTCCGCATCGCGGCGCGACGTTGCCACGAACAGAATCGCGGCTGCCGCCTTCCACCGCTCGGGGCGGGTAAGGGGGGCCGGCTGTGTCAGCGCGTCAAGCCGGCCGTCGATCCAGCGCGTATGAACCTGCATCTGCCCGAATTCGGGGTTTCGCGCTAGCGCCGTCAGAAAGGCACGGTTAGTTTCCACGCCCTCCACCGCGATATGGTCCAGCGCCGTCGCCAGCCGCGCCAAGGCGGTTTCCCGGTCGGGCGCGTGAACGATCAGCTTAGCGATCATCGGGTCGTAATAGGGCGTCACCGCGTCGCCTTCTTCGACACCGCTGTCGATCCGCAGGCCGCCGGGCAGGCTGAGCGTGGTCAGCGTGCCCGTCGAGGGGGCGAATTGCATGGCCGGGTCTTCGGCATAAAGCCGCGCCTCGACGGCGTGGCCGTTGATCCGCAGATCCTCCTGAACAAGCCCCAAGCCCGCGCCCTCCGCAAGGCGCAGGTGCAACGCGACCAGGTCCAGCCCGGTGATCGCCTCTGTGACGGGGTGTTCCACCTGGATGCGCGGGTTCACCTCCAGAAAGAAATACTTGTCCCCCGCGACCAGAAATTCGACCGTGCCCAGGCCGCGATAATTGAGCGTTTCGCCCAGGCGCACCGCGTCATGCGCGATCTCGTCAAGAAGCGCGCGAGGCAAGCCCCAAGCCGGGGCCTCTTCGATGACCTTCTGGTGGCGGCGCTGAAGCGTGCAGTCGCGCTCGAACAGGTGCAGCACATGGCCCTTGCCGTCGCCCGCGATCTGCACCTCGACATGGCGTGCCTCGGGCAGGAAGCGTTCCAGCAGAAGGCCCTCGGAGCCAAAGGTGGACTTTGCTTCGCGCAGCGCGCCCTCGATGTCCTCCACAAGCGTGGCTTCAACCGTCACGAGCCGCTGCCCGCGCCCGCCGCCGCCGCCGACCGCCTTGAGCAGCACCGGTAGGCCCATCTTGCGCACTTCCTGTGCGATTTCCTGCGGGTTGGAGCGCGCGCCCTGGGCGCCCGAGACAACCGGAATGCCGGCAGCAACCGCCGCGTCCTTGGCGCTGGCCTTGTCGCCGAAGCGTTCCAGCGTTTCCGGTGTCGGCCCCATGAAGATCATGCCTGCGGCTTCGACCGCGCGGGCGAAATCTGCGTTCTCTGCCAGAAAGCCGTAACCGGGATGGATCGCATCGGCGCCGACGGATCTGGCGGCGGCGATGACTGCGTCGATCTTCAGATAGCTCTCGGATGCGGGACCGGCGCCGATGCAGACAGATTTGCCGATCTCACGGACGTGAAGGGCGTTGGCGTCGGCCTGCGAATGCACGCCAACAGGGGTGATGCCGCTGGCCCGCGCGGTGCGTGCGATTCGGCAGGCGATTTCGCCGCGATTGGCGATAAGAAGCGTTTTGATTTTCATGGTTTGCGCCTCACATCCTGAACACGCCGAAATGCGTTTCGACCTTGGGCCTGCGCGAAGCGATGTCCAGCATCAGCGCCATGACGTCCCGGGTCTCGGCAGGCTCGATCACGCTGTCGATCCAGAGGTTGGAGGCGAAATTGTAGGCCCCCTGGAAATCTTCGTATTCCTTGCGGATTGGTGCCTTGAAGGTTTCCTCCTCCTCGGGTGTCCATTTCTTGCCTTCGCGTTCGTTGATCTGGGCGCGCACCTGCGCTAGCACGCTGGCGGCCTGTTCCGGCCCCATGATCGCGGACCGGCCCGTGGGCCAGGCGAACATCGCGTCCGGCTGGAACGGGCGGCCAAGCATGGCCAGGTAACCCGCCCCGTAAGAGCCGCCGGTGATGATGGTGAACTTCGGCACCCGCGCCGAAGACATGGCGGTGATCATCTTGGCGCCCGCCTTGGCAATGCCCATCTGCTCGACGTCGCGGCCGACCATGAAGCCGTTCACATCCGCGAGGAACAGCAGCGGGATATCGCGCTGGACGCAGAGATTGATGAAATGCGTAGCCTTCAGCGCGGCCTCGACAAAGAGCACGCCGGTGTTGGCCAGGATGCCGACCTCGTGGCCATGGATTCGGCCCCAGCCGGTCATGAGGGTGTCGCCGAAAAGTGGCTTGAACTCGTGAAAATCGCTGTCATCGACAAGGCGCGCAACAATCTCGCGGTTGTCGGTCGGCACCCTTGGGTCTCGGCTGACGACGCCATAGATCTCCTCGACCGGATAGGCGGGGGGGCGCGGCGACGTCGGCGTCTTGCGCGGCTGCGGTTTTTCGCCCAGGTGGCTGACGATTTCGCGGGTGATGGCCAGCGCGTGCGCGTCATCCTCGGCAAGATGGTCTGTCACGCCGGAAACGGACGAATGCATCTTGCCGCCGCCCAGCGTTTCGGCATCGACCTTTTCGCCGGTCGCAGCAAAGGTCAATTCTGGCCCGCCCAGATACATGAAGCCCTGACCGCGCACGATCACCACCTCGTCGCAAAGCGCCGGGATATAGGCGCCGCCCGCGGTGCAGGGCCCCATGACCACGGCGATCTGCGGTACGCCATCGCCCGACATGCCGATCTGTTGATGGAAGATTGAGCCGAACTGC
The DNA here is from genome assembly GCF_028802875.1 of Seohaeicola sp. 4SK31. Classification (NCBI taxonomy): domain Bacteria; kingdom Pseudomonadati; phylum Pseudomonadota; class Alphaproteobacteria; order Rhodobacterales; family Roseobacteraceae; genus Seohaeicola; species Seohaeicola sp. 4SK31. The sequence continues at coordinate 51,210 of NZ_JARAMP010000012.1, read as the reverse complement.
CCCTCATCGGGAAAGATACTCGCCTGCTCCGGCAGAAACGCCCCGCCGGAATCGACCAGGGTGATCACCGGAAGACGGTTTTTCCAGGCGATTTTCTGCGCCCGGACGTGTTTGCGGCAGGTCATGCCGAAATAGGTGCCGCCCTTCACGGTAGCGTCATTGGCGATTATCATGCACTGACGTCCCTCGATCACGCCGATGCCGGTGATGATCCCTGCACCGGGTGGCACGCCTTCATATTTGTTCAGCCCGGCGAGTTCTCCGATTTCGAGAAAGGGCGTTCCCGGATCGATCAGCCGCTCGACCCGTTCGCGCGGCAGGATCTTGCCTTTGCTGACATGCCGTTCCCGCGCATTTTCCGGGCCGCCGACGCGTTGTAGCAGCCGAAGCGCATGCAGTTCGCCGACCTTTTCCCGGTAAAGCGCATCGTTTTTCCGGAAGTCGTCGGACCCGGTGTCGAGAAGGGATTTCATTTTCGTCATGGCAGGTCCGGGTACTTTCTGAGGACAAAGGCGACCTTAGCTGCGCCGGGTTTTTCAAACGTATCAGGCGCGACCAGGCGAATGTCGGCCCTGAAAACGAGGGCATCGCGCAAGCGCTGCTCAATCTTATTCTTGAGGGCGTTGTCATCAGATGGATCGCGACCGGGACCGCGTTCGACGATCACTTTCAGCGCGCCCTGAGTAGTGTGGCCTTCGAAATCTGCCACGATCCGCATGACACCATTGGTTTCGGGCACCATTTCTGTGATCACGCTGTTGATCGCCGAAGGAAACACATTGGCCCCGCGCACAATCAGCATGTCGTCGGTCCGACCGGTGCAACGGATCTTGGGGCCGGTGCGGCCGCAGGAGCACTCGGTGTCGATGACCTCAATATAATCGCCCGACCGGAACCGCACCAGCGGGCTTGCCCGCCGGCCGATCGCGGTATAGATCATCTCGCCCTCGGCGCCTTTTTTCCAAGGAATGATCTCGCCACTTTCGGGATTGAGCAGTTCGGTGATGATGTAGTCCATGTTGACCATATGCATGCCCGATTGCGCGTCGCATTCGGCCCAATAGGTCACGCCCAGATCGGTGCCCCCCAGCATCTCGGTGCATTTGGCACCCCAGGCCGCTTCGATCTTGGCGCGGATCGCCGGGATGCCGCCGCCCGGTTCGCCGCCCACTATCACCCGCTCGACGCCCAGCTCGCTGGCCTTGCAGCCAAGCACTTCCGGAGCCTTTTCGGCCAGATGCAGAACGAAGTTAGGTGCGCCGACGATACAGCGCGGGCGCGTGTCCGCACAAGCGCGCAGCAACCTTTCCGCGCCGCCATCAGCCCCCACCGGCACGTCGATCGCACCCATGTATTGCAGTCCCTGCATCACCGGGATGCCGCCGACAAAGCCCTTGGCCAGCGAAAACGCATGCAGCACCATGTCGCCGGGCCGCACGCCGTTGGCAAAGAAACAGCGCGCCGTCATCTCGTGCCACATCTCGGCGTCGGATTCGGTCAGGGCCACATATGCGGGGCTGCCGGTTGTCCCCGACGAGGCCTGCATCTGGATGATGTCGGCCATCGGCGCGGCGCGGTGCTTGCCGAAGGGCGGCTCTGCCGCGAGGCTTTCGCGAATCTCGGTCTTGTATGTGTAGGGCAGCTTTTGCAGGTCTTCGATGGTGCGGATATCGCCGAATTCCGCACCGGCGTCGGCGAACTTCTCCTGATAGAAGGTCGAGTTCGCCTTGAGATAGGCCATTTGATCGCGCAGCCGCTCTTCCTGAATGCGGCGCACCTCCTCTAGCGGCGTGCCCTCGACTGGGTGCCAGAAGTGATCGTTTACCTTGTCGGCGGCATCCTCCCGCCGGAAGCGCATTCCAAATTGCATATTATCCTCCATTCCCGGCCCGTCGATCAATAGGACCGCGGCAGACCCATGACCTTTTCGCCGATGAAGCTGAGGCACAGCTCGCGGTTCACGGGTGCCGTACGCAACAGGCGCACCAGCGGATACATCTCGTAGAGTCCGGTATCCTCGGTGAAACCCGATCCGCCATGCGCCTGCAGTGCGGCGTCCACCGCTTCGATCCCGGCTTCGGCGGCGAAGTATTTGGCCATGTTCGACGAGGCCCCCGCCGGCAGCTTGTTGTCGAACTCCCACGCGGCGCGACGGGTCATCAGGCTGGCCATTTCAATGGCGGTGTAGGCCTTGGCCATCGGGTGCTGCACACCCTGGTGCGCCCCGATGGGTTGACCGAAGACATTGCGTTCGGACGCATAGGCCACACCTTTGTTCAGGGCGAAGCGGCCGATGCCGCAGCATAGTGCGGCCAGGATGATGCGCTCGGGGTTGAGGCTGTCGAACAGGATGGAAAACCCTTCGTCCACTTCGCCGACCACGTCCTCGGGACCCAGATCCACCTCGTCGAAAAACAGGGTCCACTGTTCTTCGGGCAAGGGGATCGAGATCTTCACCCGTTGTTGCGCGACGCCCTTCTTTTTCAGGTCCACGGCAAAAAGGGTGAACCCGTCGGTCTTGCGGCTGACCTCGGTGTGCGGCTTGGTCCGCGCCACAACCAGGCAATAGTCGGACACATCGGCCCCGGTGATGAAGGTCTTTTCCCCCGTCAGGCTGAACCGGTTGCCCCGGCGCTTGGCCAGCGTGGTGGACTTCATCGTGTTCGACCCGGCCCCCGGTTCGGTGATCGCGAAACAGAACTGGATTTCGCCCCGGCAGGCGGCTGGAAGCAGCTCTTTCTTGTGGAACTCGGTGCCGTGGCTGGCGATATGGGCCAGCGACATGGTCGGGCCGACCACCATCATCAGCAGCGGAATGCCGTGATTGGCCGTGCCTTCCATGAACAGGGCCATCTCGGTCATGCCAAGCCCGGCACCGCCGTATTCTTCGGGAACCATGATGCCCAGAAAGCCGTCATCGGCAATCTTTTGGAACATGTCCCTGGGAAATTCATGTTTCCGGGCATGCCGCAGCCAATAATCGTTGTCGAATTCTTGCGCCAACTGACCGCCGTATTCGTAGATCTGGCGTTGTTCGTCGTTCAAAGTGAATTCCATGTTTTCCTCAAGTCTTGAATTCGGGGGCGCGCCGGTTCTCGAATGCGTCGAGCCCCTCGGCCACGTCATCACTGGGCAGCGCGCGCACGGCGGCGTCACGCTCCAGCCGCATTTGCTGGTCGATGCCCAGGTCCGCACCTTCCCGTGCCAGCCGCTTCATCTCGGCGATACCGGGACGCGACCGGGTCGCGATCTTTTGGCAGTATTCCAGCGCGGACTTGTGCAGATCCGCTTCCGGCACGATGTAATTGACCAAACCCGCCTCTTTGGCCTCCTCGGCCTTCAGCCAGCGAGCCGAAAACATCAAGTCAAGCGCCCGGCGTTGTCCCATCAGCCGCGTCAGCCGCTGCGAACCGCCCCAACCGGGTATCAGACCAAATTGCGCATGCTGATCGCCGAACTGCGCCGTTTCGGCTCCGAAACACACGTCACATGCTAGCATTAGTTCGACCCCGCCGGCCAAACACAAGCCCTGCACTGCCACTACGACAGGGAGGGAGGAGGATTCGAGTGCGCGCAGGTTGTTCATGCCAAAGGCGATGAAATGGTCCAGCGCGGCGGGATCGTTCAGTTTGCCCTTCACCTCAGTCAGATCGGCTCCGGTGCAAAAATGTTTGCCCTGTGCCCGGATCAGGATCGACCGAACATTCCGTTCGGCCTCGAACCTGGCGCGCGCGTTCGAAATGCATTCATGCACCTTGAGCGACAAGCAATTGAACTTCTCTGGTCGAGCCAGCTCGATGATGCCGACGCTACCTTCGATGGTTACGGCGACGGGAGCGCTCATTTCGCTACTCCCTTCGCCTTCTTGTCATACTGCAGCGCCAGCCGCCCGACCTTCTCGCGGGCAATCACCAGCTTCTGGATCTGCGCGGTGCCGTCGCCAATCTGCAGACCGAGCACGTCGTTGTAACGCTGATGATGGGGCAGGTCGGTGGTGTATCCGTAATGCCCGTGCAGGATCAGACACTGGTGAATGATCTCGCAGGCGGTCTTGGGCAGATACCACTTGCACATCGCCGCCTCGGAGGTATGGGGCAGGCCGCGGTCGCGCAGATCCAGCGTGTAATAACAAAGCTGCCGCATCATGGTAAGTTGCGTCTCGGCCTCTGCCAGCGGGAAGCTGACGCCCTGATATTGCACGATGGGGGCGCCGAACGCCTCGCGTTCCCGGACATAGGCCCAGGTTTCGTCCACCGATGCCTGTGCCGCGCCCAGACATTCCAGTCCTATCAGCGCGCGGGAATAGTCGAACCCCGCCATGATCGTGCCGAAAGCGCGGTCCTGTTCGGCCATCATGCTTTCGGCCGGCACAAACACATCGTCGAAAAACACTGATCCGCGTCCGACCGGCTTGGTGCCGATGTCGTCGAAATGGGTACGCTTGATGCCCTCCTGGTTCAGATCGACAAAAAACGCGCTGACCCCGCGTGAGCCGCCGTCCGGATCGCCGGTACGCGCAAAGACTACCGCCGCATCGGCTTGGGATGCAAAGCTCATCGAGGTCTTCTCGCCGTTCAGCCGCCAGCCGTTGCCGGACTTCGTGGCCTTGAGGATCAGGTTCGCCGCGTCCGAACCGCCGCGCGGTTCGGTCAGGCCCAAGCCAATGACGGCCTCCCCCGAGACTACCTTGGGCACCCATTCCGAAGCGATCTCCTGGGAAGCATGCTTGGCCACCATCCCCCCCATGAGAGAGCCGAGGAGCTGAACATAGCTTGCGTTGAAATCGGCATAGGCGATTTCCTCGACGATCAGCCCGGAAGTAACCGAACTTTCGCCAAGTCCGCCGAATTCCTCCGGCAGATCGGCACCAATTAGCCCAAGCGCGCCCATGTCGCGGATCAGCGCTCGGTCAAATGTGTGGCCGCTTGCGCGCTCCTGATAGCTGGGCGCCAGTTTTTCAGTGGCGAATCGCTTGGCGGTTTCGCGAAACGCCTTTTGATCCTCTGTTGGCTGGAATTGCATCGGCGCTCCTCCCCGTGACCGAAATATACTCTTCCCAAAAATCTAACGAATGTTAGAATATAGTTCAAGCAAAGATTTGAGGAGGATGTTCACAATGGGAAACACGCAAAGGGAAAGCTTCGGAAACCTGCTTTCGCCCATCCGCGCAGGCACACACATGGTGCGAAACCGGATCATCATGGGGTCGATGCACACACGGCTGGAAACCGAGCCCGATGGCATTTCCAAACAGATCGCGTTCTACGCTGAACGGGCCCGGGGGGAGGCGGCGATTCTGGTCACCGGAGGGTTTTCTCCCAATGCCGAGGGGCTGTTCGATCCGGAAGGTCCGCGAATCGACGACCCGGACGAGGCCATGCACCTGCGTCCGATCTGCGAGGCGGTCCAAGCCGAAGGCAGCCTGTTCTGCGCGCAATTGCTTCATGCCGGACGCTACGCAAAGATCGAGGGCTGCGTGGCGCCATCACCGATTCGCGCGCCGATCAACCGTTTCATCCCGCGTGAGATGACCGACGCCGATATTCGCCGCACCATTGCGGATTTCGCCAAAGCCGCAGCCAACGCCCAGGCCGCGGGGTTCGATGGCGTCGAGATCATGGGTTCCGAAGGATACCTCATCAACGAATTCACTGTCACGCATACCAACAAGCGTGAAGACGACTGGGGCGGCAGCGCCGAGAACCGACACCGCTTTCCGGTCGAGATCGTGCGCGCCGTGCGAGACCAATGCGGGCCGGATTTCCTTGTCATCTACCGAATTTCGGCGGCTGATCTGGTCGAGGGCGGCGCGCCCGCCGATGAAATTGCGGCACTGGCGCGCAAGATCGAGGCGGCGGGGGCGGATATTCTGAACACCGGCATCGGTTGGCACGAAGCGCGCGTGCCGACGATTGCTTATCCGGTTCCGCGAGGTGCCTGGCGGCAGGCGGCGGCCAATGTGAAGGCCGCAGTGTCCATTCCTGTGGTCGCCTCGAACCGGATCAACACGCCCGCAATGGCCGAGGACATCCTTGCCTCTGGCGAGGCAGACATGATCTCGATGGCCCGGCCCTTTCTGGCCGACCCGCATTTCGTCAAGAAGGTGCGCGAGGGCCGCGCGGACGAGATCAACACCTGCATCGCCTGCAACCAAGCCTGTCTGGATTTTATCTTTTCCGACCGGCCGGTGAGCTGTCTGGTCAACCCTCGGGCAGGCCGCGAAACCGAATTCCGGGACACGCCGACAGATTCACCCCGGAAGGTGGCGGTTGTCGGCGGCGGCGCCGCGGGCATGGCCACGGCGGCCGAGGCGGCACGGCTGGGCCATGTCGTCACCTTGTTCGAAGCCCATGACAGGCTGGGCGGTCAATTGAACCTGGCGCGTGCGGCGCCGGGCAAGGACGAGTTCGACGAAACCCTGCGCTATTATTCCGGCCAGATGCACAAACACGGCGTCACGCTGCGCCTGGGGCAGCGGGCCGGTCTGGATGATCTGACCGGTTTCGACCATGTAGTGATCGCCACAGGGGTCACGCCGCGCATTCCCGATCTGCCGGGCGTGGACCATCCGAGCGTTGCCACCTATGCCGAGATCCTGTCCGGCGAACGTGCTGCGGGTGACAACGTCGTGGTGATGGGGGCAGGCGGCATCGGCCATGACGTGGCCGAATTCCTCGTGACCGGATCGGCAGAGGTCCACAGCACCAACGCATTCTGCGAGACATGGGGCGTAGACCCGACATTCGCCGCGTCGGGCGGTCTTGCGGGCGATCCGCTGGCACCGAAACCTTCGCGTCGCAAGGTGGTCATGCTTCAGCGAAAAACCTCGAAACCGGGGGCAGGGCTTGGCGTCTCCACGGGCTGGATCCTGCGCAACGCGCTGCGCAAACACGGGGTCGAGGCCATGGGCGGCGTGGTCTATGACCGTATCGACGACGCGGGGCTGCATATCCTCATGGACGGAAAGCCAAAGGTCATCGCCGCCGATACGATCGTGCTGTGCACCGGGCAGGAGCCAGAGCGGGCGCTGGCCGAGGCCCTCGCCGGGCGCGGAGTCACCGTCACGATGATCGGCGGGGCAAAAGAGGCGGCGGAGCTTGACGCGCTGCGCGCCATTGATGAAGGGGTGCGTTTGGCGCAGGGTCTTTGAATTGGCATGAGGGGAGGATGCGATGCAGCCAGAGGTTTTTCGCGCAGGACGCACCGATCTGTATTCGATCTTTCGAAGCCGCGCGCAGAACAGTGCCAGGGTTCTTGCCGCCGAGGACGGTCGCAAACGGCAGACCTACGCCGAGTTGCTGGAGCGGGTTGATCGTCTGGCCGCCGTCTTTCTGGCGAGAGGCGTCACGCCCGGAGACAGGATCGCGATCCTGTCCCACAACCGGGCGGAATATCTTGAAACCGAACTGGCCGCTGCGGGGATCGGCGCAATCGTCGCCTGCCTGAACTGGCGGCTTGCGCCGGATGAACTGCGGCATTGCATCGACCTGGTCGAGCCGGTTCTGGCGCTGGTCGAACCCGGCCTGCGCGGCGCGTATCATGCGGTCTCCGCTACCCGATGCATGGAGATCGGGCCGGATCTGGACGCGGCCATCGCTGGGGCCAAACCAGATCCGCGCACCGGAACCCTGGTGGAGGATCCCGAGGCCGGGCTGACGATCCTTTACACATCGGGGACGACAGGCCGACCCAAGGGGGCGCTGATCAGCCACCGCGCCCATATCGCTAGATCCATGGTCTTCGCGGCGCAACTGGCGCTCGATCCCGGCGACGGCTTCATCGCCTGGGCGCCCATGTTTCACATGGCGTCCACCGATCATGCGCTGGCGACGATCTTGCGCGGCGGCACGGTGGTGATGGTGGACGGGTTGCAACCTGCCGTCATCAATGAGGCGCTGTCACGCCACAGGATCGGCTGGTTCGTGATGATGCCGGGCGCGTTGGATGCCTTCATCGCCGAGCGGCGCGCCAACCCGCTGCCGGTGAAAGGGATCAAGGTCTGCGGCGCGATGGCTGATCTGGTGCCTCCACATCAGATCGCGGAGTTGACCAGCCTTCTGGACACGCCCTTCCTGAATTCCTTCGGGGCGACCGAAACCGGCTTGCCGCCTGGCACCGCGGGTCTGATCGCGCCCGGTGTCATACCCGAAAAACTGTCCAAACGGATCAGCGCATTCTGCGAGGTCCGGCTGGTTGACCCTGAAGACCGCGACGTTCCCGACGGAACGCCCGGTGAAATGGCGATGCGCGGCCCGACGCTGTTCTCTGGCTACTGGAACGCCAACGCCACCAATGCCCGAGACTTTCGCAACGGGTTCTTCCACATGGGCGATCTGTTCCGGCGCAATCCCGATGGCACGATCGACTTTGTGGACAGGGTGAAATACCTGATCAAGACCGGCGGCGAGAACGTCTATCCGGCGGAAATCGAGCGCGTGCTTCTGGCGCATCCGTCTGTTGTCGAAGCGGCGGTGGTGCGGGCGTTCGACGCGAAATGGGGCGAAGCCCCGGTGGCCTTTGTCGCCTGCGGCAATGACCGACCGGATGCGGATGCGCTGATGAATTTGTGCCGCGAAAGTCTGGCAGGCTACAAACGCCCGCGCGAGCTGCATTTCATCGCATTCGACGATTTCCCCAGATCGACCAGCGGAAAGGTCCAGCGGCATGTCCTCGAAGCCCGGTTGAAGGTCTGACCCGCCCGGTGCCCGGCCCCGGTCGTCACCCCGCCACGCCCGTCCGCCCCACCAGCGCCATCAGCGTCGCGGTCATCGTCGCGACCAGCTTTTCCTGTCCTCCCTTGGTGGCATAGGCGCGTGCCTCGCAGATGGTCAGGTTCCTTCCCGGTTTCACCACGTCGGCAACGAAGCGAAACCGTTCGCCGTCCGCCGGGTTGAGCAGGTTGATCTTGAATTCCACCGTCAACACCGCGGCATCGGCGGGCATCAGCGAAAAACCGGCATAGCCGCACGCACTGTCGAGCGCGGTCGAAACGACTCCGGCATGCAGAAACCCATGCTGTTGGGTGAAATCAGCACTGTGGGCCATCTCTAGGACGATATGTCCGGGGGTAAGATCGGCAATCCTGATCCCAAGCGTGCGCATCACATTCTGTCGATTGAAACTGTCGCGTACGCGTGCGTCATAGGCAGGATTTTTCGGTTCGAATGGCGTCATGGCGTGCTGCCCTCCTGAATTTCATTCATTGATGACCAAGATTAGCCGATCCTTGAGGCGCGCATCTTGTAGCGAACGGCCAAAACCGCACTGTGCCGCCTGTAAGCGAAGTGCGCGGGGTGGTTTTCCTGCAAAGGCACGGCAGGCGGCGGACATATGAGGTTGATCGTAATATCCGGCATCCAGCGCCAGATCTGTCAGGGACACGGTCTGCGTCGCGAGTTGTCCAAGCAACCTCCGAAAGCGCCGTGAGGCAGCGAGTCGCCGTCGTGACACGCTGGTTTCCTCTCGGACCTTACGTCGTTCCGTGCGGGCACTGCACAGCCCGGGTGACGCGGCAAAACGCAGACACTTTGCAAGTTCGTCGAGCATAGTGACCAACAACGGCAGCGCCTCGTCGCTCTGCTGAACGCGCGCCAGAGCTGAAGCCAACGGTTTCAGTTCCTCGGCCTCGGGCAAACGCTCCGGTCTTGACGACAGCCGTAGCCCGGCCACGACACCATGGAATGGCATTAGGCGGGGCGTGAAACCCGGGCGCGGTGGTGCCATCGATCCGCGCGCCCCGCCGCTGTCGTCGCACGTTATCGAAAGGGTAAAGAGGTCGGTCGCGAACCGCCCGCTTCCACGTCCGCTCAGTACACCCATATCGCGGAACACAAAAAGATGGTTGATCTGGGACGCTGCGTTCAGGGGCGGCGCCATTTCAAGATAAAGCGGCGCCGCCGCCAGGTCACTGGACGAACGCATCCCGGTTCTCAGCGATGAAATCGGTAAATCGACGGGCCGGGCGGCCCGACACGTCGCTGACCGTTGTCTCGATGCCGGCAAGGTAGCCCTTGGGCGCTATGGAGGCCAGTTCGACCATGGCTCCGGCGACCTCATCCTGCATCCCGCCAGCCACCATGGCCGCTTTCGCATCCTCGGCCGACAGGGGGGCACAGGTGACATTTCGCCCTGTCACTTCGGACAAAAGGGCTGCGATGTCATCACCGGTTAGCGCTTCGGGGCCGGTCACCCCAAGACCCTTGCCCTCAAATCCCGGGGCGGTCAGTGTCTCGGCGGCGACATCCGCGATGTCGCGGGCGTCGATCCAGGCTACAGGGCCGCCCAGATCATCGTGGTACACCCCGTTCTTGGCAATGTTGCTGGCCTGCCAGAGCAGGTTCTGCATGAAATAGGTCGGCTGGACGAACGTCCAGTCAAGCCCGCTCTGCTTCAGCAGCTCCTGGGTTTCGGAGTGCCACTTTCCAAAGGTCAGACCCGCCTTGGGCGACGCGCCCAGCCCGGTGGCCAGAACGACATGGCGCACGCCCGCGGCCTTGGCGGCCTCGATCACGTTCGCCTTCCACTGGCGCATGTCCAGATGGGCAGGCGTGACCAGGTATATCTTTTCTGCTCCGTTACAGGCCCGCGCCAGCGCGGCGGGATCGGTGAAACTCGCGACGACGGCCTCGCATCCCTTGGCCTTCAGAGCGTCCAGACTTGCGGGGTTGCTGGTGACAGCGCGCACGGTCGCGCCCTTGGCCAGAAGCGTGTCGACAAGGGGGGCGCCGGTGGTGCCGGTGGCTCCGAAAACGGTGATCATGTCTTATCCTTTCGCAGGTCTGCAATGGGCTGGATTGTTTTCGGGTTGCTGATCGACGACAGATCGCCCGGATTCTCGCCAAGGAAGGCCGCGCGCACGATCCGGCGCATCGTCTTCATGGTGCGGGTCTTGGGCAATGCCTCGACGAAATGGATCTCGCGCGGGCGGAAGGGTTTCGACACGACCTCGCCCACCCGGTCCTTGAGCCGTTCGACAAGCGTCGCATTGGGCGACACCCCCGGCGCCGCGACGCAAATACAGACCACGGCCACCCCCTTGATATCGTCGGGCGCGGCGATGGCGGCGGCGTCCACCACCTCGCCGGTCCCGGTCAGCGCCGCCTCGATCTCGGGCGGGCCGATGCGTTTACCGGCGATGTTCAGCGTGTCGTCCGAGCGGCCGAGGATATACCAGGTGCCGTCAGGGTCGCGGCGCACCCAGTCGCCGTGCCGCCAGATGCCGGGATAGGTGGACCAGTAGGTTTCGAGATACCGCTCGCGGTCGCCCCAGATCGCCGGGGTCAGCCCCAGAGGCGGCTGGGTCACGACCAGTTCGCCCACCTCGCCCGGCGCGGCCTCGTGGCCATCCTCGCGCAGTACGCGCGCGCCCACACCCAGGGCCTGGGCCGAAAAACCGCCCTGCTTGATTTCGTGCAGCACAGTTGAGGTCAGGATCGCGCCGAACAGTTCGGTTCCACCGGAAATGTTCAGCGGCACAGCGCGGCGTCGGCAAATATGGTCGAGTTGCCAGAGCCAGGCCTCTTCCGTCCAGGGCTCGCCGGTCGAGGCGACGATGCGCAGGCGTGCCAAGTCATAGGCCAAAAGTGGCTCGGGGCTTTGCGTCATGAATTGCCGCACCAGCGTGGGGGCAACGCCGATGTGGGTCACCTGCATCTCGGACGCAATGCGCAACAGCCTGAAGGGATCGCCAGGGATAGAGGGCGCGCCCTCGGCCAGCACCAGCGTGGCGCCGGACAGCAGCACCGATAGCAGGGTGAGCGGCCCCATCACCCAGCCCATGTCGGTCATCCACAGGTGGCGGTCATCGCGTTTCATGTCGAGGCACAGCAGGATATCCGCCGTTGCCTTGGCCTGCACCCCGAGATGGGTATGCACAACGCCCTTGGGCCGGCCTGTCGTGCCCGAGGTATAGGCGATGAGGAAAGGGTCCTCGGCCTTGACGGCAACCGCTGCGAAATCCGGGTCGGCGGCGCCCAAAGCTTCGGTCCAGTCGAGATCGCGGGCCGGATCGGCCACCGCGCCGCCGAACCGCCGCAGGCTGAACACGGTATGAACGGAAGGCACCTCGGTCAGGGCTTCGGCCAGCACCGCCTCCATCCAGACCGGCTTGCCGCGTCTGGGTGAGGCATCCGCCGTCAGCACCGCCACGGCACCCGCATCCTTCAGGCGCGATATGATCGCATGCGGCGCAAAGCCGGAAAACAGCGGCACCGCGACCGCGCCCAGCCGGGCAATACCTAGCAGCGCAGCCTCGATTTCGGGGATCATCGGCATGTAGATGCCCACCGCCTGACCAGGCTGCACCCCGCGCGCGTCAAGGGCCGAGGCGACGCGGGCGACTTCGGCGGAAAGTTCGGAATAGGTCCATTGGCGGCGGCTTCCGTCTTCGCCGACCCAGTCAATCGCAGTCTTTTCGCCAAGACCTTCGTGAATTCGTGCGTCGAGACAGGTTTCCGTCAGATTTAGAGTGGCTCCGACAGCCCATCTGATCGATTCAGGCCCATCGGAAATATCCCGCAGCACCGTGTGCGGCTTGCCGAACCGTATACCGGCATGGTCAATGATCCGGCCCCAGAACCAATCCGGCTCCTCAGTGGCGCGGCGGACAAGATCCTCGTAACTGTCAATGCCGCAGTCTTTCAGAAAAGCGGTCAGCGTGCTTAATCGCTGAATGTCAGAGTCTGGCTGAAACATCCGCCACCTTTCTACAAGGAAAAAGGGCCGCACATTTGGCGCGGCCAGTCGGGGAGGTAACCCTGGACACGGCGTGACGGCAATACCTTGTGACAGGCACTCCCGCCCACGGTCAACCGTGCATCGACAAGCCGCCGGAAACCGAGATCACCTGGCCGGTAATGAAACCGGCGTCGTCGGACGACAGGAAGCAGATGATGCCAGGATAATCCGTCGGCTGCGCCAGACGCTTCATCGGAATCGCCCGCTTGAGACCCTCGGCGATCTTTTGACCGGCCTCGCCCTCGGCAACCTGAGCAAACAGCGGCGTATCGGTCGGGCCGGGGGCGACAGCGTTCAACTGAATGCCCTTGCGCGCCAGTTCCCGCGCCACGGTTTTGGTGAACGAGATGATGCCGCCCTTGCAAGCCGAATAAACGGCTTCGCCCGAAGACCCGACACGGCCGGCGTCGGAGGCGATGTTGACCACGCGGCCCCCGCCGTTATTGACCATGCCGGGCAACACCGCGTGGTGCATGTTCAGCGGACCATAAAGGTTGATGTCGATGACCTTTTTCCACAGATCCGCATCGCTGTCGAGGAACGGTTTTATCACATCCCAGCCGGCGTTGTTCACCAGCACGTCGATCGGACCACCAGCCTCGAACGCGGCCACAGCCTTGTCCACCTCAGCCCGGTCGGTGATGTCCACCTTGTAAGCTTGGGCTTTTCCTCCGCCGCTCTGGATCAGACGGGCCGTTTCCTGCGCGCCGCCTTCATTCATATCGAAGATCGCAACCTCGGCACCTTCTTCGCCGAAACGTTCGCACACCGCGCGCCCGATTCCGCTGCCGCCACCCGTCACGATGACACGTTTTCCATTTAATCCTCGCATATGGATGTCCTCCTCTGCCGCTAACACCTTCGCAAAGAACTTGATTCGAGGCGTCCTTTCGTACATTCTAACGCCTGTTAGATTTATTGCAATGGACATCCTTATGGGCGACAAGTATCGATCGCTGATGATGCGAGGACTCGATGTGGTCGATAAAATCGAAGATGACCTGAGCAAGTCCGAAAGGACGCGGGGGGACGTCCTCGCTACGGCTGCCCGACTTTTTCGGCACGATGGCTTTTACGCGACGACGATGCGCGACATCGCCCATGGATCAGGGATAGAAGCCGGAAGCATCTACTATCATTTCCAATCCAAGGACCAGATTTTGAGCGAGGTTCTCGAACTTGGTGTGCGGCAGCTTTACGAGAAGGTCTGCGAAATCGTCCGCGCGACGAAGCAGCGCCCCGAAGAATTTCGCAAGACCTTCGCTTTGCTTATCGAAACCCACCTGACCTATCTTCTGACCGACAGCGACTTCACTTCCGCCAATATCCGGAACTATCCGATGCTGTCGGATGAAGCGCGCGCACCACACCGTGAGTTGCGTGCCTCCTATGCCGGGGTATGGAGCAGCTTTCTGCAGGATGCCAAAGACTATGGCACCTTGAGAAACGACATTTCCGTTACGGCGATCCGGCAGTTCATATTGAGCGCCATGAACTGGACCGTCGAATGGTATAAAGTGGATCAGTATCCGGTTCATATCCTCGCAGAACGTATGAGCAAACTGATACTTGACGGTATGTGTCCCAGTCACCGGGCTAACGTAGACGGCCAGAAGGCGGGCGACGTAGCCGCTTCTGTTGAAGAGCAAGACACCATCGGCAAGGCCGCAAAAACCCGCGCCGAAATCCTGAGGGCCGCGGCGCGCGTTCTTAGAGACAAAGGGTACAAGGCGACCACGCTAAGACAGATCGCGGATGAAGCGGATATGAAGGCGGGCAGCGTCTATTACCATTTCAAATCCAAAGACGCGATAGTGGACGAGGTTCTGAACGCCGGCTTGAGCGATTTGCTATCTGGGGTCACCGCAGCAGTCCAAGAATTTCATGCGCCAATCGACCATCATGCTAGGATCGCAACTGCGATTTGTACGCATTTACATTTTCTCTTCAAGGCAAGCGAATTCACGTCTGCGAACATCAGAAGCTATGGGATGCTGCCCAATCATTTAAGGAAGAGACACAGGGGTATTCGTCATGAGTATGGGCATCTCTGGGACAGGGTTCTTCGCGAAGCGCAAGAGGCCGATGCCATAAGATCTGACGTCAAGATTGTCCCTCTGCGCCAGGTGATGTTGGGCGCCTTGAACTGGACGGTGGAATGGTTTGATCCCAACAAGGAGGGAAGCTCGGGGTATCTTTCATTGTCTGAGTTCTCTGGCATGCTCATCACGCTGCTTCTTGAAGGGATCTGCGACAGGGAGAACGTCGCGCGAGCCTGATGAGCGCAGCCATTGCGATCAAACCAGAAGGAAGTGGTACAGCCCTTCCGCAACCGTCTTTTCCCGGTCCGTCTGCCATGTGGTCACGCTGACGCTCGCCATCCGCTTGCCCTTGCGGGTAACATTAGCACGGGCATAAAGCGATCCCTTCACGCCAGGTCGGAGGTAATCGACGGTCAGATTGATCGGCTTTGCCGGAACGTCCGCGAAATCGGGATGAACTGCGATAGCGGCGGTCGCTTCCATGAAGCTCGCGATGATCCCGCCATGGTAGTAGTCCATGACTGGGTTTCCGATGTGGCGTTCTACAAAGGTCATCTCGGTTTCGGCGTGGCAGCTGTCCACGCTCTGAACCTCAAAGTTGAGAAAACGGAAGAACGGCACGCGGGATACATTTGCATTGACGGCTTGCAAGTTGATCACGATGGATCTCCTTTTTCCAACGCGTCAAACAGGCTGGAGTCTCCACGGGTCAATGCGAATGATGCGACTCCACGTGCAATTTCCGCATTCTCATGGCCATCAAACCAGATACTGCCCGAATCGAAGGCAATATGGCGGGTTTTTCGAAAACAATGCGCGCGAACGATAACGTCCGCGCGCGATCGAGCGGGCCGCAGGTAATCAACCCTGAGGTCAAGCGTTGCCATCGTGCTGACACCCTCGATGGCCACAAAGTTCGCAAGACCGAACACACTGTCTAGAAGAGCGGTCAGGATACCACCATGAAGTAGTGTTTGTTCCCTATCCACGCAGAACTCGGGGTTGAACGGCATTCGAACTTGCACGCCTTGGGTCGAAACCTCCTCAATCTCGAGCGCCATATGGGTAATCAAACCCTTGCCGCGCTCATTCCACATCTGGGCGATCTGCTCGATTTTTTTCTGAGCTATATCGGACATGCGATCTTCCTTTAGCGACCCGTGAAGCTCGGTTTTCTCTTTTCGATATAGGCAGCAACCGCCTCGTGGTGGTCTTCAGTCTGATGCATGAGCGCCTGATAGGCCGCCGCGGAATTCAGGAAATCTGGTAGATCCATCCGTTCGGCATTGCGCATCAGACGCTTTGCGATCCGCACCGCGCGCGGCGGCTTCGATGCGATGACGGCGGCGCGTTCGCGGGCGCGGTCCATCAACTGGTCATGCGGCACGACCTCCAGCACCATTCCCATTTCCAGGGCCTCGGCGGCATCGATCATGCGGCCCGAGAAGGTCAGATCGGCAGCTTTCTGATGGCCCAGACGGCGCAGCATGAACCAGCTGCCCGCATCGCCCGGGATGATTCCGAGGTTCAAAAAGACTTCGCCGAACCGCGCCTTGTCCGAGGCGACGCGCATATCGCACATCATCGTCAGGTCGCATCCCGCGCCGACCGCCGCGCCGTTGACCGCTGCTATGGTCGGAACGTCGAGGTTGTACAGCGCCAAAGGCAACCGCTGCACCCCATCGACATAGCTCTGCGCTGCCGCAAGCGGTTCCTTGCGAAAGATACTGTCGGGGTCATTCATTTCCTTGATGTCGCCGCCGGCGCAAAAGGCCGGATCCGCGCCGGTCAGGATCATGACGCTAACTTGCGGGTCCGCCTGAACTTTCGCGAATATCTCAAGAAGGGACGCGATCATCTCGTTACCGGTGATCGGATTACGACGTTCTGGATCGTTCAACGTAACCGTGGCGATCCTATCGGAGATATTCAGAAGGACGGGAGGGCTACTCATTTCTTCCATCTCCTCGTTCGCGTTTCTCGAACATATCAGGGTTTATCATGTCACGGGCATCGTGACCCATGTGCAAGGTTTCCCCGCCGTCTACATAGATGTCTTCGCCGGTCATGAAATTCCCCAATCTGGATGCGAGGAAAATGATCGTCCCGGCGATGTCCTCCGCCGCGCCCATCCGGTTCAGGACCGAGCGGTTAAGCTCCTTCCAGCGTTCCGGCGGAATAGGATAGCGGCCAAGCGCCTCTGTCTTGATCGTTCCCGGCGCGACGCAGTTCAGCCGGATCCCGTATTCGCCCCATTCGGCGGCCAACGTTTTCATCATGCCCGTCACGCCCGCGCGGGCGGCGACGGTATGGGTGAAACCGGTGAGCGCGGTGCGCGCTGAAATGGCGGTGACAAAGACGATGGAGCCGCCGTTCTCGTACATGAAATGATCGGCCACGGCGCGTGTCATCTGCCACGATCCGATCAGGTTGTTGCGGATCACGGCCTCGAAGCCCTTGTTGGTGATGTCGCGCGCGGCAGCTATATACTGGCCGCCCGCGTTGTTCACCAGAACATCAAGCCGCCCGTAATGGTCCTTGATGCGCTCCATCGCTATTTCGATACTATTCGCGTCACGGGTGTCGCCGGGCACGACAAGGGCCTCGCCACCCGCCGCGCGGATCATCTCGGCGGTCTCCTGCAGCGGCTCTTCGCGGCGCGCGAACAGTGCCAGCCTGGCCCCGCAGGAAGCCATTTCCAGGGCCGTGGCCCGGCCCATCCCCGAGCCGGATCCGGTGACCAAAGCCACCTGGCCCGCCATGAGATCCGGCGCGTAACGCCGTGCTTCTTCTTCGCTCATGTTCTGCCCCCTCAGTTTTTCAGCAGTTCGCCGGCGATGATCAGCTTGCGCACCTCCTGGGTGCCCGCGCCGACCTCCAGCACACGTCCGGTGCGGTAGAGGCGGTTCACTTCGGTATCACGCATGTAGCCCGAACCCCCGTGGATCTGCACCGCCTTGTCCAGCACGAAGGACGTCGCCGCGGCGGTCTTGAAGATCGCCGCAGCGGTCAGCTTGTGGATCTCGCCGCGTCCGCCTTCGCCCTCTTCCAGCCCCTCGCACATGGCGGCCGTCTTCAGCGACAGGCTGCGCGCCGCCTCGATCTGGGTATACATGTCGGCCAGCATCGCCTGCACCATCTGGAAACTGGCGATCGGCTTGCCGAACTGCTGCCGCGTCTTGGCGTAATCGATGGAAATATCCAGCGCCCGCTGCGCAATCCCCAGGGCATTGAAGCAGACGATGGCGCGCTCCAGGTCCAGCCCCGACATTGTCACCGCAACGCCGCCGTCCAGCTTGCCAACCATGTTCTTCGCAGGCACCCGGCAATCCTCGAACACCAGCTCGCCAGTGGGCGAGCCGCGAAAACCCATCTTGTTGAGCTTCTGCGCCACCTTGAAGCCGGGCGTGTCGGTTTCGACGATGAAGGCGGAAATGCCCTTGGCGCCCTTTTCGGGCGAGGTCTTGGCATAGACCAGCACCAAGTCGGCAATCGGCCCGTTGGTGATGTATATCTTGGTGCCGTTCAGGATATAGTCATCGCCATCCTTCTTCGCCGTGGTCCTCATCGAGCCGAGCGCGTCCGACCCGGCGCCCGGTTCGGTCAGGCCAAGCGCGCCCACCAGGGTGCCGTTGCACAGGCCGGGCAGATACTTGCGGCGCAGATCGTCATTGGCGTTTCGGTAGATGTTGTTGACGCACAGGTTGTCATGCGCGACATGGGTCAACCCGATGGCCGCCGAGGCGCGCGACAGCTGTTCGGTGATGATGCAGGCCGAGGTGAAGTCGAGCCCCGCGCCGCCGAATTCCGGCGGTACGTTGAGACCGAGATAGCCCATCTCGCCCAGCTTGAGAAAGACCGAAGGCGGCAGGTCGTCGGTGTCGTCCATCTCCGCGTTCAGGTGGTGGAACTCGGAAAAGAAGAACTTTCCGGCCTGATCGGCCAATGCCTGCTGTTCGTCTGTCATGAAATGTGTCGGAAGATTGATGTCGTTGCGCAGTTGCTTATTCATGGTCTCGTCCCCCTCAGGCGCGCAAAAGTTCTTCGGCGATGATGATCTTGCGCACTTCGCTGGTGCCCGCGCCGATCTCCAGCAGCTTGTTGGCGCGGAACAGCCGGTTGATCTCGGTGTCCTGCATGTAGCCCGAGCCGCCGTGGATGTGGCAGGCTTCGGTGACGGCCTTGTTGAAGGCCTCTCCCGCGTAAAGGCAGGCGGCCGCGGTCAGCTTGTGGATCTCACCGCGACCCCCTGCACCCTTCGGCAAGCCGACACAGGCCGCCAAGGCCCGATAACTGAAGGCCCGAGCGGTTTCGACCTCGGTGTAGATCTCTGCCAGTTTCGACTGCATCATCTGGAAACTGGCGATCGGCTTGCCGAACTGTTCGCGCATCTTCGCGTATTCCAGACCCAGTTCAAGCGCGCGTTCGGCCATGCCGACGCAGACCGAAGCGACCATCGCTCGTTCTAGATCAAGCCCGCTCATCACCACTGCAACGCCGGAGTTTTCGACCCCCAGCATGGCCGAGGCCGGAACGCGACAGTCCTCGAATACCAGCTCGCCTGTAGGCGAGCCGCGAAAGCCCATCTTGTCCAGTTTCTGCGCCACTTTGAAGCCGGGATTGTCGGTTTCGATGATGAAGGCGGAAATGCCCTTGGCGCCTTTGGATTTGTCGGTCTTGGCATAGAGCAGGATCACATCGGCAATCGGCCCGTTGGTGATGTAGATCTTCGAGCCGTTGATGACATAGTCGTCGCCATCACGGCGAGCGGTGGTGGCCATGGAGCCAAGCGCATCGGATCCCGCGCCGGGCTCGGTCAGCCCCAGCCCCCCGACCAGGTCGCCCGAACACAACCCCGGCACATATTTTTTCACCTGCGCTTCGGAGCCGTTGCGCAGCAGGTTGTTCAGACACAGGTTGTCATGCGCGCCATGCGACAGGCCGACGGCGGGGTTCCACTTCGAAATCACCTCCGACACCAGCGCCTGGGTAAACTCGTTCTGGCCCGATCCGCCCAAAGCCTCCGGGGCCGTAATCCCCAGAAGACCAAGTTCGCCCATCTGCTTGAAAAGATTGTCAGGCCACCAATCTTCTTGGTCCATGCGTGCCTGTAGCGGGTGAAGAACCTCGCGGGACACCCGCGCCACGTGATCGACGATCTGGCGCTGCTCATCGGTCAGCGAATAATTTGCCCTGATGGCCGCCAGATCAGCCGCGATAGCCTCACTCTGAGTTGTCATTTCTTCATCCTCCCAAAATCCTCCCAAAAATAGTTATCTGCAGTGTTGACCAAAATCAAACATATGTTAGAAAATATTTCAAGGCCGCTGATCAAGTGGGAGGAAAACGCACATGTCGGATCGAAAACTGCGCATCGGGTGCGCATCGGGATTCTGGGGCGATACGCCTGAAGCGATCGGTCAACTGGTCTCCAAAGGCGAGATCGACTATCTGGTGTTCGACTATCTGGCCGAAGTGACGATGTCGCTGATGGCGCGAGCCCGCGCCAAGTCGCCCGATGCGGGTTATGCGCCGGATTTCGTCACGGCGCTGGCACCCTGGTTGCCGGAAATCAAGGCCAAGGGGATCAAGGTCGTTGCCAATGCCGGGGGTGTGAACCCACGTGGCTGCCGCGATGCGCTGGCTAAAGTCGCCGCCGAGGCCGGGATAGATGTGTCCATCGGTGTGGTGCTGGGCGATGATTTGTCGGCGCGGGCCGACGATATCCGCGCCGGTGGTCAGACGGAGATGTTCTCGGGCGTCGCGTTTCCCGACGATATCTGGAGCATGAACGCCTATCTGGGCGCCCGCCCCATCGCGGCGGCGCTGGATGCCGGGGCCGACATCGTGATCACCGGGCGCTGCGCCGACAGCGCGGTGGCGCTTGGGCCCCTGATGCATGAATTCGGCTGGGGCGACGATGATTGGGACAAGCTCAGCCAGGGATCGTTGGCGGGCCATTTGATCGAGTGCGGCCCCCAGGGGACCGGCGGCAATTTCACGGACTGGCAGGACGTTTCGGGCTGGGACGACATGGGGATGCCCATCGTCGAGGTCTCCGAGGACGGCAGTTTTGTCATGACCAAAACACCAAACACGGGCGGGCTGGTCGTGCCCGGGTCGGTCGGAGAGCAGATGCTCTATGAAATCGGCGATCCGCGCGCTTACCTGCTGCCCGACGTGATCTGCGACTGGTCGCAGGTCACGCTGGACCAGGTCGGGACGGATCGGGTGTTGGTCAAAGGCGGCAAGGGTCTCGGGCGTACCGGCAGTTACAAGGTCTCGGCGACCCATGCCGATGGCTGGCGCGCTGTCTCCACCCTGACACTAGCCGCGATTGACGCACCCGCCAAGGCCGAACGCGTGGCCGAGGCGATCCTGACCCGCTGCCGCCGGATTTTCCGCGACCGCAATCTGGGCGATTTCCGGCAGGTCAGCGTCGAAGTGCTGGGCGCAGAGGCCGCCTATGGCGCGAACGCCCGCGCACAGACGCGCGAAGTTGTGCTCAAGATCGGCGCGATCCATGACGACCGCGCCGCGCTCAACATCTTCGCTGGCGAGATCGCACCGATGGCTATCTCGACCGCGCAGGGGCTGACCGGGTTCTTTGCCGGGCGGCCCAAGGTGCAGCCGGTGGTGCGGCTGTTCTCGTTCCTGCAGGACAAGGCCGACACCCCCGTCGCAGTCGAGGTCGACGGCAGGGATGTGCCCGTCACCGTGGCCGCCAACCCAGTCTACCTTGATCCGCCGGCCGCACCGCCCGCAGAGAGCCGCAAGCCCGGTCCGGACGCGGTCAAGGTGCGCCTCGTCGATCTGGCCTGGGGACGGTCGGGCGACAAAGGGGATATCGCCAATATCGGTATCCTGGCGCGCAAGCCAGACTACCTGCCTTTTATCCGGTCGGCTCTCAGTGAGGCGGTGGTAAATAACTATTTCGCCCATGTCTGCGAAGGCAAGGTCGAGCGGTTCGACCTGCCGGGAAGCCACTCGCTGAATTTCCTGCTGCATGAATCGCTTGGCGGGGGCGGCATCGCCTCGGTCCGCATCGATCCGCAAGGCAAGGGGTTTGCCCAGATGCTGCTGGATATCGAAATCCCCGTGCCGGCTGACTTGGCCGCGCGCGACGGGCTGAACGCGGTCGGGGAAGTCGCCGCGTGATGTTGAATGTCAATAACGTCCAGATCGTCTACGACAACGTGATCGAAGCGGTGCGCGATGCGTCACTCTCGGTCGAGCAGGGCAAGATCGTCACTTTGCTGGGGTCGAACGGGGCGGGGAAATCGACGATTCTCAAGGGGATATCCGGTGTGCTCTACCCTGAGGAGGGCGAGATCATCGGCGGCACAATCACCTTCGAAGGTGAAGACCTCGTTGGCCGCAAACCCGACGAAATCGTGCGCCGCGGCGTTGTCACGGTTCCTGAGGGGCGGCAGTTGTTCGAGCCGTTGACAGTCGAGGAAAATCTGATGATGGGTGGGATCACCCGCAGCCGTCCGGCGGCGGCGGAGGCGCTGGATTACGTCTTCAGCATCTTTCCACGCGTGAAAGAAAAACGCGGCACGATTGCGGGCTATCTGTCGGGCGGCGAACAGCAGATGGTGGCGATCGGTCGCGCCCTCATGTCCCGACCGCGCCTGCTGATGCTGGACGAACCCAGCCTCGGGCTGGCACCTCAGATCATCACCGAGATATTCGCCGCCGTGACCGAACTGGTGAAACAAGGCAACGTTTCGGTGTTGTTGGTGGAGCAGAATGCCGAGCTGGCACTATCGATCGCAAGCTACGGTTATATCATCGAAAACGGCCGTGTGGTGATGGATGGCACCCCGGCGAAGCTTATGGAGAACGAGGATGTCAAGGAATTCTACCTAGGGTTCTCCGAATCCGGCCACAGACGCAACATGCGCGATGTAAAACACTACAAGAGGCGCAAGAGGTGGCTGTCATGACGGTGCTGTTGCAGGTTGATGATCTGATTAAGAAATTCGGTGGCGTGACGGCGGTCAACAATGTGAGCTTTCCGGTCCTCAAGGGCGAGATTTTCAGCCTGATCGGCCCCAACGGAGCCGGCAAGACCACGATGTTCAACATGATCAGCCGGGTTCTTCCGGTGACATCGGGCACAATCACCCTGGATGGCAAGGACATTACACGCGAAGCACCCCACAAGATTGCGGCGCTTGGCATGGGGCGCACGTTCCAGAACCTGGCGGTCTTCAAACATGCCAGCGTTGTCGATAATCTGCTGGTCGGACGCCACAGCCACATGACGACCAGCGTTCTGGGCGGATTGTTCTTCGGCCCGTCCACGCGGGCGGCGGAACGGGCGCACCGCAAGCGGGTCGAGGAGATCATAGACTTCCTGGAAATCCAGCATGTGCGGGACGTTCCCGTGGGCGCTCTGGCCTACGGATTGCAGAAGCGGGTCGAACTAGGTCGCGCTCTGGCAACCGAACCCAAGCTCTTGCTACTCGACGAGATGGTTTCGGGTATGAACGCGGAGGAGACCGAAGACATCGCGCGCTTCATTCTCGATCTCAAGGAGGAACTCGAGATCACGGTCATGATGATCGAACATGATATGGGCATCGTCACGGACATTTCCGACCACATCGTCGTGATGAACTTCGGCGAGCGGATCGCTTACGGCACGCCGGAGGAGATCCGAGCCAATCAGCATGTGATCGAGGCTTATCTGGGGCACAAGCCAGCGGAACGGGCGGGGGTGAATGATGGATGATCTGAAACTGGCGCTCAAAAACGGCAGTACCACCATGCCGCAACTGTTGATGCACTGGGCCGATACCATCCCCGGCGACCTCGCAATGCGGGAAAAGAATCTCGGGATCTGGAACCGAATCACATGGGGAGAGTATTTCGCTAAGGTACGTGGCTTTGCCCTTGGCCTTCACGCCATGGGCTTCGGGCGCGGCGACCGTCTGGCCATCGCCAGCGAAGACACGCCTGAATGGCTTTATTCCGACGTCGCAACGCAGGCGCTTGGCGGCATGACCGTCGGGGTCTATCCAACCAATCCTTGGCCCGAGATCGACTATATTCTGAGACATTCCAAAAGCAGCATCATTGTCTGCGGCGATCAGGAACAGGTAGATAAGGTTCTGGATGCCGAAGCGAGTAATGGTGCCTTTCCCGATCTGAAACTTATCGTTTGCGTCGATATGAAGGGGATGCGCGGCTATAACCGGACGCGCCTGAAGTCATTTGACGAAGTGGTGCAGGAAGGGTTGGGTCACGCAGCAGGCCAGCCCGTGGATACCGATTTCTTCCGCGATTGCGTAGAGGCCACCAGACCCGACGATCCGGCGATTGTGGTTTATACTTCGGGCACCACAGGTCCGCCGAAAGGTGCGCTGTTGTCACATCGCAACCTGCTTGTGGCATCTTATCCTTTGATCGACCAGTTCAATCTGACGCGCGAGCAGTATTCCGTGGTTTGTTATCTGCCGCTTTGTCATGTGGCAGAACGGATATTCTCTGCCGTTCTCAGCCTGATGGTCGGGGGCGAGGTGAATTTCGCCGAGTCCATCGATACGGTGCAGACCAACCTGCGGGAAGTCGCGCCAAAGGTGTTCCTAGGCGTGCCGCGGATCTGGGAGAAGCTGCAATACAGCGCGGCGATCCGGATTCAGGATGCGCGCCCAATGGCCCAGCGGATCTATCGCTGGGGGCTTGATCTGGGACAGGCGCATTTCCGCAAGACCGAGGCCGGCGGGAAACTGACCCCTGTCGAGCGGGTCAAGTATTTTGCAGCCACGATTCTAGTCTTCAACCCGCTGAAACGGTTCATGGGTATCGACAAGGTGCATTCCGGTTTCGTCGGTGGCGCATCCATTTCGCCCGAGGTCGTCCGGTTCTTCCGGGTTATCGGCGTGCCGCTCTATCAGGTTTACGGCATGACCGAATCGTCTGGCCTTGCGTTCTTTCAGAATGCCGACAAGACTAGGGTCGGGGCTGCGGGTGTTGCTGCGCCGGGCCTTGAATACCGGATAGCCGAGGATGGCGAACTCTTGATCAGACACCCCAGTGTCTTTCTGGGCTACCTCGACAATGAAAAGGCAACGAACGAAACCGTCATTGATGGCTGGCTTCACACCGGCGATGTGATCGAACAACTGGACAACGGCGAAATCGCCATCGTTGACCGGAAAAAGTCCATCATCATCACATCGGGCGGCAAGAACATTACACCGTCTGAAATCGAAAACGCCTTGAAGGATTCGATTTATATCTCCGAGGCGATCGTGGTCGGCGAGGGGCGGAACTTTCTCGGGGCGCTGTTGCAGATCGACTATGACACCGTCGGAAAGTGGGCTCAGGCCCAAGGCCTTGCCTATACCACGTTCAGCCATCTTTCCAGGATGGAACCGGTCAGGGAGCTCATCTCGAAGGAGGTGCAACGGGTGAATGATGCTTTTGCACGGGTCGAGAACATCCGCAAGTTCGTCCTGCTGAAAAAGGAGCTGGACCATGACGACGGAGAAATGACCGCCACGCAGAAAGTGCGGCGCAATATCATCGAGACGAAATTTGCAGCCGAGATGGCGGAAATCTACGGATAAGGGGGGACGAAATTGGACTATTTCATATTGCTCAGCGTTTCGGGCATCGCCATGGGCGTGATCTACGGCCTCATCGGGATGGGCTATGCACTGATCTTCAAGGCCACCAGTGTGGTCAACTTTGCCCAGGGCGAGGTCATGATGCTGATTTCATACATGGCCTTTTCAATCGCGAACTCATGGACCTTGCCGTTCTGGGGGTTGCTGGTGGTCTGCGTCGCGCTTTCGGCCGCGGTCGGCCTAGTGATCGAGCGGATCTTTATCCGCCCTATGCTGGGACAGGACGTGTTTTCAACCGTAATGGTCACCATCGGGCTGGCGGTGATGATACGTGCGGTGGTGGTCATGATTTGGGGGGCCGACCCCATGGTTCTGCCCACCGACATTGGTGACAGTGGCGTCGAGCTTGGCCTGGTTTTCCTTTATACTTCGCAGCTCTATGCCATTGGTCTGCTGGCGCTTTGTGTGATGGGCATGTGGGCTTTCCTGCGGTTTTCGCGCATGGGCGTTGCCATGCGGGCCACGGCGGCGCGTGAAACCACGGCGCTGCTGATGGGGATCAACGTGACGCGGGTCTATGCGCTGGCCTGGGCCATTGCGGCGGTCATCGCCGGGTTGGCCGGGGTTTTGCTGGGCACGATCTATGGCCTGGGGCCAGATATGTGGACGCAGGGCCTGCGTGCCTTTCCGGCAGTTATTCTCGGCGGTCTGGATTCCGTGTTCGGTGCGGCGATTTCAGGCATTCTCATCGGCCTCCTGGAAAACCTGTCCGAAGGCTATATTGGACAGGGGCTGAAAGAGATTTCCGGTTTCCTGGTCATTCTGGTGGTTCTGATGATCCGTCCCTACGGATTGTTTGGGACGCCTGAAATCGAAAGGGTCTGAGCCATGCGCACGGGAGTTATTCAGGAAAGCTATGGCGAACTGATATCGCTGTTCCGCAATCCAACGCAGACCTATTGGACATGGGCGCTCGCGATCATTTCGCTGGCCGCACCACTGGTGCTGACCGGTCATGTGACGTCGCTGGTCAACGGGATGATGATTGCGGCCGTCGGGGTAATCGGTCTGAATCTTCTGACCGGAACCACAGGTCTGATTTCCTTTGGCCACGCCGGGTTTCTGGCTGTCGGCGGCTATACTGCGGCTATCCTCTCGGCTGATTACGGCATGCCTTTATGGCTGTGTCTGCCGGCCGGAGGGCTGATGGCGGCGGCGTTCGGGCTGTTGGTCGGGATACCCTCGTTGCGACTAAAGGGGCTGTACCTTGCGATCACGACGCTGGCCTTCACCATCATCATAACTCACATAATCCTGAGCGCCGAAAGCATCACGCACGGCTCTGCCGGCATATCGACGCCCAGGCCCGCGATCTTCGGGCTGGAACTGGCGACAGACAAATCGTTCTACTATCTGATTCTGGCGATCTTGACCCTGGCCGTTCTGGGATCCGCCAACATCAAACGCAGTCGCATCGGCCGCGCCTTTCTGGCGATCCGCGAACAGGATATCGCCGCCCGTGCGATGGGTATCCCGGTGGCACGTTACAAGCTTTATGCCTTTGTCGTCAGCTCGTTTTATGCGGGCGTGGCGGGCGCGCTGATGGCCTATCATATCCGTTTTGTAAACGTCGACAGCTTTAGCCTGATCCTCTCGATCGAGGCTGTTTCCATGATCATCGTTGGCGGTCTCGGATCCACTGCCGGGGCTGTCATCGGTGTGGTCTTCGTGCTGGGGCTGGCCGAGGTCTTGAACTATGTGATCAGTTTGACGGGCGGGTCGCTGGGATCACTGTCGGCGTTGGAATTGAAAGGGTTCATTTACGGTCTGACCATCGTGCTTTTCCTGCGGTTCGAGCCGGACGGGTTGATGGGGATCTATCGCGAATACAAGAACCGATGGATCAACTGGCCATTCAGATACTGATACGGACGGTCCAGAAGGATGGGCCATAAAAAGGGAGAAGAAACAATGAACTGGCTTTTGAGAGGGACGCTGCCCGCCGCTCTTCTGGCGATTGGAACCGCCGGTGCAATGGCGGAACCCGGCATTACCGACGACAAGATCATTCTGGGCGCCGTGGACCCATTGACCGGCCCGCCCAGCCTTCTGGGCAAGGCGCATTCACTTGCGCTGAAAGTCTGGCAAGAAGATGTGAACGCCCGTGGCGGCATCAACGGCCGCAAGGTGGAGATTGTGTTCGAAGATGACGGATACGTTCCGGCGCGCGCGCTTCAGGCGCTGAAGAAGATGGTTGAGGTCGATGATATCTTCGGGCTAATCGGCACCTCGGGCAGTTCGCAACTGGCAGCCATGATGCCCCTGATCAACGAACTCGGCATCCCGACACTCAACAACATGGCGGTGAATTCGCACCATTTCGATCCGCCGTTGAATCCGCTGTTCGTGGTCGGACCGACCTATTGCCAGGAAATTGGCGCTGGGATGACGTATCTCGTCGAAGAACTCGGCTTGAAAGACGAAAAATACGCGATCGCCTTTCAGGACGACGAGTTCGGCGATGATGTGCGCTGTGGCTATCTCGCGGGCATCGAAAAATACGGTCTGAACAACGTGTTGGAGATTAAATTCAAGCGCGGCCAAAAGGATTTCTCGGCCGAAATGCTGCGGGCACGCGCCGCAGGCGTAAACGTGCTGGTTTCCGGCGGCGTCGTGGCCGAACACTCGACCCTGATGAAGGAAGCCGCCAAGAACCGGATGGATATCACGTTCCTCGGCGCCCATTCCGCTCATCTGACCCCGGTTCAGGCGTTGGCCGAAAGTGCAGGCGACGGTTACTATGCGGCGGATTATGTGCCCCCGCTGACCGCACTTGAGGTTCCTGGTGTGGCGAAATTCATGGGACTGGCCAACACATACCTCAGCGACGCCGAACGGGATTCGCTGAACCGGTACTCGCTGGCGGGCTATGCCGGGGCCCTGATTTTCGAGCACGCTATGGCCGAGTGCGGCACTGACCTGACCCGGGCCTGCGTCATTGACAAACTGGAAGGTCTGGACGGGTTCGAAACCGGTGGCCTGCTGGGGCCGGTCACTTATGGCAAAGGCAATCGTCACGCGCCCACCGCAGTGACCGTTGTGCAATCCAACGCCAAGGACAAATCGTTCTCGATCGTGTCCGAGCGGATGGAAGTCGAATGACCGGCTGACATTTCCTTGAAAACCCTCTCCCTGCGAGCACGCGGGGAGAGACTCAAAATAAGGACGACAGCCGGAAATGAGCATCAATAAACTCCTTGTCGCCAATCGTGGCGAAATCGCCGCCCGCGTGGTGCGCACAGCCCGTGCCATCGGTATTAGGACTGCGGTGCTCCGGCATGCCGCAGAGATCGAAGCCCCGGCCCATCTTATTGCCGACGAGGTCGTGATGATCGAGGGGGTGACCCCGGTCGCTGCTTATCTCGATATTCCGCAGATCGTTGCGGCCGCAAAAAAGATCGGGGCTGATGCGGTGCATCCCGGCTACGGCTTTCTGTCGGAGAATGCCGGTTTCGTCGCGGCGCTGGAAGAGGCCGGTGTGACATTTGTCGGCCCGACCTCCGAGGTCATCGACCTAATGGGCGACAAGGTCCGCGCGCGCGCCTTTGTGGAAAAGCGCGGCTTTCCCGTCGCCCCCTCGGCGATCGAGGATGACGACCCCACGACATTCGTCGAACGCGCCCGCACCCTGGGCTATCCGCTTCTCATCAAACCCTCGGCGGGCGGCGGCGGTAAGGGGATGCGCATCGTGCGCGAGGACAGCACGTTGAAAACCGAGATCGAAACCGCCCGCCGCGAAGGCCAGCGGTACTTCGGCGACGGTCGTCTGTTCGTCGAACGCTATATCGAGCGCCCGCGCCATATCGAGGTGCAGGTGATGGGCGACGGACAGGGCAACGTGGTGCATTTCTGGGAGCGGGAATGCTCGATCCAGCGCCGGTTCCAGAAGATCATCGAGGAAACGCCCTCGCCCGCGCTCTCGCCCGAGCAACGTCTGGAAATCTGCGAAACCGCCGCCGGAATTGCGCGCGCCGTCAACTATCGGGGTGCCGGAACCGTCGAGTTCATCTATGCGCAGGACGGGGCCTTCTACTTTCTCGAAATGAACACCCGCCTCCAGGTCGAACATCCGGTGACCGAGATGGTGACGGGCTTCGATCTGGTCGCCGAACAGTTGCGCATCGCGGCGGGCGAGGGGCTGAGCGCGGCGCAGCCGGATATTCGGCAGACCGGCCATTCGATCGAGCTGCGCATCTGTGCCGAGGACGCGACGGCCGATTTCCGGCCCGCGATTGGGGATATCCTGCTGCTGGACGAACCCCAAGGCGAGGGCGTCCGGGTAGACAGCGGCATTCTGGACGGCGGCAAGGTCACGACCGATTTCGACCCGATGCTGTCCAAACTGATCGTGCATGGGGCAGATCGCGCACAGGCCATCGCCCGTGCGCGGAACGCCGTGCAGAATTACGTCATCCTCGGGGTGACGACCAACACCGGCTATCTGGACGCGATCCTCGCACATCCCGATTTTGCGTCGGGCGATGTTTCAACCGGGTTTCTAGCCGAGGAATCGCAGGCTTTGAAGCAGGATCGCGACGCTGTCAGCACCGACATTCTGGCGGCCGCCACCGTGCTTTCGGATGCGCGCCTGGTGAAAGCGGTGGAAAGCGTGCCGGAAATCTACCGGATGATGGGGAACTGGAGAAACTGATGCGCCGCATTCTAGAGATCAACGAGGTGGACATCCCGGTCTGGCTGGCCGCAACAGCTCGGACCCATGTCCTGCATATGGATGAGCGCGAAATTCCTTGCGCTCTTGAAGAAACGGCTGGGAGGGGTGCCTATACGCTCGTGCTGGGCGGCACCCGCATCCCGATGCGCATCGCCGTTGGCGAAGAGGCAACATTCATCCACGTCAATGGCCGTGCCTATGAAATTGGCCGGATCGATCCGGCCGAATCCCTCGGCAACGTCGGAAGCGGTGCGTCGCAGGACCAGATGATCGCGCCGATGCCCGGTGTAGTGGTGTCGATCTCCGTGGCACCCGGTGACGCGGTGGCGGAAGGTCAGCCGCTGCTGGTGATCGAAAGCATGAAGCTGGAAACCACGATCACGGCCCCGCGCGACGGCATCGTTGCTGAGGTGCCGTTCGCGACGGGGGTCAGTTTCGGCGGCAAGGAGGTCTTGCTGCGTCTGGAACCGCGGGAGGAGACGGTCTAATGAGACGGATGGAAACCCATATCCGCCCGGATTCGGCGGAGTTCAAAATGGCCGCAGCCCGAATGCAGGAGGTCGTGAAGCGGTTTCACGAAATGCAGGACAAGGCGCGTCATGACCGTCCCCAGCGCGATCTCGCCCGGTTGAAGCGGCAGAACAAGCTTCTGGTGCGCCAGCGGCTGGATCTGCTTCTGGACCCCGGCACGCCATTCCTGGAATTTTCCAGCCTGGCCGCGAACGATCTTTATGACGGCCAGGCACCGGGTGCCAACATCATCACCGGGGTCGGCGTGATTTCCGGGCGCGAGGTGGTCATCCACGCCGACGACAGCACCAACAAGGGCGGTGCCTGGTATCCGATGTCGGTACCAAAAATCGTGCGCGCACTGGAATTCGCGTTGGAAAACGAACTGCCCGTCGTGCATCTCTGCGACAGCGCGGGCGGCTATCTCGAAGAAATGTCGGGCGTTTTCGCCCCCGGCGGGCGGGTGTTCCGCAATCAGTGCATCCTGTCAAAAAAAGGCATCCCGCAGGTTGCCATCGTTTGCGGGCATTGCACGGCGGGCGGTGCCTATGTGCCGGCGCTGTGCGAACATACCATCATCGTGCGCGACACTGGCGCGATCTTCCTTGGTGGGCCGCCGCTGGTAAAGGCCGCCACCGGCGAAGAAGTCTCTGTCAACGACCTGGGCGGCGCCGACATGCATACCTCGATTTCGGGTACCGGTGACTATCCGGTCGATTCCGAAGAGGCCGGTATCATCCTGGCGCGCGAGATCGTCGGTACGTTCCCGCGCAAACCTCGCGCCTTCAATTGGGACACCCCCGAACAACCCTACTATGATCCGAGGGAAATCTACGGGATCGTTCCGACGGATTACCGTGTCCGTTTCGACATGCGCGAGGTCATCGCCCGCATTGTCGATGGCTCGCGGTTTCACGAATACCAGCCGAATTACGGCATCACCCTGGTGACCGGCTATGCGCGCATCTGGGGCTGCAAGGTCGGGATTCTGGGCAATAACGGCGTGCTGTTCAACGACAGTTCCCTGAAGGCGGCGCATTTCATCCAGCTCTGCAACCAGACCGGGACACCGCTGATCTTTCTTCAGAATACCACCGGTTACATGATCGGCCGCGAATACGAAGAACGCGGCATCACCAAGGACGGGGCCAAGATGCTGATGGCGCAAGCCGGGTCAGAGGTGCCTAAGCTGACGGTGCTGACATCGGGTGCCTTTGGTGCCGGATATTACGGCATGTGCGGGAGGGCATGGGATCCGCGGCTTATTATGTCGTGGCCAAATGCGCAGATGGGGGTGATGGGGCCGGAACAGGCCGCGCGCACGCTTGGCGATGTCAAGCTGGCACAGATGCGCCGCGCCGATCCCGACCTCGACGGGGGTTCGGTGCAGGAACTGCGCGACCGGGTGCGCGCTAAGGCGGAAAACGAAACCTCGGCCTATTGGTTCACGTCGCGGCTTTATGACGATGGAATCATCGACCCGCTGGATACGCGCAACATGCTCGGGATCGCGTTGACCTGCGCAGCCGGTGTGGCCCCCAACGCGCCGCACTACGGTGTCTTCAGGACGTAAGGGATTCGGCAAGAGAGCGACGCCTGCGAAAGGAAGCTAAGAGTGGAGAAAAATATGCCTGACAAGAACGTCTTGCTGGAAGTCAGCAACGGTGTTGCGAGAATAACCATCGATAATGCGGAAAAACGCAATCCGCTGAACGTGGCAACCGTGACGGAACTGATCGCGGCATTCGAGGAGGCTCAGGCGAATGACGACGTGCTTGTCATCGTGCTGACCGGCGCCGGGGACCGCGCGTTCTGCGCGGGGGGAGACCTCAAGGCAGGCAAGGATGGCGGACCGTTTACCGGCGACATCTCGCAGCCGGGACATTTCGTCGTCCGCCTGTTTACCCTGATGGAAAATTGTAACAAGCCGATCATCGGCCGGATCAATGGTCACGCCATGGGCGGCGGGGCCGGGCTTGTCTGCGCCTGCGACATCGCCATCATGGCCAGCACTGCCAGGATCGCCACCCCAGAGGTCAAGATCGGTCTGTTCCCGATGATGATCATGCCGCAGATGATGCGGGTGATCCCGCGTCGCCGTCTGCTGGAAATGTATATCACAGGCGAACCATGGAGCGCAGAGCAGGCGCTGGAATACGGTATCGTCAACTATGTGACGGAACCGGAAGCGCTCGATACCAAGGTGGATGAACTGACCAGCCAGATCATCGCCCGGTCTCCCTCGGCGGTCCGTTTGGGAAAGTATTCCTATCATGCAATGCAGGACATGACGATCGAGCAACAGTTCCGCTTTGCCGAAACCATGTTGCCCCGCATCGCCACAACCGAGGACGCGCGCGAGGGTTTCTCGGCCTTTCTGGAGAAACGCAAGCCAAATTGGACAGGCAAGTAGATAGAAGGAGCACAATGACCGGCCGTCGGGACGTGTCGCCAGTCGTTCCCTTGAGTGGGCATCGGGTCAGCCGAGCGTCGTTTTTCATGTGGCCGATCATCGGCTTGATGGCGCTTCGTAGTCATAGGAACTTGGCGATGGCTCTGGTGACGCCGCGCCGAGCACCGCTGATGAAGACCTTCACATTCTCCACGCCGTGGCCACGGTACTCGCGATCGACGAAGGCCATCTGCGGGCGCTGATCCGTCAGGATTTCCACCTGCTCCAGCGCCTCGTGCAGGGTGTGGCCGTCATAAGGGTTGCTTGGAAGCGACCGCATGGCGACGACAAAACCGCCTTAGGTGGTGGTGACGACGCAGACCTTCGTGCCGAACTCATAGCGCTTGTGCTCCTTTCCTTTTGAGATGCAGCTCACCGCCGGTTCGTGCAGGCTGTAGAGCTTTCGGTGGTCCTTCGGCTTCTGCGCCAGCAACCTGTTCACCAGCACCATCAGATCTTGCAGGCGCGATTTCAGTGGCCCGTCAACCACCTTGTCCATCTGCAGTTCTATGTCCCGCATAGCACGGCCAGTAAAGCCTTTGAGCCGACGCAGCGCCCTGCGCATCCGCTTGAATTGCCG
This sequence comes from Seohaeicola sp. 4SK31, assembly GCF_028802875.1. Taxonomy (NCBI): domain Bacteria; kingdom Pseudomonadati; phylum Pseudomonadota; class Alphaproteobacteria; order Rhodobacterales; family Roseobacteraceae; genus Seohaeicola; species Seohaeicola sp. 4SK31. The sequence continues at coordinate 17,579 of NZ_JARAMP010000012.1, read as the reverse complement.
GGCGTGAGCATAGCGACCGACCTGTCCGCAAAGCCGGGGGCCGAGGCGGTTGTAGTTCTGCCGCAGGCGGATGCCAGCCTCACGGGCCAACCCGGCCAACTTGCGCCGCGATGTTTTCGTAAAGTCGGGCATCGGTGGGGTGTGCGATATTCTTTTCCATCACCGTGGTGTCGACGGTGATCTTCTTCAGATGATCGTCCTGCACCGTCCCGGCGCGCTGTCCTGCCTTGATCGTCTCGGTCAGCAGCCACTCCACACCTTCCTCGCCAATGCGGTTGCGCCAGCGCGTCATGGATGAAGGATCAGTGGACGATGCTGACAGTACGTCTCGCCGCAGAAATGCTGCCAGTATGGGTTCTCCGCCCACCTCGCCACGACGGCTTCATCGGATAGTCGGAACGCGTGCTGGAGATAGAAGAGCCCGGCCTATTCCCGCTCGAAGACCTCCCAGTCGATCAGGGCGGCGAGCTTCACAAGTTCGTGGCGCATGTCGATCATCTCGACCAATCGTGTCCGAAGCAGATCATCCTGTTCCGGGGACGGCTTTCTGGACTTCATATCGCAGCTCGAAATTGCAGGGCTCCGGCCGCAATAATATCAAACGCTACATCCTAAACCTGAGGAAATCCACGCCCTATCTCGCAAGAACAGTGGAATAAGAGTTGTTCAGGGTGAACCACATTAGCCGCCGGCGCAGAACACGAGCGCTGGCTCCACTAACGTTTCTGCCTTTGATTTGCGGGTCTGCGGGACTGATTTCTTCCCAGGGCGGTCGAAGCGCTGGACGAAGCTATCTATCCCAGTATCCCGGACATCGAAGCCCCCGCCCGAAAACTGGACAATGTCCTCGTGCTACTCGTGGTCAGGATCGGATCGGACTTCAAGAACTGCCTTCTAACCCCGGGCGGCACAGGCGTCCACGGGCGGGCAGGCCGCAGTCACTGTCAGGTGCCGCGGATCGGGGATGCAGCGTCCTGCATGACACCCAATCCACGTGATAGACGATCTGACGTCGTTCATCGGTAAAATAGTGCGCCCTGATGGCTTCGAGATCAGCTGCCACAGCCTCAACCTGATTTGCCATTTCTTCATCCTCCAAGTATTAATAGTCTGGAGTGTTGACCATAATCAAACATCTGTTAGAAAATAGATCGAACCACGCCTTTCACGACCTGACGTTGATAAGCATGGTGGACGAACAATGCGGGGGCGTTTCGAAAATGGGTGAAGGCATAGTCCGGTCGCAGGGACGCGGCGATGAAACCGCTAATACGACGTCCCTACAACCGAAATGCTCTCAGCCTAGAGATGAAAGACGGGATCATGGCCACCATGCGTGCTGCCTAAGGCCACAGCGCATGTCGGGTGATCGTTCTGACCAGAGAGCGCGAGCGTGCCTTATTCCCGTGCCGGCCGACCTGGCCGCGCGCGACGGGCTGAACGCCTCGGACCCGAACAAGAGGAAAATACCATGACTATTTCAAAACTCCTGGTCGCCAATCGGGGTGAAATCGCGGCGCGCGTGTTGCGCACCGCCAAGGCCCGCGGCCTTGCAACGGCTGTGTTGCGCCACGTCGCCGAACAAGAGGGGCCGGCCCATCTGATCGCGGATGAGGTTGTGATGATCGACGGCCCAACGCCTGTAGCGGCTTATCTCGATATTTCGCAGATCGTTGCGGCCGCAAGAAAGATCGGAGCTAATGCGGTGCATCCCGGCTACGGCTTTCTGTCGGAGAATGCCGGTTTCGTCGCGGCGCTGGAAGAGGCCGGTGTGACATTTGTCGGCCCGACCTCCGAGGTCATCGACCTAATGGGCGACAAGGTCCGCGCGCGCGCCTTTGTGGAAAAGCGCGGCTTTCCCGTCGCCCCCTCGGCGATCGAGGATGACGACCCCACGACATTCGTCGAACGCGCCCGCACCCTGGGCTATCCGCTTCTCATCAAACCCTCGGCGGGCGGCGGCGGTAAGGGGATGCGCATCGTGCGCGAGGACAGCACGTTGAAAACCGAGATCGAAACCGCCCGCCGCGAAGGCCAGCGGTACTTCGGCGACGGTCGTCTGTTCGTCGAACGCTATATCGAGCGCCCGCGCCATATCGAGGTGCAGGTGATGGGCGACGGACAGGGCAACGTGGTGCATTTCTGGGAGCGGGAATGCTCGATCCAGCGCCGGTTCCAGAAGATCATCGAGGAAACGCCCTCGCCCGCGCTCTCGCCCGAGCAACGTCTGGAAATCTGCGAAACCGCCGCCGGAATTGCGCGCGCCGTCAACTATCGGGGTGCCGGAACCGTCGAGTTCATCTATGCGCAGGACGGGGCCTTCTACTTTCTCGAAATGAACACCCGCCTCCAGGTCGAACATCCGGTGACCGAGATGGTGACGGGCTTCGATCTGGTCGCCGAACAGTTGCGCATCGCGGCGGGCGAGGGGCTGAGCGCGGCGCAGCCGGATATTCGGCAGACCGGCCATTCGATCGAGCTGCGCATCTGTGCCGAGGACGCGACGGCCGATTTCCGGCCCGCGATTGGGGATATCCTGCTGCTGGACGAACCCCAAGGCGAGGGCGTCCGGGTAGACAGCGGCATTCTGGACGGCGGCAAGGTCACGACCGATTTCGACCCGATGCTGTCCAAACTGATCGTGCATGGGGCAGATCGCGCACAGGCCATCGCCCGTGCGCGGAACGCCGTGCAGAATTACGTCATCCTCGGGGTGACGACCAACACCGGCTATCTGGACGCGATCCTTGCACATCCCGATTTTGCGTCGGGCGATGTTTCAACCGGGTTTCTAGCCGAACAGGCGGATGTGCTGACCGCGCCGGGCGAGGATGTATCCACCCTGCTTATGGCGGCGGCGGCCCTGTCTGATCAACGTCTGGTGACCGACGTGATGCAGATACCCGAAATGCACCGCAAGATGGGCGGGTGGAGAAACTGATGCGCAGAATATTCATGATCGCCGGCCATGAGGCCGAATGCTGGCTAACCCATGATGGCAGCCGCTTTGTCCTGAACATGCCAGATGGCGCAGTTCCCTGCCAACTGGACCCGACCGGGGCGCCGGGCGCACATGTGCTGCGGACCGGGGGGCGGGCGCATGAGTTGCGGCTGGCGGTCGGATCGGAATCTACCTTCATACATTTGAACGGGCGCACCTTCGAGGTTGGGAGGGTCGATCCCGACGACCGGCTTGCCGGCAGGGAGGGCGCTGCAGGGGGTGATCGACTGTTGGCGCCGATGCCGGGGGTCGTCGTTTCGGTGGCGGTTAAGCCCGGAGACACCGTTACAGAAGGCCAGCCGCTTCTGGTCATCGAAAGCATGAAGCTTGAAACCACCCTGACCGCGCCGCGCGACGGTGTGGTTGCCGAAATGCCTTTTACCGCGGGTGACAGTTTCGGCCTGAAGGCCGTCCTTGCCCAACTGACCCCGCAGGAGGACTGACAATGCGCCGGATCGAAAGCCATATCGACACCAATGCCGCCGACTACAAGGCCAATTTCGCCGCCATGTCCGAACGGCTGAAGGAGTTTCACGCCCGCCAGCATGCGGCGCGTTTCGAGCGGCCCCAACGGGACATCGACCGCTTGGCACGCCAGAACAAACTGGGCGTGCGCGAGCGGTTGAAGCTGCTGCTCGATCCGGGCACGCCGTTTCTTGAATTCTCGACGCTGGCCGCCTGCCGCGAATATGATGGCGCCGTGCCCGGTGCCGCCGTGGTGACGGGCATCGGCATCGTGCAGGGCCGCGAGGTGGCCATCCACGCCAACGATGCCAGCGTCAAGGGTGGTGCCTGGTATCCGCATACCGTCAAAAAGATCGTGCGGCTTCTGGATGTCGCATTGGAAAACCGTTTGCCGGTCGTCCATATCTGCGATAGCGCCGGGGGCTTCCTGCCGCTGCAACACGGCGTGTTTCCCGACCGCTATCTGGGCGGCCGGGTGTTTCGCAACCAGGTCAAGCTGAGCCAGGCCAATATACCGCAAATTGCCATCGTTGGCGGGCATTGCACCGCGGGCGGCGCCTATGTGCCGACGCTGAGCGATTACAACATCATCATCGAGGGCACCGGGGCGATCTTTCTGGGCGGTCCGCCGCTGGTCAAGGCGGCCACCGGCGAAGAGGTCGGCGTGCAGGAGCTTGGCGGAGCGGTGATGCACACCTCTGTCTCGGGGACGGGAGATTATCGCGCCGCCACAGAACAGCATGCCTTTGCACTGGCGCGCGAGATTGTCAGTCAGTGGAAGCGTATGCCAAAAACCATCATAGAAACGGCGGCGCATGAGGAGCCCTATTACGATCCCAAGGAACTTTACGGGATCATCCCCAAGGACCGGAAGACCCAGTTCGACATGCGCGAGGTTCTTGCCCGAATCGTGGACGGTTCGCGGTTTCACGAATACCAGCCGGATTACGGAACCACGATGATTTGCGGTTTTGCCCACATCTGGGGCTACAAAGTGGGCATCCTCGCCAACAACGGGGTGCTGTTCAACGACAGCTCGCTTAAAGCGGCGCATTTCATGCAGCTATGCAACCAGAACCGTACGCCACTGGTCTTTTTTCAGAACATCACCGGCTACATGGTCGGCCGCGAATACGAGGAACGTGGCATCGCCAAGGACGGCGCCAAGATGCTGATGGCGCAGGGCGGCTCGGTCGTGCCCAAGTTCACCGTGATTGCCAATGCGTCCTACGGGGCCGGTAATTACGGCATGTGCGGGCGGGCCTGGGATGCGCGGACGCTGTTCATGTGGCCGCAGGCGGAAATCGGCGTCATGGGGGCGGATCAGGCCGCCAACACCATGGCCGACGTCAAGATCCGGCAGCTTGAACGCGAAGGCAAGCAACTGACCGAAGCGGAAATCGCTGCAATCCGCGACCCGGTGCTGGAGAAGTTCAGGCGCGACGTCGAGGCCTATACCTCGACCTCGGAGTTGTGGGATGACGGTATCCTCGACCCGGCGGACACGCGCAACGCGCTCGGCATGTCGATCTCCGCCTCGCTGAACGCACCTATTGACGATCCGCATTACGGGATATTCCGGCTGTGACGGCCTGAAGGGCAGGGCGGCGCACCGCGTTACTTAGGTGCCGTTCCGCACCAACGCGATACCATCTGGCGCTTTCGAGGCGCGAGAAAACCCGCCCCTTTCCGGTTTTAGACAAATGAGGATGGCTTCTGCCGCGCCTCTTGAATGGAAACGACGTCGGAGGTAGTCATCTCCGGCCTGTCGGTCTCGACCGCCTTAAGCGGCTCGACGGGCTTCAATTCGGCCAGACAGTCGCGGGCGAGTTGCTGATACTCGGCAGTTCCGCGTGTTTTCCAAGCGACTTCCTTCTCGGTGACGTCGCGGATCACCCTTGCCGGCGATCCGACCACCATCGAGCGCGGTGGAACTATCGTTTCGCCCCGCACGAACGCCTGCGCGCCAACGATTGATTCCGCACCAAGCTGCACGCCATCCATGATGACGGCATTCATCCCGACCAAGGCGTTCCGCCCCACTGTGCAACCGTGCAGGATAGCGCCGTGGCCGATATGACCGTCGGTGTCCACCACTGCGTCGCGGCCGGGAAAAGAATGGATGATGCAGTTGTCCTGCACATTGGCGCCATCCCCGATCACGATCCTGCCGAAATCGCCCCGCAGGCTTGCTCCGGGTCCGATATAGCACCCATGACCCAGGATGACATTTCCGATCAGAACCGCCTGAGGATGGACATATGTATCCTCGGGCACAACGGGAACGAACCCTTTGAATTCATAACAATACGCCATTATCTCTCCTTTTTGTGGGTTGGGAACCACTGGTTACCGGAACCAGACGTCAAACGCTCATCGACCGTCCAGTCGGGACCCGAAAGCCTGACAGGTGTTGGCTTCCGGAACGCGCGATCACGAAAATCAGTCATGTGTTAGCAAATGACGCAAGCGCCCTAAATCACGGTTTAGCTATGTTGACAGTTATCTAGGCTAAGCGCTAAAATCAAACATATGTTAGAAATTGAGATGGCTTCCCGTTCACAATAGCCAGACCAAGCATGGGAGAGAGAGAAATGAAAGACAAAGCCTATGTCGTCGGCGTCGGGATGGTCCCATTTCAGAAGCCGGGAAAATCTGATAGCTATGACGTGATGGCGACCGCAGCCACCCGTTCTGCCCTGGCCGATGCGGGTCTGGATTATGACAAGGTTCAGCAGGCCTATGTTGGCTATGTCTACGGCGACAGCACCTGTGGCCAGCGGGCCTTGTATCAAGTCGGCATGACCGGCATCCCGGTTCTGAATGTGAACAACAACTGCTCGACCGGTTCGTCTGCCCTGTTCCTGGCCCGCCAGGCCGTTGAAAGCGGCGCAGTGGAATGTGCTCTGGCACTAGGGTTCGAGCAGATGCAGCCCGGCGCAATCGGCGCGATGTTCCACGATCGGGTCAGCCCGTTTGCAGCGTTCGACGAAGAAACAGACGCTCTGATCAGCAATCCCGATATTCCGCTGGCGCTGCGCTATTTCGGCGGCGCGGGCAAAGCGCATATGGAAGAGTTCGGCACTACGCTGGAAACCTTCGCGAAAATCCGCGCCAAGGCCAGTCGGCATGCGGCCAAGAACCCGGTGGCGCTGTTCCGGCAGGAAGTGACGCCAGAAGACGTGTTGGCGGCGCAGGTCGTCTGGCCCGGCGTCATGACCAAGCTGATGGCGTGCCCGCCGACCTGTGGCGCCGCTGCGGCAATCGTGTGCTCCAAGGCCTTCGCCGACAAGCACGGTCTGGACAGCTCGGTCCGCATTGCCGCTCAGGCCATGACGACGGACGGCCCGGAAACTTTCGGCGCGCATGACATGCGCGAGGTCGTCGGCTATTCGATGGCTAAACGTGCCGCGGATAAGGTCTATGAGGCGGCGGGCATCGGGCCTCAGGATGTGGACGTGGTAGAACTGCATGACTGTTTCGCCCATAACGAGCTGATCACCTATGAGGCGCTTGGCCTTTGCCGTCGCGGTGATGCGGCGAAATTCGTCGACGATGGCGACAACACATATGGCGGCAAATACGTGACTAATCCGTCGGGCGGGCTGTTGTCCAAGGGGCATCCGCTCGGGGCGACCGGCCTTGCCCAATGCACCGAGCTAGTCCAGCAGCTGCGCGGGCAGGCCGACGCCCGGCAGGTCGATGGCGCGCGGCTGGCGCTCCAGCATAATCTGGGTCTCGGCGGAGCTTGTGTGACCACGCTTTATGAAAAAGCGTGACAGCACCAATCGGGAGGAGAAAACATGACTGGAAAACTTGACGGGCGCGTTGCGCTGGTTTCCGGTTCGGGCCGGGGTATCGGTCGCGAGATCGCGCTCAAGCTGGCCTCGGAAGGGGCGCGCGTTGTGGTCAACGATCTGGATGCCGACCCGGCCAATGACACCGCCGAGGCCATTCGTGCGGCGGGTGGCGAGGCCGTAGTTTGCGCCGGCAGCGTGACAGCAGACGGTTTTGCCGAGCGTTTCATCAAAACGGGCGTGGAGAGCTTTGGCGGACTGGACATCATCGTGAACAATGCCGGCTACACTTGGGACAGCGTCGTTCAGAAGATGACCGATGAACAGTGGCAGGCGATCATCGACGTTCACCTGACCGCGCCCTTCAGGATTCTGCGCGCCGCCCAGCCGGTGATCAGCGCCAAGGCCAAAGAAGAGGCTGCTGCAGGGCAGGAAGTGTTCCGCAAGGTGGTGAATATCTCATCCATCGCGGGGACCGGCGGCAATGCCGGGCAGATAAACTATGCCGCCGCAAAGGCCGGTATCTTGGGGGTCACCCGGACGATGGCCAAGGAATGGGGGCGCTACAAGGTCAATGTCAACGCGGTGGCCTTTGGCCCGATCCGCACGCGGCTGACCGAAGGCAGCGCCGCGGGCGACAGCACAATCAAGGTGGAAGACCGCGAAATCAAGGTCGGCGTGAACCCCGATCTTCTGTCCCAGATGGAACGTATGATCCCGCTGGGCCGGGTCGGCACCCCGCAAGAGGCGGCCGGCGCGGTCTATTTGTTCTGTACGCCCGAATCGAACTTCATTTCGGGTCAGCATATCATTTGCGGCGGCGGCTTCACGATCTGACCCAAGCCCGCCAAGCCACGTTTTCGGGCCTTGGCGGGCGACTGACATTTCCGGGCGGCCGTATGACGATTACCCGGACGGAATTTGCCACAAGTTCCAATCCAACACGTTCGGGGCGATTGACTCATTGGCACCAATTGCCTAACAGTTGTTAGTTAGGCAATATACCGTAAAGAGACCCCATGGCGAATACCACAGCTAGTAAGCTCAACGAAATCCCCCGTGGGGCGGTCGGGCGTGGTGGCGTCCTGGATGTTGCGGCGCGGCTGTTTCGCGAGCAGGGCTATGGGTCGGTGTCACTCAGAAAAATCGCCGCAGCCGCAGGGATCAAGGCGGGCAGCATATATTACCATTTCGGCTCAAAGGATGAGATCGTCGCCGCCGTTCTGGATGCAGGTATTCAGGTCGTTCATGAGAGCATGCGCCAAGCCCTTTCCGCCTTGCCCGAGAGCGCCGGCGCCGAGGCGATCCTGCGGGCAGCGATCAGGGCGCATCTGCGCGCGCTTCTGGACGTCAGCGATTATTCCTCGGCCAATGTGCGCATTTTCGGGCAGGTGCCGCAATCCGTCCGCGATGCCAATCTGCACACGCGCCGGGCCTATGAGGCCGAATGGGACAACCTGTTGTCCCGGCTTCAGGCAGACGGCGCGCTGAAACGCGAAGTGGACATCCGCCGCCTGCGCCTGATGTTGATCGGTGCGCTGAACGCCACGCTTGAATGGTTCGATCCGCACCGCGGCAGCGCAGAGGCGCTGTCACGCACCTATGCCGATGTGTTTCTCAACGGAATACTTGAAAGACAGGAGACCTGAGCCATGGCGCGCCTTGAAACAGCAGTGCTGACCGCATCAGAGATCTATGCGCGGAATCACCAGGCGCAAAGCGCGCGGGTCGGGACCTTGCGCGCGCGGATGGCCGTGGCCACCTCGGGCGGGCGCCTCGACATGGTCGAGCGCCACCGCAAGCGCGGCAAGCTGCTGGTACGCGAGAGGATCGACTTGCTGGTGGATCCGGGCACGGCGTTTCTGGAACTGTCGTCGCTCGCGGCCTACGGGCAATACGGCGGCGAGGTGCCAGGTGCGGGAATCGTGACAGGCATCGGCATCGTTCATGGGCTGCCCTGCATGGTGATCGCCAATGACGCGACGGTGAAGGGCGGGTCATTTTACCACGAGACGGTGCAAAAGCACATCCGCGCCCAGGAAATCGCGGCGGAAAACCGGTTGCCCTGCCTTTATCTGGTGGATTGCGGCGGGGCCTATCTGCCTGAGCAGGACCGGGTCTTTCCCGACGCCCGCCATTTCGGCAATTCCTTCTATCGCCAGACCAACATGTCGGCCAGCGGCTTGCCGCAGATCTCGGCCGTGTTCGGCGGCTGCACGGCAGGCGGGGCCTATATTCCCGCGCTGTCGGACGAGGTCATCATGGTGCGCGGCAACGCGCGCATCCATCTGGGCGGGCCCTCTATCGTCAAGGTGGCGATCAACGAAGTGGCCGATGGCGAAACGCTGGGTGGTGCCGAGATGCATTCGCGCGTCTCGGGCGTGTCCGACCATCTGGCCGAGGACGAATACCATGCGCTGGCGCTGATGCGCGACATCGTGGCCGAGTTGGGCCAGTCGCGCCCGATGCCGCCCGACGCAGCCCCCGCGCCGCCCGCGCATGATCCGTCAGAATTGCTCGGCATCATCAGCGCCGACCGCAAGCAGCCCTACGACATGCGCGAGGTTCTGCTGCGCATGATCGACGCGGGCGAGTTCCGCGAATTCAAGCCCGGCTGGGGTGAGACGCTGGTTTGCGGCACCGGGCGGATCCACGGCTATCGGGTCGGTATCCTGGCCAACAACGGCGCGCTGATGTCGGACAGTTCGCTGAAGGGGGCGCAGTTCGTCTCGATGTGCGACCAGCGCAATATCCCGCTACTGTTCTTGCACAACATCGCGGGTTTCATGGTCGGGACCGAGGCGGAGCGTGGCGGCATCGCCAAGAACAGCGCCAAGCTGGTCTATGCCATGTCGGTTGCCAAGGTGCCGCGATTGTCAGTCCTGCTTGGCGGATCCTATGGAGCGGGCAATTACGGCATGTGCGGACGCGGATTTGCACCGAATTTCCTCTTTGCCTGGCCGATGGCGGAGTTGGCCACCATGTCCGCGGACATCGCGACCAACGTGATGCAGGAGCTGCGCCGCCAGAAAGCCGGCGAACCTGAAAAGATAGAGACCGATCTTGCTGAGATCGAGACGCAGGTACGTGCCCAATATGGCGAACAGTCCGATCCGTATTACGCCACTTCGCGTCTATGGGATGACGGGTTGATCGAGCCCGGGCAAACCCGTGACATTCTAGGCCTGTGCCTGGCCGTCGTTTCATCTGTCCCCAAGGTCGAGCGCCACACGCCCGTATTCAGAATGTGAGGTCGGTGAAATGACGACAACTTATGAAACCATCCGGCTTGAGACCGATGCGCGTGGCGTCGCCACCCTGACCTTGAACCGGCCGGACAAGCACAATGCCCTGAACGGCACGCTGATCACCGAACTTTGCGACGCGGCCGGGCGACTGGTATCCGATAAAAACGTCCGTATCGTGGTTCTGACCGGTGCCGGCACTAGCTTTTGCGCTGGAGGGGATTTCAATTGGTTCGCCTCCAACGTCGAAAAATCCCGCGCCGAGCGGGTCAAACAAAGCGCCACGCTCGCGCATCTGTTGCGCCGACTGGACACGCTGCAAAAGCCGCTGATCGGGCGGATCAACGGCCCGGCATATGGCGGTGGCGTCGGCATGATTTCGGTCTGCGACTATACCATCGGCGCAGAAGGCGCACGCTATGGCTTGACCGAAGTGAAACTGGGTCTGCTGCCCGCCAATATCTCGCCCTACGTGGTGGCCCGCATCGGCAAGGTGCACGCGCGTGAAACCATGCTGTCGGGCGCGCTCTTCGACAGCGCGCGCGCCGAAAGGATCGGGCTACTTTCCGAGGTCGTCGCCGCCGACGCGTTGGATGCCGCCGTTGAACGGGTGGTGCACGATCACCTTCAGGCAGCGCCCGGCGCGGTGGCGGATACCAAGGCACTGATCGCTTATGTCGCCAGTCACGATCTGGAAACCAACATGATCTACACTGCCGACCGTCTGGCCGACGCCTGGGAAACCGGGGAAGGCATTGAAGGCATCAACAGCTTTCTCAACAAGAGCGTGCCTTCGTGGAGAGTGAAATGAGTTTCACCCGCGTCCTGATTACCAACCGGGGCGAGATCGCCCGGCGCATCCAGCGCGGGTGCCGCAAGCTGGGGCTGGAAACGGTTGCGGTCTTTTCCGAGGCCGACCGCGACGCGCCCTTCGTAGCCGAGGCGGATCACGCTGTCTGTATCGGCCCGGCGGCTGCGTCTGAAAGCTACCTCAACGTCCCGGCCATCCTGGGGGCAGCGCGCGCCACGGGCGCGGGTGCGGTGCATCCCGGTTATGGCTTTCTGTCCGAGAACGCGGATTTCGCGGCAGCGGTCGAGGCCGCAGGGCTAGTCTTTATCGGACCGGAACCCGATGCCATCGCTCAAATGGGGTCCAAGATCGCGGCGAAGGCTGCGGCCGAGGCCGCAGGGGTGCCGGTGCTGCCCGGGTACCGCGGTGCCGATCAATCGGATTCACGCCTGCTGCAAGAGGCGGGCGCGCTTGGGGTGCCATTCCTGGTCAAGGCCAGCGCCGGCGGTGGCGGACGCGGGATGCGTCTCGTCACCGACATGGCCGACGCGCCCAAGGCCATCGCCTCTGCCCGGGCAGAGGCGCAGGGTGCGTTCGGCGATCCGGCGGTATTTTTGGAACGCTATGCGCTCCGCTCCCGCCATGTCGAGGTGCAGGTGCTGGGCGACACGCATGGCAACCTGGTGCATCTCGGCGACCGGGACTGTTCGCTGCAACGCAATCACCAGAAGCTTATCGAAGAGGCCCCCGCGCCGAATCTGCCAGACGATCTGCGCGAGCATATGCGCGCTGCCGCCGTGCGCCTTGCACAGGCGATCGGATACCGCTCTGCCGGAACGGTTGAATACCTATATGACCCCGAGCGCCGCGCCTATTACTTCCTTGAGATGAATACCCGCCTTCAGGTCGAACATCCCGTCACCGAGGCGATCACCGGAATCGACTTGGTCGAATGGCAGTTGCGCATCGCGCGGGGCGAGCGGCTGACTTTCCAGCAACCCGACGTACACTTCGAAGGCCACGCCATCGAAGTGCGCGTTGCCGCCGAAAACCCGGCCGAGAATTACCGCCCCGAAACCGGCAGGATCACGCTGTGGGTGCCGCCTTCGGGCGTGCGGCTGGATACGGGCGTCGGGGAAGGTTCAACTGTCGGCCATCACTACGATTCCATGTTGGCCAAGCTGATCATCCATGCGCCGGACCGGGCGCAGGCCATCCGCAAGAGCGTGGCCGCAATCGACGGCTTTGCCGTGGGCGGGCTGGGGCTGAACCTGGCGTTTCAGCGCGCCTTGTTAATTCATCCCGACTTTGCCGCGATCCGGCATCACACCGCCGGGCTTGGCGAGATGTTTGTGAACGGGTGGGCACCCCCCGCACCCGATGCGCAAAGCCGCGCGCTAGCCACACTGGCCCTGCATTTGCATCTGGTCCCGACGGCCGGGAACACCCCTTGGCAAGGTCTAGGTGCGTGGCGTCTGACCGCGCCCGCAGGCCGGCCCGGCGCTGCCTTCTATTGGGCCTTGGGCGACGAAGACCCGACCAGCGCGGCGGGCGATAAAAGGCATCTGACGATCAGATTGCCGGACGGCACCCCTGTTACCGTCGAAGCGCCCGGCCTGACCGCCGACCGCCTGACAGGGCGCGTTGGCGGCGTGCCCTTTACCCGCGCCGCGCACCTGCGCCGCACGAAAAAACACTGGCAGGTGTTTCTGTCAACGCCGGATGGTATGGCCGGGTTTGCCATTGAAACGCTGGAGGACAGACACCTGCAACGCGCTTCGGGAAAGGTCGGCGGGGCAGACTTGCTTGTCACGCCGATGCCCGGTGCAGTGGTCGAACTGCGGGTCGCGCCCGGCGATCGGGTCGCGGCGGGCGATACACTGGTGGTGCTTGAGGCGATGAAACTGCTGCAAAGCCTGGTCGCCCCGTTTGCGGGCATCGTAGCCGAAATCTACTGCGCCGCCGGCGACACCGTCGCCGGGCAAGCGCCCCTTGTAAAACTCGATCCAGAGGAAACCCAATGACCAAGCATGACATGATTGATGCGGCCACAGGCCCGTTCAGTGAGGACCTTAACATGATCCGCGCGCAGCTGCGCCGCTTCATCGAAACCGAAGTGACGGCCAAGGCCGACGCTTGGGAAAGGGATGGCATGGTGCCGCGTGACGTGCTGCGCCGAATGGGCGATCTGGGCGTGCTGGGCATGCGCTATGACGAGCAATATGGCGGCGCAGGGCTAAATGTGATGTCCAGCGTCGTGCTGGCCGAGGAAGCGGGGCGCTCCACCTTCGGCGGGTTTTCGGCCACGGTTCTGGTCCATACCGACATGGCCTCGCCGCATCTTGAAAACGCCGGTACGCCCGAACAAAAGGCGCGCTGGATGCCCTCGATCACCTCGGGCGAAAAGATTGCCGCAGTGGCCGTGACCGAACCGGGCGCCGGGTCTGACGTGGCGGGGATGCGCACGCGCGCGGTGCAGGACGGATCGGACTGGGTGATCAACGGCACCAAGATGTTCATCACCAACGGCGTGCATGGCGACATCTATTTCGTCGGCGCCAAGACCGACCCGGACGCCAAGGGCTCGCGCGGGATCACCATGTTCACGGTCGAAAAGGGCACACCGGGGTTCTCTGTCGGCCGGGCGCTGAACAAGACCGGCTGGCTGTGCTCGGACACCGCCGAACTGATCTTCGAGGATGTGCGCATCCCGGCAGAGAACGTGCTGGGGGAGGTGAACCGGGGCTTCTACTCGGTGATGAAGAACTTCCAGAACGAACGGATCGTGCTGGGTGCAATGGCCTGCGCCGAGGCGCAATCCGCACTGGAAATGACTGTGGATTACGTCAAGCAGCGCAAGGCTTTCGGTGGTGTGCTGTGGGACAAGCAGGCAGTGCGCCAGCGATTGGCCGATTGCCAGACCCGGATTGAAGCGGGACGTCAGCTTACCTATCACGCTGCGTCACTAGATGCCGCGGGCCGCGATTGCGTCAAAGAAGTATCGATGGTCAAGGCCTATTGTGGCGAGCTGGTAAACAGCGTGCTTTACGACTGTGTCCAGTTCCATGGCGGTATGGGCTATATGCGGGAAACACCCGTGGAACGCATGTCGCGCGATGCCCGTGTCCAGGCCATCGGCGGCGGTGCCACCGAGGTCATGCTCGAAGAGGTCGCCAAGCGGATGTGAACTCACCATTACAAAAACCATATCAACGACCAACTGACACAAGGACTAACAAAATGAATTTGGAATCTACTCAACGCCAACCACTCGCAAGTCTGTCCCGAGAGTTCGCAACTATACTCATCGGCACCATTCTTCTGACACTCTCCGCGAAAATCGTGGTTCCTTTCTACCCGGTTCCGATGTCGACCCAATCCCTAGCAGTCCTGGGCCTTGGACTTTTTCTGGGTCCAGTTCGCGGTGGACTTGTTGTAGTAATCTACCTTCTGGAAGGCGCGCTTGGCCTTCCGGTTTTCGCTGGCACGCCTCCCGCGCCGGCCGGATTGGTCTATATTGCCGGCCCCACAGGCGGATACTTGATTGGGTTCGCACTCGCAGCGGCTGCCGCTGGATGGATGGTTCAAAAGTTGAGAGGGTTTCAGCCTGCATTCAGAGCAACTGTCGCTGTACTTTTCGGTTCCATGCTTATGTACTGCGCAGGGCTCTTCTGGCTGGGCGGCTTTATCGGCTATGGAGAAAAATTGATGAACGCCGGGCTTTACCCGTTCCTGCTTGGAGATCTGGCCAAGGCGGCAATTGCTGTGGTGCTGTATACAGGGTTCCAAAATCGGGGCCGTGTTTGAACGCTGGGCTTCGTTGCTTTGTTCCAGTGCCGGGTTCGACCGGCGCTGAAAACCAGCTTGAGGCTTCCGAAACTGTGCAAGAGCAAGAGGCGGAGCTGCATGATACGGATTGTTCGCAATCAATACATGGTCGTAAAGAATGACAAGAAACAACATGTTTTACGGTGAGCCTGACCCTCCTCGTGCGCAGGGCGTAGAGGTGGCCGAGGGAATCCTAAGGATCGTTGCCAACAATCCCGGGAAGATGACCTATCACGGGACGAATAGCTATATCATTGATACTCCTGACGGTCGGTTCATTATCGACCCCGGTCCAGCAGAAGACAGTGCACATTTCGAAGCAATCGTCGAGAATTTGGGAGCCAACCCTGCCGGAATTCTCCTGACACATCACCATTCCGATCATTTCGGGGCCGTGCCGGCATTGCGCGAACGTACAGGTTTGCCGGTTTATGTTTCGCGCGCATTTCCTGACGATGCGTTTCAACCTGACGGCTTTTTGAAAGACGGGCAGGTGATCGCTGGTCTTACTGTCCTGCACACACCTGGTCATGCGAGCGATCACCTCTGCTTCGCGAGGCCGGATGGAGTACTTTTCACAGGCGATCACGTGATGAGTTGGAACAGTTCTATAGTCAGCCCCCCTGACGGCAACATGCGCGATTACTGCACCCAGCTTCAGCGGCTAATCGATCGCAACGATAAGGTCAGCCTGCCGGGTCACGGACCTGTACTCCGGGACCCGGGACCGTACGTCAAACGGTTGCTCGCCAACCGGATGCGTCGTGAGTCGGAGATTCTCGCGCACCTCTCAAGTACCTCCGACTCGCTCCAGAATATCGCCACTTCTGTTTACAAAAAATCTGACCCGCATATTGCAATGGCCGCCGAACGAAATGCCGCGGCGCATCTGGAGAAGCTTCTTTCAGAATCCCGGGTGGTTCAGGACGAAGGGATCTGGAGATTGCCTTAACATAAAACGAATTATCCGTATTCTTAATTGTAGCCGGGCACATTCTAACTTGGGTTGCGACAAATCCCCTATCTTGCTGGAAAGCAGGAGAATGAAAGATGGCCCACACAGAGCTGAACCTACGCGAGAGGCGTGCGATTGAAGATATGTTGAACGCCAAAATGTCCGTCGACAAGATCGCCGCTGAGGTCGGCAGGCATCGCTCGACTGTGTATCGCGAGATCAAGCGGAATCGATTTGTCGACGACGACCTGCCAAACCTGAATGGCTATTATGGGATGAATGCCCAGAGGTCTGCTGTCGAGCGTCGCGCTCGGCGTCGCAAGCTGGTGCGGTTCGTGGATCTTCGAGTTCATGTTATCAAGCAGTTGGAGGAAGGATGGTCACCGGAACAGATCGCGGGGCGCTTGCGGTATGAGGGTCAAGATTTGCGCGTCAGCCATGAGACGATCTATGCCTATATTTACGGGCCCGACGGCCAGTCTGAACAATTGGCCCGTTATCTGCCGCATCGACGTAAGAAGCGGCATCCGCGAGGTCGACGCACGCCGCGTGGCCTTGTTTTTCCGCCGGATCGGTCGATCCATGAGCGGCCCGCCTACGTCAGATCGCGTGAGACATTTGGCGAATGGGAGGGCGATCTCATGATCTTTGAACGTGCACAGGGCAAAATGAATGTAGCTTCACTGGTCGAGCGCAAGACGCGCTTCGCCGTCCTGTTCCGGAACAATGATCGCAGCACGACGCACCTGATGAACCGCCTGATGGGCGTTATGGAACCCCTGCCCCAACCTGCACGCAAATCAATCACGTTCGATCGCGGGATTGAGTTCCGCGACTGGCGCAAACTCAAGCCAGGGATCGGCACTGAGGCGTGGTTCTGTGATCCGCAGGCTCCGTGGCAGAAGGGCTCTGTCGAGAACCTGAACAAGCGGGCGCGTCGGTTTCTGCCACGAGATGCGCCCGTGGCCGCTCTCTCAAATCGCGATATGAAGGCGATTTGCGACCGCTTGAACAACACACCCAGAAAATGCCTCGGATGGCGCACACCGACTGAAGCATTCAGGGAAGAACTGATGAAACTGAGATAGCGGAACCTGTCGCAACGTACCTTGAGATTTCACGGGTGGATTCACATCCGAAGTGCAAATTCTGTATCAAAACAGAATGTTGCATGGAGGATGTCGAATGGGACGCTGCTACCCTCACCTGAGTTTGGAAGAGCGCCGGAAGCTTGCCAAGTGGCGTGAAGCCAAAATGCCGGTTCCAAAGATGGCGGATCGGCTGGGTCGTGCTCCGTCCACGATCTATCGCGAACTGAAGCGCAATTACTATCACGACAAGGAATTGCCGGAGCTGAACGGTTATCACGCGTTAGTACTACAGTTGCGTATTTTGAAGATCTCTGATTCAATTCTTTCCGAGAGAATGGGAGCGTTGGGTCATGACTGTATCGGATTGGGCTGGGTCGGCTTCAGATTGGCGCGAGGCGCTTGCAGGC